>NZ_JAOWGR010000035.1:0-144562 GCF_030333015.1 Citrobacter sp. Cpo012 | reverse complement strand
GCATCAAATAAAAGCGAAAGGCTCAGTCGAAAGACTGGGCCTTTTGTTTTATCTGTTGTCTGTCGGTGAGCGCTCTCCTGCCCAGGACAAATCCGCCGGGAGCGGATTTGAACGTTGCGCAGCAACGGCCCGGAGGGTGGCGGGCAGGACGCCCGCCATAAACTGCCAGGCATTAATTTAGTGAAAAAGCCCATCCTGACGGATGGGCTTTTTTGCGTCTGTGCGGAATGAAAACCGCCGGATGCGGCGTGCCGCCTTATCCGGCCTGCAGGGGCCGGGCTGAATGTATTTTGTAGGCCTGATAAGCGCAGCGCATCAGGCAACACGTCTGCATACTGCCGGATGCGGCGTATCGCCTTATCCGGCCTACAAAAGCTAGTCCTGCTACCCGCGTACGAGGTTGAGTAACGGGTACGGTCGTCCGAGATCGTCCACCTCTGTACGTCCCGTCACGCTAAATCCCATCTTCTTATAGAATCCAACCGCCTGCTCATTCTGCTCGTTAACGTTGGTTGTTAGCGTTGAACTCATTGATAAAGCATGTTCAATCAGCAGTTTACCAACACCACTACCACGCACATCCGGATCGACAAACAAAGCATCAATATGCTGGTCGGTCAGGAGCATAAAAGCGACGGGCTCATCCTGTTCTGTCACTGCAACCCACAGAGGGGCTTCTGGTAAAAATGAACGTACCAGCTCCTCCAGCTCAATCCGATAATCCGCAGAGAGGAAATGGTGCGTGGCATCTACTGAGCGACACCAAATAGAAACTAACTTATCTCCTTCGTCCTGACGCGAACGACGAATGGTAAGGTTCATAGCATTCTCCTTTTTTTCTTTACTGCACTATTCTACAGCAAGGAGCCGTGAAACTTTCTCAACTTGAGGATGCAGGCTCGACATTCGCATGATTCCTGGGTATCTTCAGCTATCTGGATGTCTAAACGTTTAAACGTATGTTGTGAGGTTATCAGGTTATGCCAATTCGCGTGCAGGACGAGCTACCCGCCGTCAATTTTTTGCGTGAGGAAAACGTCTTCGTGATGACGACATCCCGCGCTTCCGGTCAGGAAATTCGTCCACTGAAGGTGCTCATCCTTAACCTGATGCCCAAGAAGATTGAAACGGAAAACCAGTTCCTGCGCTTACTGTCTAACTCACCGCTGCAGGTAGATGTTCAGCTATTGCGCATCGATGCCCGCGAGTCACGCAACACCCCAACGGAGCATCTGAATAACTTCTACTGTAATTTCGAGGATATCTGCGATCAGAACTTTGACGGATTGATCGTGACCGGCGCACCGTTGGGCCTGGTTGAATTTAATGATGTGGCTTACTGGCCGCAGATTAAGCAAGTGCTTGAATGGGCCAAAGATCACGTTACCTCGACGTTATTTGTCTGTTGGGCGGTGCAGGCCGCGTTGAATATCCTGTACGGAATTCCTAAGCAAACCCGCATGGATAAACTCTCAGGCGTCTATGAGCACCATATTCTGCACCCTCATGCGCTACTGACGCGTGGATTCGATGATGCGTTCCTGGCCCCGCATTCGCGCTATGCTGATTTCCCTGCAGCGCTTATCCGCGACTACACCGATCTCGAGATTTTTGCTGAAACCGAAGAGGGAGATGCTTACCTGTTTGCCAGCAAAGATAAACGTATCGCCTTCGTGACGGGTCATCCTGAGTATGACGACCATACACTCGGCAGCGAATATTTTCGTGACGTCGAAGCGGGCTTATCGCCGGAAGTACCCTATAACTATTTCCCGAAAGATGACCCGCAAAACAAACCGCGGGCAACCTGGCGTAGCCACGGTAATTTGTTGTTTACCAACTGGCTCAACTATTACGTCTACCAGATCACGCCATATGATCTGCGTCACATGAATCCAACGCTGGATTAATCTTCTGTAGCAGACGATCCTTAAGCGTTTCAGCATATTGAATCAGGCACCTTCGGGTGCCTTTTTTATTTCCGAAACGCACCTCATCGTGTAATTAAATTTTATTTATATTGTTATCAATAGGTTAATTGATAATTAAATTAAAAATGGAAATTGTTTTTGATTTTGAAATTTAAATGAGTAGTCTTAGTTGTGCTGAACGAAAAGCGCACAACGATCCTTCGTTCGCATTGGGGATGTGTTTGGATCAATGACGAGGAACTACGCAATGAATCAACAGGCAACGACAACCGATGAACTGGTCTTCACCAGGCCGCGTGGCGAACAGGAACAGCAAATTCTGACCGCTGAAGCAGTGGAGTTTCTGACTGAACTGGTGACAAGATTTACGCCAAAGCGGAATAAACTTCTGGCTGCACGTATCCAGCAGCAGCAGGATATTGATGACGGTAAGTTGCCTGATTTTATTTCGGAAACAGCTTCCATTCGTGAAGGTAACTGGAAAATTCGCGGAATTCCTGATGATTTACTGGATCGCCGCGTAGAGATCACCGGACCCGTTGAGCGCAAGATGGTCATCAACGCGCTGAACGCGAACGTCAAAGTCTTTATGGCTGACTTCGAAGATTCACTGGCTCCTGAGTGGAGCAAAGTTATCGACGGGCAGATCAACCTGCGCGATGCGGTCAATGGCACCATTAGCTACACCAACGAAGCGGGTAAAATTTATCAGCTCAAGCCTAATCCGGCTCTGTTGGTATGTCGCGTTCGTGGTCTGCATCTGCCGGAAAAACACGTCACCTGGCGTGGCGAATCTATCCCGGGCAGCCTGTTCGACTTTGCCCTCTATTTCTTCCACAACTACAAAACGTTGCTGGCGAAAGGCAGCGGCCCTTATTTCTATCTGCCAAAAACGCAGGCCTGGCAAGAAGCGGCATGGTGGAGCGAAGTGTTCAGCTATGCAGAGGACCGCTTTAACCTGCCGCGCGGCACCATTAAAGCGACCCTGCTGATTGAAACGCTGCCTGCCGTCTTCCAGATGGACGAAATTCTGCACGCCCTGCGTGACCACATTGTGGGTCTGAACTGCGGTCGTTGGGACTACATTTTTAGCTATATCAAAACGCTGAAGAACCACCCGGATCGCGTGCTGCCGGACCGTCAGGTGGTGACGATGGATAAACCATTCCTCAGCGCCTATTCGCGTCTGCTGATTAAAACCTGTCATAAACGTGGCGCATTCGCGATGGGCGGCATGGCAGCGTTCATTCCCAGCAAAGATGCGGAACGTAACAACCAGGTTCTGACCAAGGTAAAAGCGGACAAAGCACTGGAAGCAAATAACGGTCATGACGGCACATGGATTGCCCATCCGGGACTGGCAGATACCGCCATGGCGGTGTTCAACGACGTACTCGGTGAAAACAAAAATCAGCTGTTCGTGACCCGTGAAGAAGATGCCCCGATTACCGCAGAGCAACTGCTGGCACCTTGTGAAGGTGAGCGTACCGAAGAAGGCATGCGCGCCAATATCCGTGTCGCGGTGCAGTACATCGAAGCGTGGATCTCCGGTAACGGCTGCGTACCGATTTACGGTCTGATGGAAGACGCGGCCACCGCCGAAATCTCCCGTACCTCCATCTGGCAGTGGATCCACCACGAGAAGACGCTCAGCAACGGCAAGCCGGTTACCAAACCGCTGTTCCGTCAGATGCTGGCCGAAGAGATGCTGGTGATTCAGGACGAGCTGGGCGAACACCGCTACAGCAGCGGGCGTTTTGACGATGCCGCGCGCCTGATGGAGCAAATCACTACCTCTGATGAACTGATCGATTTCTTGACCCTGCCAGGCTACCGCCTGCTGGCGTAATCCACCACATAACAATATGGAGCATCTGCACATGAAAACCCGTACTCAACAAATCGAAGAATTACAGAAAGAATGGACTCAACCGCGCTGGGAAGGCATCACCCGTCCATATAGCGCGGAGGAAGTGGTGAAATTACGTGGCTCGGTCAACCCGGAATGCACGCTGGCGCAGCTTGGCGCGGCGAAAATGTGGCGTCTGCTGCACGGCGAATCGAAGAAAGGTTATATCAACAGCCTCGGCGCGCTGACCGGCGGTCAGGCGCTGCAGCAGGCGAAAGCCGGTATTGAAGCGGTCTACCTTTCAGGCTGGCAGGTGGCGGCAGATGCCAACCTGGCATCCAGCATGTACCCGGACCAATCGCTGTATCCGGCGAACTCCGTCCCGGCGGTGGTTGATCGGATCAACAACACATTCCGTCGCGCCGATCAGATCCAATGGTCAACCGGTATTGAGCCGAACGATCCTCGCTATGTCGATTACTTCCTGCCGATCGTTGCCGATGCGGAAGCAGGGTTTGGCGGCGTACTGAACGCGTTTGAACTGATGAAATCGATGATTGAGGCTGGTGCAGCGGCCGTTCACTTCGAAGATCAGCTCGCATCGGTGAAAAAATGTGGTCACATGGGCGGCAAAGTGCTGGTTCCGACGCAGGAAGCTATCCAGAAACTGGTGGCCGCCCGTCTGGCAGCCGACGTCATGGGTGTGCCGACGCTGGTGATTGCACGCACCGATGCTGACGCAGCCGATCTGATTACGTCTGATTGCGACCCATACGACAGCGAGTTCATCACTGGCGAACGTACCAGCGAAGGGTTCTACCGTACGCATGCGGGTATTGAGCAGGCGATCAGCCGTGGTCTGGCCTACGCACCGTATGCGGATCTGGTGTGGTGTGAAACCTCCACGCCGGACCTTGAGCTGGCGAAGCGCTTTGCCGATGCGATCCACGCGAAATACCCTGGCAAACTGCTGGCTTACAACTGTTCGCCGTCGTTTAACTGGCAGAAAAACCTGGATGACAAAACCATCGCCAGCTTCCAGCAGCAATTGTCGGATATGGGTTACAAATACCAGTTCATTACCCTGGCGGGTATCCACAGCATGTGGTTTAACATGTTCGACCTCGCGCACTCCTATGCGCAGGGTGAAGGCATGCGCCACTATGTTGAGAAGGTTCAGCAGCCAGAATTTGCGGCAGCTAAAGACGGTTACACCTTCGTCTCCCATCAGCAGGAAGTGGGCACAGGTTACTTCGACAAAGTCACCACCATCATTCAGGGCGGAGCTTCCTCGGTGACCGCGCTGACCGGCTCGACCGAAGAATCGCAGTTTTGATTAATGCCCGGTGGCGCTGCGCTTACCGGGCCTACGAAGGGATGTAGGCCGGATAAGCGAACGCGCCATCCGGCATGACGTTGTGCCGGATGGGAGACATTGATGACGCGTGGCCTGGAATTACTGATTGCTCAGACTATCTTGCAAGGTTTCGACGCCCAGTACGGGCGTTTTCTGGAAGTCACCTCCGGCGCGCAGCAGCGTTTTGAACATGCCGACTGGCATGCGGTTCAGCAGGCGATGAAAAGCCGTATTCACCTTTACGATCATCACGTGGGTCTGGTGGTGGAGCAGTTGCGCTGCATTACTGACGGCAAAAGTACCGACGCGGATTTTTTACTTCGCGTGAAAGAGCATTACACCCGGCTACTGCCGGATTACCCGCGCTTCGAGATTGCGGAGAGTTTCTTTAACTCCGTTTACTGTCGGTTATTTGACCACCGCTCGCTGACTCCCGAGCGGCTGTTTATTTTCAGTTCTCAGCCAGAGCGCCGTTTTCGCACGATCCCACGTCCGCTGGCGAAAGACTTTTTTCCGGATACCGGCTGGGAGTGGCTGCTGACGCGCGTCCTTAGCGATCTGCCCCTGCGTCTGCCGTGGCAGAACAAACATCGTGATATCCACTACATCATCGAACACCTGACCGAAACCCTGGGAGCGGATGTGTTGTCGGGCTGCCATTTACAGGTGGCGAACGAACTGTTTTATCGCAACAAGGCCGCCTGGCTGGTCGGTAAGCTGATTACTCCTTCGGGGACGCTACCGTTTTTACTGCCAATCCACCGGACTGATGAAGGCGAATTGTTTGTCGATACCTGTCTGACCACGACGGCGGAGGCGAGCATTGTGTTTGGCTTCGCCCGCTCCTATTTTATGGTTTACGCCCCTTTGCCCGCGGCGCTGGTGGAGTGGCTGCGCGAGATCCTGCCCGGTAAAACCACCGCCGAACTGTACATGGCGATTGGCTGTCAGAAACACGCGAAGACCGAAAGTTACCGCGAATATCTGCTCTATCTTGCCCATTGCGATGAGCAATTTATTGAAGCGCCAGGGATCCGCGGCATGGTGATGTTGGTGTTTACGCTGCCGGGTTTTGACCGGGTGTTTAAAATCATCAAAGACAAATTTGCCCCGCAAAAAGAGATGTCTGCCGCCCACGTCCGCGCCTGCTATCAACTGGTTAAAGAACACGATCGTGTTGGGCGGATGGCTGACACCCAGGAATTCGAGAATTTTGTGCTGGAGAAACGGCAAATCGATCCGGCGTTGATGGCGCTGTTATTACAGGAAGCCCCGGAAAAAATTACCGATCTCGGCGATCAGATCGTCATTCGCCATCTGTATATTGAACGACGGATGGTGCCGCTGAATATCTGGCTGGAGCAGGTCGAAGGTCAGCAACTGCGCGATGCCATTGAAGAGTACGGCAACGCCATTCGTCAGCTGGCCGCCGCCAATATTTTCCCCGGCGATATGCTGTTTAAGAACTTCGGCGTGACCCGTCACGGGCGTGTGGTGTTCTACGATTACGATGAAATCTGCTACATGACGGAGGTGAATTTCCGCCATATCCCGCCGCCACGCTACCCGGAAGATGAGATGAGCGCTGAGCCGTGGTACAGCGTATCGCCGGGAGATGTCTTCCCGGAAGAATTTCGTCACTGGCTATGTGCCGACCCGCGTATAGGGCCGCTATTTGAAGAGATGCACGCTGACCTGTTCAGCGCTGACTACTGGCGCGGCCTACAGACGCGCATCAAAAACGGTCACGTGGAAGATGTTTACGCCTACCGACGTCGGCAGCGGTTCAGCGTGCGTTATGAAACCGACCGTAGGCCGGATAAGGTACTTGCGCCGCCATCCGGCAATGTGCGCCGTGCCTGATGCGCTACGCTTATCAGGCCTACAAATCTGCCCTAACCTTAGATAGCAGGCCGGGTAAGGCGTAGCCGCCACCCGGCAACCCCATCCTAGCGAAATCCGCCGTATGCCAGAGTCACTTCTTTCGCCGCTTTGATCGCCATGGCGCCAAACTCGGTCACGCGATCGTCGGTAATACGCGAAATGGGTCCGGAAATGGAAATCGCAGCGAACGGCTCGCGGTGCTCGTCATAAATGCACGACGCCACGCAGCGCAGACCCAGCGCATGTTCCTCATCATCAAAGGAATAGCCGCGCTTGCGCGTCTGGGCCAAATCCTCTTTCAGATGCACTGGCGACACCAGCGTGGCGTGTGTATAAGCATGCAGGCCTTTACGGTGCAGCAGGCCAGTCACTTGTTCTTCGCTCAGTTGGGATAAAAACGCCTTACCCGCACCGGAGGCGTGCATCGGCAGCTTGCCGCCGATAGGCGCGGACATGCGCATCAGTTGGGTGCACTGCACCTGGTCGATAATAATGGCCTGATGATCGCTTTGATCCAGCACGGCCAGGTTTACCGTCTCACCGGAATCTTCCATCAGCTTGCGCAGGATCGGATGGACAATCGCCAGCAGATTACGGCTTTGCAAAAAGCTGCTGCCGACGATGAACGCATGCGCACCTACGGCCCAGTGGCCTAATTCACCCACCTGACGGACAAAACCCTGCTGCTGCATGGTGGTCAGCAAACGGTGAGTCGTGGAGTTTGGCAGGCCAGCCTGCTGCGCCAGCTCGGTCAACGCCACGCTGCCGTTGGATTCCGCAATCCACTCCAGCAGCTTCAGACCGCGGGTCAGAGACTGAACCTGCCCGGTTGCAGGCGCAGTAGCGGCGGCGGGTTTTCTACCGCGTTTCGCGGGGACAGTGGCTACCATGGCAGACTCCTTTTCTGTATCGTGGAAATCATTTTCGTTTTATTCAATTATAATGCAAGAATTCCTGTACTGATCGGATGAGTGAAGCTGAACATGTCTCATGTTGGCCGTTGTTCTCTTTTCCGCCTCTCAGGTTTGTGCCAGTATGACCTGTTGAGTTTTTTTCGGTCTGGTTGAGCGTTGTCGGGAGCGAGTGTGAGCAGCAAAGTAGAACAATTACGTCAGCAGTTAAATGAACGTATTCTGGTGCTGGACGGCGGTATGGGCACCATGATCCAGGGATATCGTCTGAGCGAAGAGGATTTCCGCGGCGAACGCTTTGCCGACTGGCCGTGCGATCTGAAAGGTAACAACGACTTGTTGGTGCTCAGCAAACCGGAGGTCATCGCCGCCATCCATAACGCCTACTTTGAGGCGGGCGCGGATATCATCGAAACCAACACCTTTAACTCGACGACTATCGCCATGGCGGATTACCAGATGGAATCCCTGTCGGCGGAAATCAACTTTGCGGCAGCCAAACTGGCGCGTGCGGCGGCTGACGAATGGACGGCGCGCACGCCGGAAAAACCGCGCTACGTCGCGGGCGTGCTCGGCCCAACGAACCGTACGGCGTCTATCTCGCCTGATGTTAACGACCCGGCTTACCGCAACATTACCTTTGATCAGCTGGTGGCCGCCTACCGTGAATCCACCAAAGCGCTGGTGGAAGGCGGCAGTGACCTGATCCTGATTGAAACCGTCTTCGATACTCTGAACGCCAAAGCCGCTATTTTCGCGGTTAAAACCGAATTTGAAGCGCTGGGCGTTGAGCTGCCGATTATGCTCTCCGGCACCATCACCGATGCTTCCGGGCGTACGCTCTCCGGCCAGACTACCGAAGCATTCTACAACTCCCTGCGCCACGCCGATGCGCTGACCTTCGGTCTGAACTGTGCCTTAGGTCCGGACGAATTGCGTCAGTACGTGCAGGAACTGTCGCGCATTGCTGAATGCTACGTCACCGCGCACCCGAACGCCGGTCTGCCGAACGCCTTTGGTGAATACGATCTCGACGCCGACACAATGGCGGCGCAGATTCGCGAGTGGGCTGAGGCCGGTTTCCTGAATATCGTCGGCGGCTGCTGCGGCACCACGCCGGAACATATCGCCGCCATGAGCCGCGCAGTGGATGGCTTACCGCCGCGCCGCTTGCCGGAAATCCCGGTTGCCTGCCGCCTTTCCGGCCTTGAGCCGCTGAACATCGGCGACGACAGCCTGTTTGTGAACGTTGGCGAGCGTACCAACGTCACCGGTTCGGCGAAGTTTAAACGCCTGATCAAAGAAGAGAAATACAGCGAAGCGCTGGACGTCGCCCGTCAGCAGGTGGAAAGCGGCGCGCAGATCATCGATATCAACATGGATGAGGGGATGCTCGACGCCGAAGCGGCAATGGTGCGTTTTCTCAACCTGATCGCCGGTGAGCCGGATATCGCCCGCGTGCCGATTATGATCGACTCCTCGAAATGGGACGTTATCGAGAAAGGGCTGAAGTGCATTCAGGGTAAAGGCATCGTTAACTCCATCTCGATGAAAGAGGGGGTTGAGACCTTTATCCATCACGCGAAGCTGCTGCGTCGCTACGGTGCCGCGGTGGTGGTGATGGCCTTTGACGAGCAAGGGCAGGCCGACACCCGCGCACGTAAAATCGAAATCTGCCGTCGGGCGTACAAAATTCTTACCGAAGAGGTGGGCTTCCCGCCGGAAGATATCATCTTCGACCCGAACATCTTTGCTGTCGCGACCGGTATTGATGAGCACAACAACTACGCGCAGGACTTTATCGGTGCGTGTGAAGACATCAAACGCGAACTGCCGCACGCACTGATCTCCGGCGGCGTTTCTAACGTTTCATTCTCGTTCCGTGGCAACGACCCGGTACGTGAAGCCATTCACGCGGTATTCCTCTACTACGCCATTCGCAACGGCATGGACATGGGGATCGTCAACGCCGGACAGCTGGCAATTTACGACGACCTGCCCGCCGAGCTACGCGATGCGGTTGAAGATGTGATCCTCAACCGTCGTGACGATGGCACCGAACGACTGCTGGAGCTGGCAGAGAAATATCGCGGCAGTAAAACCGACGACACGGCGAATGCCCAGATGGCGGAATGGCGCACCTGGGAGGTGAAAAAGCGCCTCGAATACTCGCTGGTGAAAGGCATTACCGAGTTTATTGAGCTGGATACCGAGGAAGCGCGCCAGCAGGCTGCGCGTCCGATCGAAGTTATTGAAGGACCGCTGATGGACGGCATGAACGTCGTTGGCGATCTGTTCGGCGAAGGAAAAATGTTCCTGCCGCAGGTAGTGAAATCCGCCCGCGTGATGAAGCAGGCGGTGGCGTACCTCGAACCGTACATTGAGGCCAGCAAAGAGAAAGGCTCCAGCAACGGCAAAATGGTCATCGCGACCGTGAAGGGCGATGTGCACGATATCGGCAAAAACATTGTCGGCGTGGTGCTGCAATGTAACAACTACGAAATCGTCGATCTTGGCGTGATGGTGCCCGCGGAGAAAATCCTCAGAACGGCGCGTGAAGTGAATGCCGATCTGATTGGCCTTTCCGGGCTGATTACCCCATCGCTGGACGAAATGGTCAACGTGGCGAAAGAGATGGAGCGTCAGGGATTCACTATTCCGCTGCTGATTGGCGGCGCGACCACCTCAAAAGCGCACACGGCGGTGAAAATCGAGCAGAACTACAGCGGCCCGACGGTGTACGTGCAGAACGCCTCGCGTACCGTTGGCGTGGTGGCTGCGCTGCTCTCTGACACCCAGCGTGATGACTTTGTCGCCCGTACGCGTAAAGAGTACGAAACCGTGCGTATCCAGCATGCGCGTAAGAAACCGCGTACCCCGCCAGTAACGTTACAGGCTGCCCGCGACAACGATCTGGCCTTCGACTGGGAAAACTACACCCCGCCGGTGGCGCACCGTCTGGGCGTGCAGGAAGTGGAAGCCAGCATCGAAACTCTGCGCAATTACATCGACTGGACGCCGTTCTTTATGACCTGGTCGCTGGCCGGGAAATACCCGCGCATTCTCGAAGATGAGGTAGTAGGAGAAGAGGCGAAGCGCCTGTTCAAAGACGCTAACGACATGCTGGATAAACTCAGCACCGAGAAGACCCTGAATCCGCGCGGCGTGGTGGGGTTATTCCCGGCCAACCGCGTGGGTGACGACATCGAGATTTACCGTGACGAGACGCGTACGCACGTCATCAACGTGAGTCATCACCTGCGCCAGCAGACGGAAAAAGTCGGTTTCGCCAACTATTGCCTGTCTGACTTTGTCGCGCCGAAACTGAGCGGCAAAGCGGATTACATCGGTGCTTTCGCGGTTACCGGCGGTCTGGAGGAAGATGCGCTGGCGGATGCCTTCGAAGCCCAGCATGACGACTACAACAAGATCATGGTGAAAGCGATCGCTGACCGTCTGGCGGAAGCATTCGCGGAGTATCTGCATGAGCGCGTGCGTAAAGTTTACTGGGGCTATGCGGCGAATGAGAACCTCAGTAACGAGGAGCTTATCCGCGAAAACTACCAGGGGATTCGCCCGGCGCCGGGCTATCCGGCGTGCCCGGAACACACTGAAAAGGCCACCATCTGGGAACTGCTGGATGTGGAAGCGCACACCGGGATGAAGCTCACCGAATCCTTCGCCATGTGGCCAGGCGCGTCGGTTTCCGGCTGGTATTTCAGTCATCCGGACAGCAAGTATTACGCCGTGGCGCAAATCCAGCGCGATCAGGTTGAAGATTATGCCTTCCGTAAAGGGATGAGCGTGGCGGAAGTGGAGCGCTGGTTAGCGCCGAATCTCGGCTACGACGCCGACTGATTCACAAAACTGTCATCTTTCTTTACAACAAACAGGGCGCTCAATGAGTGCCCTGTCTCTTTATTACGTTTAAACCCTTATACTGAAAGGGGGCCGTTGCCGGATGGCGGTGTAAACGCCTTATCCGGCCTACATAGGGATGATTTGTAGGCCTGATAAGCGCAGCGCCATCAGGCAAATGAGCCTCAAAAAACCATAAAAATAAGGAGAACCTGATTCCGTGTTAACTCTGTTACACCTGCTTTCTGCCGTCGCGATGCTGGTTTGGGGTACGCATATTGTGCGTACCGGCGTGATGCGCGTCTTTGGCGCCCGCTTGCGTACCGTCCTTAGCCGTAGTGTTGAAAAGAAGCCGCTCGCCTTTTGTGCGGGTATCGGCGTGACGGCGCTGGTGCAAAGCAGCAACGCCACCACCATGCTGGTGACCTCGTTTGTCGCCCAAGATCTCGTGGCGCTTACCCCGGCGCTGGTCATTGTGCTGGGTGCCGACGTGGGGACCGCGCTGATGGCGCGTATCCTGACCTTCGATCTCTCATGGCTATCCCCACTGCTGATTTTCATCGGCGTGATCTTCTTTCTCGGGCGTAAGCAGTCCCGCGTGGGGCAACTGGGGCGGGTTGGCATCGGGCTGGGGTTGATTTTACTTGCGCTGGAGCTGATTGTGCAGGCGGTCACGCCGATAACTCAGGCTAACGGCGTACAGGTTATTTTCGCCTCGTTGACCGGCGATATTATGCTGGATGCGCTGATTGGCGCTATGTTTGCGATTATCAGTTACTCCAGTCTGGCGGCGGTGCTGCTGACGGCCACGCTGACCGCGGCAGGCATTATCTCGTTCCCGGTGGCGTTGTGTCTGGTGATTGGTGCCAACCTCGGCTCCGGCCTGTTGGCGATGCTCAACAACAGTGCTGCGAATGCTGCTGCCCGTCGCGTGGCGCTCGGCAGCCTGCTGTTTAAGCTGGTGGGCAGTCTGATTATCCTGCCGTTTGTTCATCCGCTGGCCAATCTGATGGATGAACTGCCGCTGCCGAAATCTGAACTGGTTATCTACTTCCACGTCTTCTACAACCTGGTGCGCTGTGTGGCGATGGTGCCGTTCGCCGAACCGATGGCGCGTTTTTGTAAGCGCATCATCCGCGATGAGCCGGAGCTGGATGCACATCTGAAACCCAAACATCTGGACGTCAGCGCGCTGGATACGCCGACGCTCGCGCTGGCCAATGCCGCCCGTGAAGCCCTGCGTATCGGCGACGCGATGGAGCAGATGATGGACGGGCTGAAGAAAGTAATGCACGGCGAACCACGTGAAGAGAAAGAGCTGCGCAGGATGGCGGACGACATTAACGTGCTGTACACGGCAATTAAGCTCTATCTGGCGCGGATGCCAAAGGATGAGCTGGCGGAAGAGGAATCGCGCCGTTGGGCGGAGATTATCGAAATGTCGCTCAACCTTGAGCAGGCTTCCGATATTGTCGAACGTATGGGCAGCGAGATAGCCGATAAGTCGCTGGCCGCCCGCCGGGCATTCTCTGTCGAAGGGCTGAAAGAACTGGATGCGCTCTACGATCAGTTGCTCAGCAATCTGCAGCTGGCGATGTCAGTGTTCTTCTCGGGAGATGTGACCAGTGCCCGTCGTCTGCGTCGCAGCAAGCACCGCTTCCGTATTCTCAATCGTCGTTATTCGCATGCGCACGTTGACCGTCTGCATCAGCAGAACGTGCAGAGCATCGAGACCAGCTCCTTGCACCTGGCGCTGTTGGGCGATATGCAGCGTCTGAACTCGCTGTTTTGTTCCGTGGCTTACAGCGTGCTGGAACAGCCGGATGAAGACGATGAGCGGGATGATTACTAATGAGGACAGGTGAAATATTGCCCGATGGCGCAGTCCGGTAGGCCGGATAAGGCGAAGCCGCATCCGGCAATGTGCGCTGAACTGCCTGATGGCGCTGCGCTTATCAGGCCTACAGTTGTAGCCCGGATAAAGCGAAGCCGCCATCCGGCATCAGACAACAAATCAACTAAAAGCAGTGGCCTGCTTCAACGGCAACCGCTTCTTCACCCGCTTTAAAGATATACGTGGTGTTCGGGCCGCCGAGCACGGATTGACCGTTACTTACCTTAATCCAGTTCCCTTCCGGCAGGCCAATCACCGTCAGCTCCGGTGCCACAACCAGCAGCTCGCGGATACGCTGTTCACGCGTTTCGCCTTTATGGCCTTCCGGCAGCGCGTTGGTGAAGTGTGGGTTAATCTGCAGCGGGAACAGACCCAGCGCATCAAAACCTTTTGGATCGACAATCGGCATGTCGTTGGTAGTGCGGATGGTCTGGCAGGCAAGGTTGGAACCTGCGCTCCAGCCGATGTACAGCGCACCGCGTTTGACGACATCCACAATCGGCGCCAGCAGTCCGCGTTCGCGGCTTTCTTTCAGTAACTGGAAGGTATTACCCCCGCCGACAATCACCAGCTCTGCGTTTTCAATAGCGGCAATCGGATCGGCAACGGTATGAATACCCGTAACGTTGACACCCATTGGCGCAAAGATGGCTGCCGTTTTCGCTGTGTACTCATCCCAGGTTTGCGTCACGCCAGCGAACGGAATAAACACCGCCGTACGGCGACCATTCAGTTGTTCAGCAATCAGCGGCAGCGCATGTTCCATCCAGCCTTTGCCCGGCAGCGTCGAGTTACTCAATAAAAGCAGTTCCATCATTTCTCCATGTAATCAGAAAATTACAAACCGCGCTAATGCTACCACTATCAGGCTAACGTCTTACTGATATGGCTCACGATGTTGGAAGGGGGAGATAGAAGCTGAGGCTATTTTTTAAGTGTCAATTCAATGCCGAGTACCTTCATCACTGCAAGGGTGGTTTTCAGCGTCGGGTTACCTTTCTCACTAAAAGAGCGATAAAGCTGCTCGCGGGATAATCCCGTTTCTGCCGCAATGTTCGCCATTCCCTTAGCGCGAGCTACCACGCCCAGTGCTTTTGCAATGTATGCTGCATCGCCTGTTTCGAGGGCATCGGCCATAAACACGGCAATTTCTTCATCATCAACCAGCGCAGTCGCGGGATCGTAGTGAGTAAGTTTATTCATGGCAGAAGATCTCCTGTGAATCCAGTGTACGGGCGAGCATTTTTGCAAGAGTAATATCGTTGGCTTGTGAGCTTTTATCGCCCCCACATAACAAAATGATGATGCGGCAACCTTGCTGTTTAAAGTAAATCCTGTAGCCAGGACCGTAAGAAATGCGCATTTCGCTGACGCCTTCCCCAACAGGTTTAACATCACCAGCTAAACCATTAGCCAGACGAAAAAGGCGTGTGGCAATGAGCGTTTTAGCTCTCCTGTCCCGTAGGTTTTGCTCCCAACGCCGGAAAACCATTGTCTGAAGAATTTCCATGATGACGTTCCATGTATTTTATAAACTACATTATGAATTGACAAGTTGAGACTAGAGAGTAAAAAAATGGGGAGTAAGGGGAAATGCTTGCTGGAGGAAACAGGAAAGTGTCTCGCAATAATACGTAGTTTTTCAGGATGCTGCGGTTGATACGAGAATCGATGATAGGGGATTGGGAGGGCTTTGTGCCAGGAGCGGAAGCTATATGTCCACTAGAATATGACAGATTCATGCATGGTGATTCACCACTACACGTAGTTGCCGTCTTAGCAGGGTTTTATCCTGGAAAGAATAAAATCCACTCGCTCTTCTACAGAAACACATGGTAATTCAATCAACTGATAGTCATACATACGGTATGTTTTTACCATTGCGTGATATGTCGCGATGGCAACATCGAAAGATTGTTTGCGCTCTGTGTCCTGTACATATATTTCACGCCAGGGTGGTGCAATAAATACGATTCGGTTATAGCGAAATTTCTCGATGGCGTTTTCCAGATGCCTCGGTATGGTAAGTTCAGAAAGACATAAATAACCTACAACATCAGGAACACCACGATCAAAGAAGCAGGGTTGTGTATGCCCTTCCGCTTCATGCCACGAACGCATTTCCCAGGATAGCATCAGCTCTGCAAATGCAGTCTGGTTGGCCCACGGTAAAGCATCGCCGCCGATGTTAACCTGGTCTTGGATCACACCTCTTCCAGCTTCTTTAGAACACCAAAACCCTCGTTTTATAATCGTATCAATTATCGTGCTTTTGCCTGACCCTGGGCCACCAGTCAGAATGAATCGATGCTGAAACGCTGAAGACATTGAACTCTCCCAAACCTTCTTAGACGCGATGATTTAGCAATTGATGGCGTACTTTTTGCGTATCGTCATATTACCTGCTGATGGCATGACTAACTACGTTTTATCCCCATTTTAATGTCCGCTATTCTCTCATTTCACAGGCCGATCTACTTTATTTCTCACTCGCCGAGGCGTTCCGCCATCTTGATTGTAGCCATCTCACTACTGAAGAAAATCTGGCGCTATCGTTTGGCTGTGAAGAGGCGCTGGCGGGGTTGTACCAGACGCTGAATTTTATGGGCGAAAGCCTGCTGACCATGGCGGGTGAAGGTCAGGAACATTTTGCGTATGAGAGCATATGCCAGTTAGGACACAGTCTGGTCAACATCAGCCAGTTGATTCCCGCACTGGTGCAGTTAGAAGCGAAAGCTGACCAGCAACTGTTCGCTGTTGCATAGTACCTAAAATAGACAGAGCGCCCATCCCTGGCGCTCTGTTCCTGCTTCGTTACCCCGCCCGCGCAAATTCTGCCGCTTCGGCGATTAGCGCGTCATCCGGGCGTACGCCGGTGTACATGGCGAACTGCTCTACGGCCTGTAAGGCAATCACCTCTGCACCGCTGATGGTCTTTTTACCTAATTGCTGTGCCAGTTTGATTACCGGTGTTTCCGGCGGCAGGGCGACGACGTCAAACACCACGCTGGCGGCAGCGACCATTGCTTCGCTGTAGGCCTGTTCATCGCTCTCTTTACCGCCAGCCATGCCGACTGGCGTCACGTTGACCAGAATATCGCAGGTAATCCCTTCCGGCTGCGGTTGCCACTGGAAACCGTACTGTTTTGCCAGCGCCGGACCGCTCTCCCGGTTACGGGCGGCGACGATCACATCGCGAAAACCGGCATCGCGAAATGCAGCAATGACCGCTTTACCCATTCCACCGCTGCCGCGGATCATGACGCGTGCGTGGTTATCAAGCTGGTGGCTGGTAATCAGGCTTTTTACCGCAATGTAGTCGGTGTTAAATCCTGTCAGCGTACCGTTGTCATTGACGATGGTGTTGACGGAATCAATGACTTTTGCGGAAGGATCGATGGCATCCAGAAACGGCATGCAACTCTCTTTAAACGGCATAGAGACCGCACAACCGCGAATCCCGAGTGCGCGAACGCCTTTCACTGCGGCCTCAATATCCTGCGTAGTAAAGGCTTTGTAGATAAAATTTAACCCTAATTTTTCATACAGATAGTTATGAAAGCGTGTGCCAAAGTTGCCGGGGCGACCGGCAAGCGACATGCACAACTGGGTGTCGCGGTTAATCATGTTAAATTTCCTCGGCGTGAGACAATATGTACTGTTCGGCTTCCTGCGACCAGATCCCCTGATGACGCTCCAGGATATCGCGCAAGGCCGGATCGTCAATCTGGGTGAGCGCAGTTAACGGCAATGCTTTTCCGGTGTAAACCAGTTTTTTACCCCCACCGACTTGCGGCAGTTCCAGCGTTGTTTCACCTGCCGCATTCAATCCCAGAATGTGTGTCACCACTTTTGCCGCCTGAACTTTCTTCTCTTCGATCAGTTTTACCGCCGTGCGCATGTCGTCGGTATTGCCGCCAGATGTCCCAACATAATGGGTGAAGGCATAGTGCACGTCGTAGAAGTTAATCGGCGCGCTAAACTGCTTATCCTGCGGACCGGCAAAGAAGTTCATGCAACCATCAGCAGCCAGCAAAGAAGAGGCCAGCGTAACCAGCTGTTCGTTGGGCACAAAAACAAAGATGTCATCAAACCCGTGTCCGCCGCTCAGCGCCATCAAGGTGTCATAACCCGCATCCTGGGCGTGGAGATAATGGATCAACGTTTGTGGTTCTGATGGATAGTGCTTGCGGGCGTAGTTCAACTTGTCGTTATTGGTGTCGGTCACCACCAGCAGCGCCGGGTTAACCGGTCCATGCAGTGCATAGTCGATCGCCAGTAGTCCCATTGGCCCGGTACCGCCGAGGATTAACGTGCGCCCCTGCGGACGAATGCCCATCTTATGGTTATAAGTGCCTTCCTGTAGGTGATAGTTGGCGTTGAATGCGCCAATCACGCAGGACAGCGGCTCAACCAGCGAGCCTTCAAAATAGGTTTCACCTTCGTAGGCTAACAGGCAGTCCTGCTCCATGACTTCATCAGGAATGATGACGTGCGTGGCTTCACCGCCTACCCACGGGAAGGAGTAGCCGGGGCAGTCCGGGCGATCCGGCAGTTGCAGGTTAGCCTGAATGACATAGCGCTGGCCGGGCTGAAACTTATGCTGCCATTTTTTGCCTACGGCAATAATATCGCCGCAAAACTCGTGACCGATGATGATCGGGTTTGTAGCCACATCGTCCGGCACCTTTTTGTGGTTCTCGCCCTGGTTAGCCTCTTTCCAGGAAGAAAGGCACAGGCTGTCGGTTACGACTGAGGCCAGAATTTCATCGTCCTGCATTTCAGGAAGATCGAAGGTTTCCAGGCGCAGATCGCGTTTACCATAAAGGCGTAAAGCTGTTGTTGTTTGCATTGTTACCACCTCTTCCTCTTTCGAGGACTATTTGTTGAAGTAGCCCCGGCATCGCCGGGGCGAAAAAATCAGGACAGGAAGCCCAGCGCGTTACCGATAATTCCCAGCGCAAACAGGGCGAAGATCAGCCATACCGGATTAATTTTCCTGTTGAGCAGACGCACCATCAGCAGCGTCAGACCCAGCGCCAGCAGGCCGGGGCAGAGTTGGTCGAGAATGTTCTGCACGGTCATGGTGACGGTGGTGCCGTCTGCGCCAGGCGTTTGCGATACCACCAGCGGCACGTTGATGCTGGTCCATTTGGTGACCAATACCCCCATGACAAACAGGCCGAGAATCGATGCGCCTTCGGTCAGTTTCTGCAGCAGGTTGCCGCCCATGTCGCTGACGATATTGACCCCTTTACGAAAGCCAAGCTGTAAGCCGTACCACTTCATGGCAAGACGTACTGCATTGAAAATAAAGAAGAACAATAGTGGACCGAGAATGTTTCCGGACAGCGCTAGCGATGCGCCGAGCGCGGCGGTAATCGGGCGCAATGTTCCCCAGACCAACGGGTCGCCAACACCGGCCAGCGGGCCCATCAGCCCAACTTTGATGCCGTTGATGGCGCCGTCGTCAATTTCCGCACCATTGGCGCGAGCTTCTTCCATCGCGGCGGTCACGCCAATCACCGGGCCGCACACGGCAGGCGTGGTGTTGAAAAACACCAGGTGGCGTTTGAGTGCTGCAACCTGGTCCTCTTTCAGCGGATACAGGCGCTTGATGGCAGGGATCATGTCGTAGCAAAAGCCCAGCCCATGAATGCGTTCAAAGTTAAATGACGCCTGTTGCAGGTTGGAGCGAACAAACATGCTAAACAGGTCGGATTTGGTCAGTTTTTTCTGTTCCATGGCTGGCTCCATTAGTCATCAAGCTGATCGAGAGCTTGAGAAGAGGCGGGTTGCGCCTGCGGTTCGGCTTTACGCCACTGTGGGTTCAACTGGATGTAGACCAGCGCGATAATCACGCCAACCCCACCGAAAGCCAGCAGGCTCAAATCGAGATAACCCCCAGCGATAAACCCGAGGAAGAAGAAGGGCATCAGGTACTTCACGCCCATCATGCGCAGCACCATGGCGTAGCCGACCACCACAATAAAGCCACCGGCAATCTGCAATCCGCGGGTGACGAATTCCGGAATGGCGTTGAGCATATTGCTGACCATATCGGCGCTGACAAACAGCGAGACGATTAATGCAGGAATGGCAACGCGCAGCGCCTGTACGCCGAGAGCGGAAACGTGCAGCATGTCGATGGTGCGAAAGCGGGCGTCTTCGGCTGCTTTATCCGCCGCGTGCTGGAACACCACGGTGATGGTACGGGCGAATACCGTCAGCACCTGACCTGCCGCCGCGACTGGCAGGGCGATGGCGATACCGGTAGCAATGCTTTGCTGACCGACGATAACCAGAATGGCGGAGATAATACTGGCGAGCGCCGAATCGGGAGACTGCGCTGCGCCGACGTTCATCCAGCCAAGAGCGATTAACTCCAGCGTGCCGCCGAGCATAATCCCGGTTTTTAAATCACCAAGGATTAGGCCGATAACGGTACAAGCAATTAGCGGACGGTGGGTCTGGAACTCATCCAGCACGCTGCCCATTCCGGCAATACAGGAAAATAGGAATATGGCGATAATTTGTAGGGTACTTATTTCCATAATATGTCACCTTGTGAATGTGATCATCCCTGCCTGTTAAAGCATAAGTACACAGGCATTTTTATTTATTCAGCGAACGATTGTTCTTCTATTTTTTCGAGAATATTAATAGATGGATCGGATGCGACAACGCGTAAATCCAGCGTAACACCCAGTTTATCTAACTCACGAAACGCATGAATATCGTCGTTATCTAAAGAAACGGCTTTGGTTAATTGTTTTTTACCAGGCCGCCAGGCCATGCCACCAATATTTAACGTGGCGATTTTCACGCCTTGTTTTACCATTGCTAATGCATCCTGTGGGCGGGTAAATAGATAAAAAACGGTTTCGTTCTGGTATTGCGGATTATGGTAAACCGCGACCGCCTTTTCGATATTAACGACGTTCACTTTCATTCCCGGTGGGGCAGCCTGACGTAATAATGTGCGACGTACTTCATCGTTATAAACGTCGTCATTACAGATAATAATCCGTTGGGCATTCGCCACCTTCGACCAGACGGTGGTGACCTGACCGTGGATCAGGCGGTCATCAATACGAGCAAGGGTAATGTTCATCAGAAATCCTCTTCGGCCGTTTCCAGATGCTTCCAGACGACACAGGTTTGTTGAGCAATGGTCGCCAGGTGTTCGCACAGTTCATCCACATTCATATTGCTTTGGTTGTCTACAAGCTCCAGCGCCAACGGCAGTGATAACCCGCTAATGACCCGTATCGCCGGATTGTGCATCGCCAGCGTCGCGGCAGCATTCCAGGGACTGCCACACTGTAAATCGACGGCAATCAGCCATTCATCGCCAGTGTGAATACTTACTAACTTTTTTAGCTTTTCCACAATGTCGCTGGCGTTCTCTCCGGGGACAAATGCCACGGCTTCAACGTTGGCATCACCGTAGACCATCTGTACCGATTCCAGCATGGCGCAGGCCAGTTTGCCGTGAGCACAGAAGATTGCATTGACCATAAAACCTCCTTAGCCGCGCGTTTTTCCGCCCGCAATGTTAGTGGTTACTCCGGTGATGTAACTGGCGCGCTCAGATAAAAGATAACAAACAAAATCAGCAACTTCGCTTAAGCGCCCTGAACGACCAATCGGGATCGCGTTCTTGGTGTAGCCCTCGCGCAGCTGTTCGACGGTGATGTTGCGGGTCCAGGCCAGCGCTTCTTCATACTCGGGGGTCCGCAGTCCGGTTTTTTCCAGAATGCCAGGTGCAATACCAACCACGCGGATGCCGTGTTTGCCCAACTCTTTCGACCAGGAACGGGTAAAACTATTCAATGCGGCTTTGGTCGCGGCGTAACAGCTTTGACCTTCAGAACCTTCCAGTCCGCTTTCGGAAGAGACATTCACAATCACGCCGTTACGCTGTTTTATCATTTGGCGTGCCGCTGCCTGCGACATTAAGAACACACCTTTCTGGTTGATATTAACCATTTTTTCGAAAGCAGCTTCGTTGAGTTCGTATTGCCCGGCGGGTGCTTTTTCATCGACCAGCAGACGCGGAAAATTAACGCCAGCATTATTTACCAGCCCATCAATACGTCCGTAGCGTTGGATAATTTCAGCGACAGTATGATTAACCTCTTTGGCACTGGAAATATCCGTTGGCCAGAAATGATACCCGTCATGGCTATCGTATTTACCTTCTCCACCATGAATATCTGCCATTTGTACATTAGCGCCTTGCGCTAATAACTCTTCGACAATCGCCAGACCAATTCCGGATGCACCACCGGTAACAATAATGACTTTGCCCTGCAAGTTTAACCACGTTTGCATAATAAACTCCCGATTCAGATAAGGGGATCCCACATAAAATTAATTATGGCAGGACCAATTAGAATTTATTTACTTCAACAATAATTCAGCGGTATGACTGTTGGTGACTAAACAGTTAATATAATTCCCACGTAATGCGCCTAATATCCCACTGTATTTTTCTTCACCCATTGCAATGCCAATGGAGTAACGCGCCTGTTTTAATTTATTGGTTTCGATGGAGAGCGTCTTTTCACTCATATTGGTCTCTACGGTTACACCGTTGATATCGTAAAAGCGCGAGCAAATGTCTCCGGCGACCTGGCGGGCATGCAGGTCATCACTCTCTTCACTGCCGTAAAAGGCGTGCCAGTTGGCGCCATCACGTATCGCCGGAGATCCAATCCCGACCAGCGCGATGTCCAGATTATCCCAGTACGCAGAAATCGATTTAAAATGTCGTGACTGCATGATCCCGTTACGGATCAGCGGGTTTTCCAGCAGTGCCGGGAAATCTGCCAGGTGTGATTCCCCTTTGAGCTTTGCCGCAGCGCCGTAGGTCAGCGTATTGACGTGGTAGCGGCTTTCAAGCTTGCCGGATGGTCCGCCGATAATCGGCACACAGATCAGCTGGCGCGACTGGCTGGCAGGAGATAATCCTTCCACCAGTCCCCGTACCGCGCGGCCCCATGAGAACCCGATAATGTCCCCAGGTTCCAGTAAGCGTTCCAGCAACTGTGCGCCATGTACGCCCATCATATTAAGTTGTTCATCTTCCTGCTCGCTATCGCAGGAGACTACGACCGCCTCTTTCAGGCCAAATTTCTGTTTTAGCTGCTGTTCCAGCCACAGATTTTCGTTGTAGTCGTAATTAATGGCGATGGTGACGATACCCTGCTCGCGTCCACGTTTTAGTAACCGGCTGATCGTGGTGCGATAAATACCCAGCTCGCGGGCGATTTGCGCTTGTGTCATATCCTGTTCGTAATACAGCTGCGCTATTTTTACGATCAGGCGGATATCATCGCTGTTTTCCGTCGCCATTTTTGGACTCCTGCACATTTGTGCAAATCACGAAATTGCCTTCTTGATCTGATATAACCCCATCTGTTCTCCATCTCAAAGCTATTTTCACTTATTTCAGCGCCCTGAAATGACCGATTGTGTTGCACATTTGATGTGGTGATGGCGCGTTGTCGGCACAGATGTGCATGCCTCTCTAATGTATTGATTCTGCTTGTTTTCACTCAACAAAATTGCAGGGATGGATCGCTGACACTTTTGTGTCAAAAGGTGTGACGGATCACAAATAGCGCGTGGACAGTCGAACACGATTATTTTTTATCGTCCGCAAGGTAGGGTATATTTCGCTTTTAATACACAAAGTCATTCAAGTTGTATCAAGGCGGCAAGGGAGCGAATCCCCGGGAGCATAGATTGCTATGTGACCTGGGTGAGTGAGGGCAGCCAACGCAGAGACAGCTTGAAGGATGAAGTGTATACAGGAGAAACTATGCTGCCCGACTCATCTATCCGATTAAATAAATACATCAGTGAAAGCGGAATCTGCTCGCGCCGCGAGGCGGATCGCTTTATCGAACAAGGGAATGTCTTCCTGAATGGTAAACGCGCCACCATCGGCGATCAGGTGATGCCTGGCGACGTCGTAAAAGTAAATGGTCGGTTGATTGAGCCGCGTGAAGCGGAAGATCTGGTTTTTATCGCGCTGAATAAGCCGGTAGGGATTGTCAGCACCACCGAAGACAGCGAACGCGACAACATTGTTGATTTCGTGAATCACAGCAAGCGCGTGTTTCCAATTGGTCGTCTGGACAAAGATTCTCAGGGACTTATCTTTCTGACCAACCACGGCGACCTGGTGAATAAAATCCTGCGTGCCGGTAACGATCACGAAAAAGAGTATCTGGTGACGGTCGATAAGCCGGTCACTGATGACTTTATCCGTGGGATGGGGGCCGGTGTGCCCATTCTCGGTACCGTCACCAAAAAATGTAAGGTGAAGAAAGAAGCGCCGTTTGTGTTTCGTATTACGCTGATTCAGGGGCTTAACCGTCAGATCCGTCGTATGTGCGAACACTTTGGCTATGAAGTTACCAAGCTTGAGCGTACGCGTATCATGAACGTTGGTTTGTCTGGTCTGCCGCTTGGTGAATGGCGCGACCTGACAGATGACGAACTGATCGATCTGTTCAAGCTGATTGAGAACTCGTCCTCAGAAGCCAAACCGAAGGCGAAAGCGAAGCCAAAAACCGCAGGCATTAAGCGTCCGGTGGTGAAAATCGAAAAATCAGCGGAGAAAGAGAAATCGCGCCCGGCGGCAAACGGTAAGCGTTTTACTTCGCCGGGACGTAAGAAGAAGGGACGTTAACGTCTGCCGCGCGTCGGCGTATTTGCTGACCAGGAAAACGATGCTTCCGCATCCGGTTTATAGGCCTGCTTTTTCTTCAACTGGCGGGCTTTTTTTGCTTCTGCTTCGCGCAAGGCCATCAGTTTATCGATGTACTCTTTCTTGATGCTGTTGGTCTCTGCGTTGGTCAGCAGACGACCATGTGCAATGCGCGCGCGGTCGAGCAGCGTTTTCAGTTCACGCTGTTCGCGCTCGGTCATCTCTTTTTGGGTAATGCGGGGGAGTGCCATAAGGGTGCCCTCTGTTAGCCGATATCCTCAGTGTACGGTAATTCGTGCAGAATAAAACTAATCCTGAAAGAGCCTCGCAAAATATAGCTTGTTGAAGTGACGGAATTTCTATTCTGATTTAGCGTAATGACAGGAAAACGTGTGGGTTACACATTTTATTGTTTGTATAAAATTTTATACAAGGATGTGTTATGCTTTCAATAAAGCGGGCCTTAAAGCCCATTGTCTGGATTGGCAGTTCATTTGATGATTTACGAAGCTTTCCTGAAGATATACGTAAAACCGCTGGTTTTCAGCTACATCGTCTACAGGCTGGATTAGAAGCTGCTGACTGGAAGCCGATGCCAGAGATAGGTCGAGGTGTTGAGGAGGTAAGGCTCAGGTATGAATCTGGCGCGTACCGAATCATCTACATTGCTCGCTATGCTAACGCGGTCTATGTACTGCATTGCTTCAATAAAAAGACGAAACGTACTTCTGAGCACGATAAACACATTGCTAAAGTTAGATATCGAACCGCTTTGCAAGAAGACAGGAATCAGAAATGAACAATACCGTTGATAATAAGGTTCGCCATGTAACCTCTCCGGATGTCAATATTTTTGCCGAACTGGGGTTTGCAGAAGCGGAAGCGAAGAGCTTAAAGCATGATGCTGAATGCGAGGTCGAACAACTCATTCGCCTGAAGCAGCAGTTGATGCAAGAAATTTCCGGATGGATTGATGAAAACCATCTGAAACAAGCGGAAGCTGCTGTGAAACTGAATATTTCCCGGCCCCGTGTTTCAGATGTTGTTAATCAGAAAACCAACAAATTTACCCTTGATGCGCTGGTCATGATGCTGGTGAAGTTAGGAAAACCAGTAACAGTTCAGATTGGGTAATATTAGATATTGCTTATTGTATCTGATCGCTGCGAACGCTTTCCCAGCTCAGCCCGAAGCGGGCGAGATATTTTCGCAATCGGTCTGCATCGTTAGGATTGGCTTTTTTCTGCCGTGAGACGGCAAACAGTTCGCGTCCGGCTTCCGACAGCGACGCGCTGCGGCGACACACTTCCAGCACCGTTTCTAACTGGCGGCGATCGAAAAGGTCAATGTCCATGTTCAGTTCCGGTTGCGAAGCGGTAATCTGCCAACTCTCTTTTAACAGCGCAATTTCTTCTTCGACAAGGGATAAGGTGATGCGTCCCTGTTCGGCAAGCGTCGCCATTCGCGCGATGGATGAACTTAGCTCGCGAAAATTGCCGCGCCACTGCGCCTGTGGGGAGCTGGCAAATGCCAGATAACAAGCACGTGCCTCTTTGTCGAAACGGATCTGCATCTGTTTACTGCTGGAAAAACGGTGTAGCTCATACTCGACGTTCGGAGCGATATCTTCCCGCCGCTGCGCCAGACCGGGCAGGGCGAAGTTCCACATATTGATACGCGCGTAGAGATCTTCGCGAAAACGGCCCTCGGCGACCCATTGCTGCATATCACGATGGGTTCCGGCAATCAGCTGAAAATCGCTCTGTACTTCTTTGTCCGAGCCAAACGGGAAAAAGGTTTTTTCTTCAATCGCTTTTAGCAGCATGGCCTGTTCGTCTAACCCCAGTTCGGCTATCTCATCGAGAAACAGCACGCCGCCATCCGCTTCTCGCAGCAGTCCGCTGCGCGCCGTGAGTGCGCCAGTAAACGCCCCTTTCACGTGACCGAACAACGTAGACATCGCGTTGTCGCCACGCAGGGTTGCGCAGTTGACGGCGACCAGTTTTCCCGCCACCAGATGCCGCGACTGGCGTAGCTGAAAAATACGTTTCGCCAGAAAGGATTTACCCGCACCGGTGGGACCGGTGAGCAGGATCGGGTCGGTCGAACGTAGAGCCACACGCTCAATGCGCTCGATCAGTTTATTGAAGGTGGCGTTGCGCGTATCAATCCCGGCCTTCAGAAAAGAGACTGACTGCTGCTGTTCGCGCTGAAAACGACTGGTGAGCGTGGCGTAGCGGCTTAAATCGAGATCGATTACCGAGCAAACGCCGGCGGCAACGGCCTCATCCGATGAACCGGCAGGTGCCGGACTGGTTTGCAGCAGGCTGGCGGGCAGGTAGCGGGCTTCCGTTAGCAGAAACCAGCAGATCTGCGCGACGTGCGTCCCGGTGGTGATGTGCACCAGATACTCTTCGTTTTCCGTATCAAAGCTGTAGTGGGTGGCGAAGTCGAGAAAGGCGGCGTAGACCTCTTCAAAATCCCAGGGGTCGTTAATAGTCACGGCATGCGGGCGTACTTCGGTGTCAGGTGAGAGCAGCGCGACGTCTTCAATCAACCTTTGCGCCATGCCTTCATCGCGTGGCTGGTGGAGCAGTTCCAGTCTGTCGACAGGGAAATCAGGCTGTTGGCACAATCCAACCGTGGGGCGCCACTTTTTAAACCGATTGGCGCGTTTACCGCGTTTGTCCAGCACCGTACCCAGTACGCCAATTACAACCCGCCGCTTTTTCATGGTTTATCCAAAAAGATAAGTTAAGAGATTAAAAGATAAAAAAATTAACCGAGTGAGACAACTGCCAATATTGGCGACAACAATTAAATTTATATAAATCAATTCATTAAAAATAAATTCTGACGATTTTCATTTCTGGCACGCTTCTGGCAATAACTCTTACGTCAATCACGCTGAAAACGCAGGGGGTTAAACCCCGCCGGCACGTCAGGAACGGCACAGGCTGTTTTCCGGGAGTGTTCCGTCAGCCGCTGACACACAGTGGGTTCGATTCCCAATTTCATCCTCCGAATGAAAACTGGTTGTTAATCATAGAAATAAAACGGAGCGATGCGCAGTTAGCACGCTCCAGAACAGGCTGCCGGTAAAGATGCCGTGCGACAGGCAAAAGGGAATTCCCCTGCCGCTTCGCCCCTGCACCCGCGCCTGACTCACAATAAGGAATAAAAAATGAAGAAAAAAATCACTATTCGTAAAGGCCAGCTTGGCCTGTTATCCCGACAGGGTGATTACTATCAGGTACTGGATGCAGGTGAACACCGTTTGCCATGGTTTAACACACCGGATGTTCTGGTGATCAATACCGATGGCAGCGAAATTCCGGAAGCTCTGGCGGAGTATTTACGTCGCTTCCAGCCTGCATGGGTGGAGCAGTACTGTGTGGTGGCCGATTTAACCGATACCGAAGCGGGTGCGCTGTATGTGAACGGCGTCTTGCAGGAAATTTTGCCACCGGGAACGCGCCGTCTGTATTGGCGCGCAGAGGAAGCACTGAAGCTGGTGCGTATGGATACGCGTCAGGTTTCGGTACCGGTTGAGGTGATGAATGCAGTGTTACAGCCACGACGTAACGGTACGGTGAAAGGTCGTGAAGCTATCTTAACGGTACAGGTTCCTGCGTGGCATGTTGGTGTGCTGAAAATTGATGGCGAAACCCAGACGCTGTTGCCGCCGGGGTTGACCGCATACTGGAAGGTAAACCATCTGATTGAAGCCGAAGTTGTTGATACTCGTTTACAGGTACTGGAGGTCGGTGGACAAGAGATCCTGACCAAGGATAAGGTCAACCTGCGTTTAAATCTGGCCGCAAACTGGCGTTATGGCGATGTGTTGCTGGCTTTTGGCCAACTAACCAAACCGCTGGATCACCTTTACCGCGAATTGCAGTTTGCCCTGCGGGAAGCGGTGGGAACGCGCACGCTGGACGAGCTGCTGGAAGATAAGCAGGTGATCGATGAGGTGGTGAGCGCACAGGTGAAAGCCCGAATGACGCCGTTTGGTATCGAGGTCGCTTCGCTCGGCGTGAAAGATATTGTCCTGCCGGGTGATATGAAGGCCATCCTGTCCCAACTGGTTGAAGCTGAGAAATCCGCCCAGGCCAACGTGATCCGCCGTCGTGAAGAGACTGCCGCGACGCGATCGCTGTTGAATACCGCGAAAGTGATGGAAAACAACCCGGTGGCGCTGCGCTTAAAAGAGCTGGAAACCCTTGAAAGAGTCGCTGAACGTATCGATAAAATCTCGGTGTTCGGGGGCCTGGACCAGGTGCTGCACGGCCTTGTGAACATAAAAGGATAAGAATAATGAGCTACAACACAGTGGACGGCGCGATGCGCGAAAGGGTATTGCGCCAGCTAAAAGAGGTAGAGCAGCGCTATGGCGTCAGGGTGCTGTATGCCTGTGAATCCGGCAGTCGTGGCTGGGGATTTGCCTCGCCGGACAGCGACTACGACGTGCGATTTCTCTATGTTCATCCGCCTGAGTGGTATCTGCGGGTTGAAGCGCCACGAGATGTTATCGAGTTGCCGATAGATGATGAGCTGGACGTCTGCGGCTGGGAATGGCGCAAGGCGCTGGGGTTACTGAAAGGCGCAAACCCTACGCTTATTGAGTGGCTGGATTCGCCAGTGGTCTATCAACAGGATGAAGTGACCGTGTCGGCGCTGAAAGCGTTGGTGCCCAAATGGTTTTCCCCGCTACGTGCCCGCTGGCACTACTACTCGATGGCGCGGAAAAACTTCCGTGGCTATCTGCAAGGTGACGACGTGCGATTGAAAAAGTACTTTTACGTCATTCGCCCGCTGCTGGCGGTGCGTTGGGTGGAGGAGGGGAAAGGCGTGCCACCGATGCGTTTTGCCGATCTGCTGGCGGGAAGTGAACTGGATGCGCCATTGCGTCAGGAAATTGATGAGCTGCTGGAGCGCAAGCAGTGTGCGGGTGAAGCGGAATACGGCCCGCGTCGTCCACTGTTGCATGCGTTTATCCGCGCCGAGCTGGAAAGAGGAGAGATTCCGCCGACGTTACCGGATAGTCGGGAAGGCGATGTCAGGGAGTTGGACAGATTGTTATATGAAACGGTGATGCGGTGAAAATGCCCGATGGGACAAGAGCCATCGGGCGTTGGCATCTACTCACTCAAACAAATTATGGTGCAGCTTCTGTACCACCTGTTCGGCTTCAGTACCGGGCACCAGGAAGCACAGGTTATGGCTGGACGCGCCGTAGCAAATCATGCGGATGTTGAATGGCTCCAGTACGCCGAACACCTCTTTACCCACGCCACAGGCTTTGGACAGGTCGTTGCCAATCAGTGCCACCAGCGCCAGGCCTTCTTCCACTTCAACCCGACACAGGGCAGACAGTTCCATCAGCAGAGACTGTGTTAACAGTGTATCGCCGGTGGAGGTCGAACCGGTGGTATCCAGCGTCAGCGCCACGCTGACTTCGGATGTGGTAATTAAATCTACCGAGATGTTGTGGCGCGCCAGGATGCCGAACACTTCCGCCAAAAAGCCGCGAGAGTGCAGCATATTCAGGCTATGCAGCGTCAGCAGCGTTTGCTTACGACGCAGTGCCAGCGCCCGGAACAGCGGTGGATTCGCGGTTTTATTGCATACCAGCGTACCGCCTGCTTTTGGATCCTTACTGGAGCCAACAAACACCGGGATATCGCTACGTACGGCAGGTAACAACGTTGCCGGGTGTAGCACTTTCGCGCCAAAGGTCGCCATTTCTGCGGCCTCTTCAAAGGCGATTTCATCAATACGCTGCGCCGCCGGAACAACGCGCGGATCGGTCGTGTAAATGCCAGGAACATCGGTCCAGATATCGACGCGCGTGGCGTGCAGCGCTTCGGCCAGCAGGGCAGCCGTATAATCGCTCCCGCCGCGCCCCAACGTGGTGGTGCGGCCTTTACCTTCACTGCCGATAAAGCCCTGAGTAATCACCAGGCCTTCGCTCAGACGCGGGGCCAACTGGAGCGTTGCCAGTTCGGCCAGCGCCGCGACGTCAGGTTCTGCGCGGCCAAAACGATCGTTGGTGCGCATCACTTTACGTACGTCAAACCACTGCGCCTGCACGTTGCGCTCACGCAGGATCTCGACGAACAGCAAGGTAGACATCAGTTCGCCGTGGCTGACCAGTTCGTCGGTCAGCGCAGTTGAGGTCGCCAGTGACGCCGCTTCAGCCAGCGTGGTGATGTTTTCCAGCAGACGGTCGATCTCTTCACGGATCACGTTTGGATAACGCAGGCGTTCCAGAATATTGAACTGAATTTGACGAATGGCATCGAGTTTTTCGAAGCGCGCGGTTGGCTCCAGCCCTTCAGCCAGTGCGACCAGCAGGTTGGTGATACCCGCAGAAGCGGAAAGTACCACTACACGGACGTTAGCATCAGAAAGTACTACATCAGCGCTGCGATTCATGGCATCAAAATCCGCCACGCTGGTACCGCCAAATTTGGAGACAACTACATCAGTCATAACTACCTCGTGTCAGGGAATGAATAGAGCGACCATGGCACATAAGGCAGAACAGAAACCGGTGCAGGCGCAAATGCAAATACCGTATTTATAAATAAAATGTGTAGCTTGCACTGTCAACGCTGGGATTATGCGGATTTTTCATGCTGCAACTGCGTTGAGTAACGGTACTAATAACAACGCTAATAACCGCTATACTTTTTAGCCACGTTTGGCGGATGCCCTGGCAATGGCATTAAAACAATCACACTTTTCTGTGACTGGCGTTACAATCGATCTCAGTCACAATTCTCAAAATCAGAAGAGTATTGCTAATGAAAAACATCAATCCAACGCAGACCTCAGCCTGGCAGGCACTACAAAAACACTTTGAAGAAATGAAAGACGTTACTATCGCGGATCTTTTCGCGAAAGATAGCGATCGTTTCACTAAGTTTTCCGCGACGTTTGACGATTTGATGCTGGTGGATTTCTCCAAAAACCGCATCACTGAAGAGACGCTGGCTAAACTGCAGGATCTGGCGAAAGAAACCGATTTGGCGGGTGCCATCAAGTCCATGTTCTCCGGTGAGAAAATCAACCGCACTGAAGACCGTGCCGTGCTGCACGTGGCGCTACGCAACCGTAGCAATACGCCTATCATCGTTGACGGCAAAGATGTCATGCCGGAAGTGAATGCTGTGCTGGAGAAGATGAAATCCTTCTCTGAAGCGATCATCTCCGGAAGCTGGAAAGGCTATACCGGTAAAGCCATCACTGATGTAGTAAACATCGGTATCGGCGGTTCTGACCTCGGTCCGTTCATGGTGACCGAAGCGCTGCGTCCGTACAAAAATCACCTGAACATGCACTTTGTGTCTAACGTCGATGGTACGCACATTGCTGAAGTGCTGAAGAAAGTGAACTCGGAAACCACGCTGTTCCTGGTCGCTTCCAAAACCTTCACCACCCAGGAAACCATGACCAACGCCCACAGCGCGCGAGACTGGTTCCTGGCGACCGCAGGCGACAACAAGCACGTTGCCAAACACTTCGCAGCGCTCTCCACTAACGGTAAAGCGGTTGGCGAGTTTGGTATTGATACTGCCAATATGTTCGAGTTCTGGGACTGGGTTGGCGGTCGTTACTCCCTGTGGTCTGCAATCGGTCTGTCCATCATCCTGTCCGTAGGCTTCGACAACTTTGTTGGGCTGCTCTCCGGCGCGCATGCGATGGACAAACACTTCTCCACCACTCCGGCTGAGAAAAACCTGCCGGTGCTGCTGGCGCTGATCGGTATCTGGTACAACAACTTCTTCGGTGCCGAAACCGAAGCGATTCTGCCGTATGACCAGTATATGCACCGTTTCGCGGCTTACTTCCAGCAGGGCAACATGGAATCCAACGGTAAATACGTTGACCGTAACGGCAATGCGGTGGATTACCAGACTGGCCCAATCATCTGGGGTGAGCCGGGTACTAACGGCCAGCATGCGTTCTACCAGCTGATCCACCAGGGCACCAAAATGGTTCCATGCGATTTCATCGCGCCGGCCATCACCCACAACCCGCTGTCGGATCACCATCCGAAACTGCTGTCTAACTTCTTCGCGCAAACCGAAGCGCTGGCATTCGGTAAATCTCGTGAAGTGGTTGAGCAGGAATACCGCGACCAGGGTAAAGATCCGGCAACGTTGGACCACGTTGTACCGTTCAAAGTGTTCGAAGGTAACCGCCCAACGAACTCCATCCTGCTGCGCGAAATCACGCCGTTCAGCCTGGGTGCGCTGATTGCACTGTACGAACACAAAATCTTCACTCAGGGCGCTATCCTGAACATCTTCACCTTTGACCAGTGGGGCGTTGAGCTGGGCAAACAGCTGGCGAACCGCATTCTGCCAGAGCTGAAAGATGGTTCCGAAGTGAGCAGCCACGACAGTTCTACCAACGGTTTGATTAACCGTTATAAGTCCTGGCGTGCCTGATAGCACACACTTGTAGGCCGGATAAGGCGTTTAGCCGCATCCGGCATTAATGAAATAAAAAGCCGATATTAATATCGGCTTTTTTATAAGAATGCTCCAGGATATCTACGTTTTAACTTCATACCTTAATTGAGCTTAATCCTAAAATAATTTTATTAATGTTATTCAATTTCTGATGTTTTCGGATTTACCGGATATTGCATTTTAATTTTTATATTTTAATTTATTGATTTAATTGTTTTTGTTGTATTTTTTAATCATTTTTCCTTTCGTTATCTAATTATCCTAAATTCCCGCGTGGCGTAATTTGCACACTTTGGCTTGTGTATACTCGATCTCGCCCGAAATTCTTTTGGGTAAATCTCCATTCATACAATGAAGGGAATTTGTGATGAAAAAAGTTCTGTATGGCCTGTGGGCTATATCTGCGCTTGCGGCGACTTCTGTCTATGCCGCCCCCGTTCAGGTGGGTGAGGCAGCAGGGTCGGCTGCCGCGTCGGTTTCGGCAGGAAGTTCCTCCGCAACCAGCGTGAGCACCGTAAGTTCTGCAGTGGGGGTCGCCCTGGCGGCGACCGGTGGCGGCGATGGTTCTAATACCGGAACCACAACCACCACAACCACCAGTACCCAGTAATAAAGGTACGTTTAATTCTAACCACACTTCGGTGTGGTTATTTTGAATTGCCAAAAGTATGTGGGATTTGTAGGCCGGATAAGCGTTGCGCCACCCGGCAATAATGCGGAGAAACGTCGTGAAGCGACCAGCGCTCATAATGGTTTGCCTGTTACTGCAGGCGTGCTCAGCCACCACCGAAGGGTTGGGGCATTCGCTGTGGGATAGCGTGTTTGGTACTCCCGGCGTACAGATGACGGACGATGAAATCCAAAATATGCCCTACGCCAGCCAGTATATGCAGCTAAACGGCGGTCCCCAACTGTTTGTGGTACTCGCGTTTGCGGAAAACGGACAGCAGAAATGGGTGACTCAGGATCGGGCTATTCTCGTCACGCAGCATGGGCGCATTGTGAAAACGCATCTCGGCGGGGACAACCTAATTGAGCTGAATAATCTGGCGGAAGACCCACTCATCAAACCCAATCAGATAGTCGATGGCGCAACGTGGACCCGCACAATGGGCTGGACTGAACATCAGCAGGTACGCTATGCCACCGCGCGATCGGTTTTCAAATGGGATGGCGCAGACACCATCAAGGTCGGCAGCGATGACACCCCGGTACGGATCCTCGATGAAGAGATAACTACCGATCAAACGCGCTGGCATAACCGCTACTGGATCGACAGTGAAGGGCTGATTCGCCAGTCGGAACAGTATCTTGGCGCGCATTACTTCCCGGTGGAAACCACGCTGATTAAGGCGGCAAAATCATGATCAAACGAGTCGTTATGGCGCTGCTGTTGAGCCTGAGCGCAGCGTCTGTTTTTGCTGCGGGCAGCGTTAAGGTCTTTACCTCCGCCAGCGAAGAGCCAAAAACGCTGACCGGGGCCGAACATCTGCTCGACCTGGTTGGACAGCCGCGATTGAGCAATAGCTGGTGGCCAGGCGCGGTTATCAGCGAAGAGCGGGCAACGATGGAGGCGGGACGTCAGCAGCAGGCATTACTGGCTCGTCTGGCAGCGCTGAGTGCTGAAGAAAGCGGTGACGATGCCGAGGCTATCAACACCTTACGCCAGCAAATTCAGGCGCTGAAGGTGACTGGCAGGCAGAAAATTAACCTTGACCCGGATGTTGTGCGCGTCAGCGAGCGAGGCAACCCGCCGTTGCAGGGCAATTACACGCTGTGGGTCGGAGCGCAGCCAACGCATATCACGCTGTTTGGCCTGCTAAGCCATCCGGGTAAACAACCGTTTATGCCCGGGCGTGATGTTGCCAGTTATCTCGATGGGCAAAGTCGGCTCAGCGGCGCGGATTGTAGCTTCGCCTGGGTTATCTATCCTGACGGGCGCACGCAAAAAGTACCTGTCGCTTACTGGAACAAACGTCACGTTGAGCCGATGCCCGGCAGCATCATTTATGTCGGACTCTCTGATGCTGTCTGGAGCAGCACCCCGGATGAAATTAATGCCGACATTCTTCGCACCCTGACCCAGCGGATACCCGAATAATGAGAAAAACTTACCTGCTCAGCTTACTGGCGCTGGGCGTAAGCGTTGCCTGCCACGGTGAAACCTGGCCCGCGCCCATTGGACCTTCGCAGTCCGATTTTGGCGGCGTGGGGCTGCTGCAAACCCCAACCGCACGCATGGCACGTGAGGGCGAAATGAGCCTCAATTACCGCGATAACGATCAGTACCGCTACTACTCTGCGTCGGTGCAGCTCTTCCCGTGGTTGGAAACCACGCTGCGCTACACCGATGTGCGTACCAAAAAATACAGTAGCGTGGAGTCGTTTTCTGGCGATCAGACTTACAAGGATAAAGCTTTTGATCTCAAACTACGGCTGTGGGAAGAGAGCTACTGGATGCCGCAGGTGGCGGTTGGCGCGCGAGATATTGGCGGAACTGGCCTGTTCGATGCGGAGTATATTGTGGCGAATAAAGCCTGGGGGCCGTTTGATTTCTCGCTTGGCCTGGGCTGGGGATATCTCGGGACCAGCGGTAACGTCAGCAATCCGTTTTGCTCATACAGCGATAAATTCTGCTATCGCGATAACAGCTACAAGCAGGCCGGTTCTATTGACGGCAGCCAGATGTTCCACGGCCCGGCATCACTGTTTGGCGGCGTCGAGTATCAGACGCCCTGGCAGCCGTTGCGTCTGAAACTGGAGTATGAGGGAAACAATTACCAGCAGGATTTTGCGGGCAAGCTGGATCAGAAGAGCAAGTTTAACGTCGGCGCTATTTATCGCGTCACCGATTGGGCCGACGTTAACCTCAGCTATGAGCGCGGGAACACCTTTATGTTTGGGGTCACGCTGCGGACTAACTTCAACGATCTGCGGCCAAACTATAACGACAATGCCCGCCCGAAATATCAGCCACAGCCGCAGGATGCCATCCTGCAACATTCGGTGGTGGCGAATCAGCTAACGCTGCTGAAATATAACGCCGGACTGGCCGATCCTAAAATTCAGGTGCAGGGCGATACGCTATATGTGACCGGTGAACAGGTGAAATACCGTGATTCGCGCGAAGGGATCGAACGTGCCAACCGGATCGTGATGAACGATCTTCCCGACGGGATCCGCACGATCCGTATTACGGAAAATCGTCTTAACTTGCCGCAGGTGACGACCGAAACGGAGGTTTCCAGCCTCAAGCGTCATCTGGAAGGTGAACCGTTGGGCCATGAAACCCAGCTGGCGCAAAAACGTGTTGAGCCCGTGGTGCCGAAAAAGACCGAGCAGGGCTGGTATATCGATAAGTCACGCTTCGATTTCCACATCGATCCGGTGCTTAACCAGTCGGTGGGCGGCCCGGAAAACTTCTATATGTATCAGTTGGGCGTGATGGGAACGGCGGATTGGTGGGTTACCGATCACCTGCTGACCACCGGGAGTTTGTTCGCCAACCTCGCCAATAACTATGACAAATTTAACTACACCAACCCGCCGCAGGATTCGCATTTGCCACGAGTGCGTACCCATGTGCGCGAGTATGTGCAAAACGATGTCTACGTGAATAACCTGCAGGCCAACTACTTCCAGTCACTCGGAAACGGGTTCTACGGACAGGTTTACGGTGGCTATCTGGAAACCATGTACGGCGGAGCGGGGGCAGAAGTGCTGTATCGTCCGCTGGACAGCAACTGGGCGTTTGGTGTTGATGCCAACTACGTGAAACAGCGTGACTGGCGTAGCGCGCAGGACATGATGAAATTCACCGACTACAGCGTGAAGACCGGGCATTTGACGGCGTACTGGAATCCGTCATTCGCTCAGGATGTACTGGTGAAAGCCAGTGTGGGCCAGTATCTGGCGGGAGATAAGGGCGGAACGCTGGAAGTGGCGAAGCGCTTTGACAGCGGTGTTGTGGTAGGCGGCTATGCGACCATCACCGACGCCTCGCCGGATGAGTACGGAGAGGGTGATTTTACCAAAGGGGTGTACGTATCCGTGCCGCTGGATCTGTTCTCGTCAGGCCCGACCCGCAGCCGTGCGGCGATTGGCTGGACGCCGTTAACGCGTGATGGCGGCCAGCAGCTTGGACGTAAGTTTGGTTTGTACGACATGACCAGCGACAGAAGTGAAAACTTCCGTTAATCGAGCCGTTTGCCAGTCGGATGGCGCTACGCTTATCCGGCCTACAAACTGCCTGTACTGCAGGCCGGATAAGGCATTTGCGCCGTCAGCAGGCAAGTTACAGGCGACGCAATAATTTTGCCGGGTTTCCTGCATACACGCCTTTCTCGGTGATCGATTTGGTCACCACGCTCCCCGCACCGATGACCGCGCCATCGCAGATGGTGACCGCCAGAATGGTCGCTCCACTGCCGATTGAGACATCGTTGCCAATCGAAATTCTTCCCCAACTGTTGCGGTCGGCGTTGGGTTTTCCTTCGCGAAACATATCGTTGGCGAACATCACGCCATGACCGATAAAACAGCGGGCGCCCAGGGTGACATATTCGCAGATGAAAGTGTGCGACTGAATTTTGCTGTCTGCGCCAATTTGCGTATTACCCTGGATTTCAACAAATGGCCCGACAAAAACGTTGTCACCCAATGTGCAGTTGTAGAGATTTGCGGGTTCATAAATCACCACGTTCTCACCGCAGGTAACGTTGCGGACAGCGGATTGTCTTAGCTGCATACTTCATCCTGTGAAATGTGTCGTGACATTCATCATTCCCCGCTGACCTTTCTTGCACAAAACATAAACAAAAAATGTAGATCTCTGTCACATTTTTGCGTTATACAGGAACCTCGCCACTGAGTAAGAGGTGCTGTTATGACGTCGCTATCTCGTCCGCGCGTGGAGTTTATCTCCACCATCTTACAGACCGTGTTGAATCTGGGACTGCTGAGTCTGGGCCTGATCCTGGTTGTATTCCTCGGGAAAGAAACGCTGCATCTGGCGGATGTGCTGTTCGCGCCGGAACAAACCAGCAAGTATGAGCTGGTGGAAGGGCTGGTGGTTTACTTCCTCTATTTTGAATTTATCGCGCTGATTGTGAAGTACTTTCAGTCGGGCTTTCACTTTCCGTTGCGCTATTTTGTCTATATCGGGATCACCGCGATTGTGCGGTTGATCATTGTCGATCATAAAGCACCGATGGATGTGCTGATCTATTCCGCGGCGATCCTGCTGCTGGTGATCACCCTGTGGCTGTGTAATTCAAAACGGCTGAAGCGAGAGTAACAGACAACACGCCGCAATCGGGCTGCGGCGTGTTGCAGGTCAGGGTTACTGCGCAGAGGCAGGCTGGGTTTTCTCTGCGGCGGGTTCCCACAGTTCTTCAAGTTCTTCCAGCGTTTTGCCTTTGGTTTCCGGTACAAACTTCCACATAAACAGCGCCGCCAGAATACCCATACAACCGTAAATCCAGTAGGAGAAACCGTTGTGGAAATGGGAAACCAGCCACGAATTTTTGTCCATCATCGGGAAGGTCCAGGAGACGAAATAGTTCGCCAGCCATTGTGCGGCCACCGCAATGGCGAGCGCTTTGCCGCGAATCGCATTGGGGAAGATTTCTGCCAGCAGCACCCAGCAAACCGGTCCCCAGGACATGGCGAATGCGGCGACGTAAAACAGCATCGACAGCAGAGCAACCAGCCCGGAAGCCTGGGTATAAAACGCGGTACCGAGGCTGAACATACCAATGGCCATGCCCAGAGCGCCAATAATCTGCAGCGGTTTGCGACCAAATTTATCCACCGTCATGATCGCCAGCACGGTAAAGCTCAGGTTGATCACGCCAACAATGATGGTCTGTAACAGCGCCACATCGGTGCTGGCTCCCAGCGTTTTAAACACCTCTGGGGCGTAGTAGAGCACGACGTTAATACCGACGAATTGCTGGAAGATAGACAGCATTACGCCGATGACGATAACGCCTGCGCCAAACATCAGCAGGCGACCACCGGTTTTACGACCATGTTCCAGAGACTGATTGATCTCCTGCATGGCCTGGGTAGCGAGGGTGCTGCCCATAATTTTGCGCAGAATACCTTCCGCCTGCTCGTGTCTGCCACGCGCCATCAGCCAGCGCGGGCTTTCTGGTACGGTGTACAGCAGCAGTAAAAACAGCAGGGCGGGAATACTTTCGGACGCAAACATATAGCGCCAGCCATCGGTATTCAACCAGTTAGCGTCGCCAGAACGGGCGATAAAATAGTTAACGCAATACACCAACAATTGACCAAAAATAATGGCGAATTGGTTAAATGACACCAGTTTTCCACGAATATGTGCGGGTGCCAGTTCAGCAATATACATTGGTGAGAGCATTGAGGCTAAACCTACGCCAATACCACCAATGATACGATAAATAACAAATTCGGGAACGTATCCGGCCAAATAAACAGGTACGGAATTATCAGGATTAATCGTCGTAAAGCCTAATTCCGGCCAGGCGGAACCAATACCGGAAATAAAGAACAGCAGAGCCGCGATTTTCAGCGAGTCCCGGCGGCCAAACCGGTTACTGCAATAGCCGCCCAGTGCACCGCCGATGATGCAGCCTATCAACGCACTGGCGACGCAAAAGCCCAACAGCGAGTTGGCGGCGGATTCACTTAAATGTTGTGGTGCGACAAACACGGTATTCAGGGATTCTACCGTTCCGGATATGACCGCAGTGTCGTAGCCGAATAATAGCCCTCCTAACGTTGCCACTAATGTAATCGAAAAAATATAACTGGAATTATATTGAGAGTTCATTCAGACCTGCCTTAGAGGATACAGCTCTTTTGATCAGTGCCGTGATGTTGAATTTAACAGGCAGGGAAGACAATTATCATTTTTTACATTGCAATTACGTTTTGTCTTTTCTGTGATCTTAATTCTGTTTGATTTATCTATATTCAGACAGGAAATAGAATTGCAGTGATGGAGAGCACGAAAGGAAATAATCGTAACAGTGATGCAAAATAACATAAAAAAAGGGCGCTCCGTAGAGCGCCGAATAACAGTCACAGGTTGGGATAACATAAGTTGAGGGTTGCAGTGGCATTGCCCGTTGCCGGGCAGGTACTTCGGTAAAACTTAACCTTTCACACCACCCGCGGTCAGACCGTTGACTAGCCAGCGCTGTGCCAGCAAGAACACCAGAGTGATCGGAATGGCTGAAAGTACAGCCGCGGCGGCAAAGTCGCCCCACAAATAGTTCTGTGGGTTGAGGTACTGCTGCATACCTACCGCAAGGGTATAGCTGTTCACATCACGCAGCAGCAGTGACGCGACCGGTACTTCGGTAATAGCGGCAATGAAAGACAGAATAAACACGACCGCCAGAATCGGAACGGAAAGCGGCAACAGCACCAGGCGGAATGCCTGCCACGGCGTAGCGCCATCCAGCGCGGCCGCTTCTTCCAGTGAGCCGTCGATAGTTTCGAAATAGCCCTTAATCGTCCATACATGCAGCGCAATACCGCCGAGGTAGGCGAAGATCACGCCGCCGTGCGTGTTCAGGCCGATAAACGGAATGTACTGGCCCAGGCGATCAAACAAAGCATACAACGCGACCAGAGACAGCACCGCCGGGAACATCTGGAAAATCAGCATCCCTTTCAGCAGGGTTGCTTTGCCCGGGAAACGCATACGGGCAAAGGCGTAAGCACAGGTAGTGGAAAGCGTCACGATACCGATCGCGGTGATGCTGGCCACTTTCACCGAGTTCCACAGCCATAACAGTACCGGGAACGGCGGTGGCGTCACACGGCCATCCGCGTGTTCAACGCTAAAGCCCAGCGCCAGTTTCCAGTGTTCCCAGGAGATGTTTTCCGGGATCAGGCTGCCGGTGGCAAAGTTACCTTCGCGCAGCGAGATAGCGATAACCATCAGCAGCGGGAACATGATTGCCGCGATAAAAACCAGCAGCCCTAAGTGCGTTGCGAATAAACGTAACTTTTGTGATTTCGGTTGGACCATAGCCATTGTCGTAATCTCCCTTAATCAAACTTCATACGTGTGGCTTTCAGGTTCACAATCGCCAGCGCACCAACCAGCAGGAAGATCAGCGTGGCAATCGCCGCCGCCAGACCGAAGTCCTGACCACCGCCGCCTTCAAAGGCGATACGGTAGGTGTAGCTTACGAGCAGGTCGGTATAACCGGCTGGTGTGGTGGTACCAAGACGGTCCGGACCACCGTTGGTCAACAGCTGAATCAGCACGAAGTTGTTAAAGTTAAAGGCGAAGCTGGCGATCATCAGCGGCGTCAGCGGCTTAATCAACAGCGGTAGCGTTATCTTAAAGAAGTTCTGGAACGGACCTGCGCCATCCATCGCCGAGGCTTCATACAGGTCGTCAGGAATCGCTTTCAGCAGACCCATGCACAGGATCATCATGTATGGATAACCGAGCCAGGTGTTGACGATAATAATCATCGAACGCGCGGTGGTTGGGTCGCTGAACCAGGCCGGTTTGATCCCAAACAGCGCGCTCAGCATCATGTTGATTTCACCAAAGCTCTGGTTGAATAAGCCCTTGAAAATCAGAATCGAGATAAACGACGGTACGGCATACGGAAGAATCAGCAGGACGCGGTAAATCGCTTTGCCTTTGAGAGACTCCCACTGTACGAGACAGGCCAGCACCATGCCCACGGCAACGGTCAAAATAACGGTCAGTACCGAGAAGACCACCGTCCAGACGAAGATGGCGAAGAATGGTTTCTGGATGCCTTCGTCGGTAAACACGCGGGTGAAGTTATCCCAACCGATGGCAACGGTGTAGCCCGGGCTGAGTTTTTCGCTACCCCAGCTACCGTCAGCGTTAATCGCCTGATAATAACCAATATCGTTGTTGGCGCGGTATTTTACGCCGCTCTGGCTGTTGGTGAGCGTACCGTCTTCAGCGAGCGTATAGAGTGGCTGCGTGCCGGAAAACTGGCGCAGCGAACTCATGGTAACTTTGCTTTCATCCGGCAGGATGGCGGTCAATTGGGTAAGCGCCTGGCGATTCTGCGTGATGATACGCAGCGTTGCACGTTCGCCTGCCGGCAGCGCCTCGGCATCTTTCAGTTGCAGTTTCTGCTCGCCGCCAAATTTAAAGGCGTCAGAAAGGTAATTCTTGCCGGTTTCACCGTCGGTGAGGGCCAGTTTCCACTCATCACCCGCCGGATACAGGCCAAAGTTGTAGGTTTTCCCAGCCTGGTACGAACGATCCATCAGGACTTCCTGAGCACGCTCAAATGTCAGCTGGTTGGTACTGCTGTAGTTGGTAAAAGCAATGGCGATCGTACAAACCAGCGGAAACAGGACAAACAGCCCCATACCGGCAACGCCCGGGTAAACATAGCGCCAGGCATAGGCTTTACGGTTAGCGAAAATATACAGGCCAGCAGAGCTTAAAATCAGCGTCATGATGGCAAACAGGTACTCCCCCTGAGCGTACATCAAAACAACAAGGTAACCGACCAGCAGCCCAAGCAGACCCATCACTGACCATTTCAGCGTGTCGCTTTGCCACCAGTGTTTCTTTTTAATGACATCCATGGGGTTCAATCCTCAACAACAATGAAAACCTGTTGGTCAGCGTGCCTGATGACGCTGCGCTTATCAGGCCTACAGGGTATGTAGGCCGGATAAGGCATTTATGCCGCCATCCGGCACGTTCACAACTGCATTACTTGGTGATACGACCCTGCGCGTCTTTCAGTGCGGCATCGACGGTTTGACGGCCGCTGGCTGCGTTGATCACTGCGGTACGAACGGCATACCAGAATGCGGACATCTGTGGGATGTTCGGCATGATTTCGCCTTTCTGGGCGTTATCCATGGTGGCGGCGATACGTGGGTCTTTCGCTAACTGATCCTGGAAGGATTTCAGCGCAACGGCGCCCAGCGGTTTGTCCTTGTTCACTTCATCCAGACCCTGATCGGTCAGCAGGTAGTTTTCGAGGAACTCTTTCGCCAGTTCTTTGTTCGGGCTGGCGGCGTTGATACCGGCGCTCAGAACGCCAACAAACGGTTTAGACGCTTTGCCTTTGAAGGTTGGCAGCAGCGTGACGCCGTAGTTGATTTTGCTCTTATCGATGTTGGACCACGCCCACGGACCGTTGATGGTCATCGCGGTATCGCCTTTGTTAAAGGCCGCTTCGGCGATGGAGTAATCGGTATCCGCGTTCATGTGTTTGTTCTTGATCAGATCAACCAGGAAGGTCAGACCCGCTTTCGCGCCAGCGTTATCCACGCCCACGTCTTTCACATCGTACTTACCGTTCTCAAACTTGAACGCGTAACCACCGTCGGCGGCAATCAGCGGCCAGGTGAAGTACGGTTCTTGCAGGTTAAACATCAGCGCGGATTTACCTTTCGCCTTCAGCTCTTTATCCAGCGCAGGAATTTCTTCCCAGGTTTTCGGTGGATTTGGAACGAGGTCTTTGTTGTAAATCAGCGACAGTGCTTCAACCGCGATCGGGTAGGCAATCAGTTTGCCGTTATAGCGTACGGCATCCCAGGTGAATGGATAGAGCTTGTCCTGGAATGCTTTGTCAGGCGTGATTTCAGCCAGCAGACCAGACTGAGCGTAGCCGCCAAAACGGTCATGTGCCCAGAAGATGATGTCCGGGCCGTCGCCGGTCGCGGCAACCTGCGGGAATTTCTCTTCCAGTTTGTCAGGGTGCTCAATAGTGACTTTGATCCCGGTGTCTTTCTCGAATTTTTTGCCCACTTCAGCGAGGCCGTTATAGCCTTTGTCGCCGTTAATCCAGATAACCAGCTTACCTTCTTCAATCTTGGCGAGAGCCGAGGCGGAAAACATCATCGTCGTTAATGCAGACAATGCGAGGATGCGTGCGCCAGTTTTGATTTTCATAGTTCCCATCCTGTTTGGTGATTTTGCAGAGGTGGCTTAACGGTTACTAGTTTCTTTATACGACAACCTCTTTCCATCCTCCTTACCCCTACGCCCCACCCGCTCTTTATGTGATCTGTGTTACATAAATGTGAGTATTGCGTACTGGCGCACATAAAAACCCACCGATTTTTGCAGGCTGCATCACGAAATTCCTCTGAGGCTGGTGGCCCGGGTCTCAGACGCTGCTCTCTCATCCTCCCGCCTCCTCCCCCATAAAAAAGCCGGGGGGTGGAGGATTCACGCAGTCAAGGGATCGCGCATAGTCAGCCCATCATGAATGTTGCTGTCGATGACAGGTTGTAACGAAGGGAGAAGGGCATGGCGAGCGTACAGCTACGAAATGTAACGAAAGCCTGGGGTGACGTGGTGGTATCGAAAGATATCAATCTCGACATTCACGAAGGGGAATTCGTGGTGTTTGTCGGACCGTCAGGCTGCGGTAAGTCGACCTTGCTGCGTATGATCGCCGGACTTGAAACCATCACCAGTGGTGACCTGTTTATCGGGGAGACCCGGATGAACGACATTCCACCCGCCGAACGCGGAGTGGGCATGGTCTTTCAGTCCTACGCGTTGTATCCCCATTTGTCCGTCGCGGAGAACATGTCGTTCGGCCTCAAACTGGCCGGAGCGAAAAAAGAGGTGATGAACCAGCGCGTGAATCAGGTTGCGGAAGTTCTGCAACTGGCACACCTGCTGGAGCGTAAACCGAAAGCGCTTTCCGGTGGACAACGTCAGCGTGTGGCGATTGGCCGTACGCTGGTCGCCGAACCGCGCGTATTCCTGCTGGACGAACCACTGTCGAACCTCGACGCCGCTCTGCGCGTGCAGATGCGTATTGAAATCTCCCGCCTGCATAAACGTCTTGGCCGCACGATGATTTACGTCACCCATGATCAGGTCGAAGCGATGACGCTGGCCGACAAAATTGTGGTGCTGGATGCCGGTCGCGTAGCGCAGGTTGGTAAGCCTCTGGAACTGTATCACTACCCGGCTGACCGCTTTGTGGCGGGCTTCATTGGTTCCCCGAAGATGAACTTCCTGCCGGTGAAAGTCACGGCAACGGCTATTGATCAGGTGCAGGTTGAACTGCCCAACCGCCAGCAAATATGGCTCCCGGTAGACAGCCATGCGGTACAGGTTGGCGCCAACATGTCTTTAGGTATCCGCCCGGAACATCTGCTGCCCAGCGATATCGCCGATGTCACCCTTGAAGGTGAGGTGCAGGTGGTCGAGCAGCTTGGTCACGAAACACAAATTCATATCCAGATCCCCGCCATCCGTCAAAACCTGGTTTACCGCCAGAACGACGTGGTGTTGGTAGAAGAGGGTGCCACATTCGCTATCGGCCTGCCGCCAGAGCGTTGCCATCTGTTCCGTGAGGATGGCACTGCATGTCGTCGGTTGCACCAAGAGCCGGGCGTTTAAGGCCCCCATAAAAAAACGAAACGCAAAACCATTCGCAGTTTTAGAAGGTGGCAGCGTTTAAAGAAAAGCAATGATCTCAGGAGATAGAACGATGATTACTCTGCGCAAACTCCCTCTGGCGGTTGCTGTAGCAGCAGGCATTATGTCTGTTCAGGCAATGGCTGTGGATTTCCATGGTTATGCTCGTTCCGGCATTGGCTGGACAGGTAGCGGCGGTGAACAACAATGTTTCCAGGCAACAGGTGCACAAAGTAAATACCGTCTTGGTAACGAATGTGAAACCTATGCGGAAATTAAATTAGGTCAGGAAGTGTGGAAAGAGGGCGATAAGAGCTTCTACTTCGACACTAACGTTGCCTACTCCGTTGCACAGCAAAATGACTGGGAAGGGACTGACCCGGCCTTCCGTGAAGCCAACGTGCAGGGTAAAAACCTGATTGAATGGCTGCCAGGCTCCACTATCTGGGCCGGTAAGCGCTTCTATCAGCGTCATGACGTCCACATGATCGACTTCTACTACTGGGATATTTCAGGTCCTGGTGCTGGTATTGAAAACATCGATCTGGGCTTCGGTAAACTATCTCTGGCAGCAACCCGTTCTCAGGAAGCGGGCGGTTCATACGCGTTCAGCAGCCAGAATATCTATGACCGTACCAAAGACACCGCGAACGATGTATTTGACGTTCGTTTAGCGCAGATGGCTACTAACCCGGATGGTATGTTGGAGCTGGGCGTCGACTACGGTCGTGCTAACACCACCGACGACTACAGCCTGGCAGACGGCGCATCTAAAGACGGTTGGATGTTCACCGCTGAACATACCCAGAGCATGCTGAAGGGCTACAACAAGTTTGTAGTTCAGTACGCGACAGATTCCATGACCACTCAGGGCAAAGGCCTGTCTCAAGGTTCCTACGGCTCATCTAGCATTACTATTGATGGCGTGAACTATGCCAACAATGTTGTGAATAACAACGGTAGCCTGTTCCGCGTGCTTGACCACGGTGCAATTTCCCTTGGCGACAAATGGGACCTGATGTACGTCGGTATGTACCAGAATCTCGATATGGATAACGACCTGGGGACCGAATGGTACACCGTCGGTATTCGCCCGATGTATAAATGGACGCCAATCATGAGCACCCTGCTGGAAGTCGGCTACGACAACGTCAAATCTCAGCAGACCAGCGATCGCAACAGCCAGTACAAAATCACCCTGGCTCAACAATGGCAGGCTGGCGACAGCATCTGGTCTCGTCCGGCAATCCGTGTCTTCGCAACCTATGCAAAATGGGATGAAGAGTGGGGTTACATCAAAAATGGTAACAACGTATCTAAATACGCAGCTGCAACGAACTCTGGTATCAGCACAACCAGCCGTGGCGACAGCGATGAGTGGTCATTCGGTGCTCAGATGGAAATCTGGTGGTAATTCAGCACTAACCTGACGTAAAGACCGAAAGAGGGGCGCAAGCCCCTCTTGATTACGGTTTAGCGCGCTATTGCCTGGCCACCGCTGAACCCATGCTATCTGAGGTGATAACAATGAAAATGAAGAAAAGTCTCGTTGCCCTTTGTTTATCTGCAGGGTTATTTGCCAGCGCGCCTGGCATCAGCCTGGCCGATGTAAATATTGTTCCGCAGAACACCACCGCGGCCCCAACAATCCCCACTGCTGCGCTGCAACAGTTAACCTGGACGCCGGTTGATCAATCTAAAACTCAGTCCACACAGCTTGCCAATGCAGGTCAGCGTTTAGATGTTGATGGTATTACTGGCCCTGTAGCGGCCTATAGCGTACCAGCCAATATCGGTGAGTTGACGCTGACGCTGACCAGTGAAGTCAACAAACAAACCAGCGTATTTGCGCCAAACGTCTTAATTCTTGACCAAAACATGACGCCATCTGCGTTCTTCCCCAGCAGCTATTTCACCTACCAGGAGCCCGGCGTGATGAGTGCCGATCGTCTGGAAGGCGTAATGCGTCTGACGCCAGCGCTGGGCCAGCAAAAACTGTATGTTCTGGTCTTTACCACAGATAAAGATCTCCAGCAGACCACGACCCTGCTTGACCCGGCAAAAGCCTACGCCAAGGGTGTAGGTAACGCTGTTCCGGATATTCCGGACCCGATTGCCCGCCACACCACCGATGGTCTGCTGAAATTAAAAGTCAAAACCAGCTCGTCCTCCAGTGTGTTGGTGGGGCCGCTGTTCGGTTCTTCCGGCCCTGGCCCTGTCACTGTCGGCAATACCGCAGCGCCTGCAGTGACTTATGCGGCTCCGGCGGCAGCCGTTGCCGCTCCAGCGCCGCAGCCGGTGAAGAAAAGTGAGCCGATGCTGAACGACACGGAAAGCTATTTTAATCAGGCGATTAAGGATGCAGTTGCAAAAGGCGATGTTGATAAAGCGCTGAAGCTGCTTGATGAAGCGGAACGTCTGGGATCCAAATCTGCCCGATCCACCTTTATCAGCAGTGTAAAAGGCAAGGGGTAAACATCTCCCCACATTGTTGATTTTGCAACAACTGGTGCGTCTCCTGGCGCACCTTTTTTTATCCTTCGGTGCTAATTGTTACACTTATGTTGCCCTGCCGATCACTTAATCGTGTTTGCTCACCCCGTAATGCCTTTTCTGCGATACAATGCCTTCAGGTTATAAATCGGAGAGTAAGGCATGCCACACCCTGCGTTAACGCAACTGCGTGCGCTGCGTTATTTTGATGCGATCCCGGCGCTGGACGCCCAACTGCTCGACTGGTTGTTACTGGAAGATTCCATGACCAAACGTTTTGAGCAGCAGGGGAAAAAGGTCACCGTAACGTTGATTCGCGAAGAATTCGTTGGGCAAAATGAGGTGGCTGAAGAACTGACGCTGCTGCCTAAAGAGTCTCGTTATTGGTTACGTGAAATCCTGTTATGCGCGGATGATGAACCCTGGCTTGCCGGACGGACTGTGGTGCCTGAATCAACCTTGTGCGGCCCTGAACTGGCCTTACAGAACCTGGGGAAAACCCCGCTCGGACGCTACCTGTTTACGTCATCGACATTGACCCGAGATTTTATTGAGATTGGCCGCGATGCAGCGCTGTGGGGGCGTCGTTCCCGCCTGCGGCTGAGCGGTAAGCCACTGATGCTTACCGAGCTTTTTCTGCCTGCGTCGCCGTTGTACTGAGAGGAAGATAAAGATGGAGTGGAGTCTGACGCAGAATAAGCTGCTGGCGTTTCACCGCTTGATGCGTACGGATAAGCCAATCGGCGCCTTACTGCTGCTCTGGCCTACGCTGTGGGCACTGTGGGTGGCGACCCCAGGCATGCCGCAACTGTGGATCCTGGCGGTTTTTGTCGCTGGCGTTTGGTTAATGCGCGCCGCCGGATGCGTGGTGAATGATTATGCCGACAGGAAATTTGACGGGCACGTCAAACGCACCGCGAATCGACCGCTGCCGAGCGGGGCTGTCACCGAGAAAGAAGCCCGAACGCTGTTTGTGGTACTGGTGCTGCTGGCCTTCCTGCTGGTTTTGACCCTCAACACGATGACCATTTTGTTGTCCGTTGCGGCATTAGCATTAGCGTGGGTTTACCCGTTTATGAAGCGCTATACGCATCTGCCGCAGGTGGTGCTGGGGGCGGCGTTTGGCTGGTCGATCCCGATGGCGTTCGCCGCCGTGAGTGAATCCGTACCGCTGAGTTGCTGGCTGATGTTCCTTGCGAATATTCTCTGGGCGGTGGCCTATGATACGCAGTACGCCATGGTTGACCGGGATGATGACCTGAAGATCGGCATTAAATCGACCGCGATCCTGTTCGGTCAGAACGACAAGCTGATTATTGGTATTTTGCAGGTAGGCGTGCTGGTGCTGATGGCGCTGGTGGGCTGGTTAAACGGGTTGGGACTGGGCTATTACTGGTCTCTGTTGGTGGCGGGCGCGCTGTTTGTCTATCAGCAGAAACTGATCGTTAACCGTGAACGTGATGCCTGCTTTAAAGCGTTTATGAACAATAACTACGTCGGCCTGGTGCTGTTCTTAGGCCTGGCAATGAGCTACTGGCATTTTTGATTTTGGCTTAGCCTGCAAAATAAAAAACCGGTCATTCCGACCGGTTTTTTTATGCTTACTCGCCCTGAGTGGCGCTCTCGATGGTCAGACGCACATCTGACGTGACCAGTTCGGCCAGCATCTGATAGATCTTCATCGTCTCTTCCGGTTCGGCATCTCCGGTATCGCTGATGAATCCCTCGTCACGCAGCGTCAGCACCAGAGAGCTGAACACGGCTTTATCGAAGAATTCCGGCGCGTTAATGCCGTGCAGCACTGAGAGGCGTTGCGCCACGGTGCGGCTTTCTTTCTCCAGCGTGCCACGGTTGATGGACGGGTTCGCGCTCAGCAGCCAGAAGGTAATGGCGTAGCGCTGCAACGTCTCGCGAGCACCTGCCGCCAGCAGCTGTAGCGTGCGGGAGCGGGCTGGATTGATATGCAGTTCGTCATCGGTCAGGGTGATGAGTCCCTGGCGCTGCATTTCGCTGGCCAGTTCGTCAATCACCCCGGCAAGCTCATCACGCTCCCAGCGTAAGAACAGCTCCGCTTTTAACATCGGGTACAGCGCATCAATATGCTGCTGCAACGCGGCGCGTGAAATACGACGATGCTGAGTCACAATGGCTGCCATCAACGAAGGCAGAACCAGCATATGCGCAATGTTATTGCGGTAGTAAGTCATCAAGACCGCCTGCTCGCGCGGCAGAATAATGATGTCACCGATAGTGTCTTTCTCGACCTCAAACTTGTTCATCTGCAAGGCGTGGTCGATCAGTTCACTGGCGCTCTGTGCCGGCACCGTCGAATCCGCAGCATACGGCACGTTGCGCAGCAGGCTCAGGTAGCAGTCGAGTTGTTCAGTCAGCTGTTCACGGGTCAGAGAGCGCTGGCGGGAGGCCAGTAAAGCAGTACAGCACAGGTTCATGGCGTTGGCCGCGCCTGCGTTGTTAATGCGCACCATCAAATCGGCGGCAATGTTATTCACCGTCGGCGTCAGCCAGGCCGGGCGGATAGACTCGATAGGGTCGATAGATTCACGCCACTCCGGCACATGCTGGTTGAGGTAAGTCATCAATGGCATTGGTTCACCAAAGTTGACGTAGCCCTGACCCAGGTTACGCAGCTTGCTTAAGCCACGCAGCATTTGCGGCAGGCTTTCTTTCTCTTTCGTCGCGCCACGCAGCTCTTTTGCGTAGGTGCCCACTTCCATTACGTGCTCATAGCCGATGTAAATAGGAACGAGGGTAATCGGACGTGTACCGCCGCGCAGCATCGCCTGAATAGTCATCGACAGCGTGCCGGTTTTCGGGTCGAGCAGACGACCGGTACGTGAACGGCCCCCTTCGACAAAGTACTCAACCGAGTAGCCGCGGCTGAACAGCTCGCCCAGGTATTCGCGGAAAACGGTGGAATAGAGCTTGTTGCCCTTGAAGGTACGACGAATAAAGAACGCGCCCAGACGGCGGAAAATCGGACCCGCTGGCCAGAAGTTCAGGTTGATACCGGCTGCGATGTGCGGCGGCACCAGACCCTGGTGGTACAGAACGTACGACAGCAGCATATAGTCCATATGGCTGCGGTGGCACGGAACGTACACGATTTCATGCCCATCGTGCGCCAACTGGCGTACACGTTCAGCATTGTGAACGTTAATCCCCTGATACAGACGGTTCCAGGTAAAGCCCAGAATACGGTCCGTCAAACGAATCATTTCGTAGGAGAAGTTGGCGGCAATCTCTTCCATCAGCGCAATGGCATTTTGCTGCGCTTTTTCGTGGGAGATTTTTTTACTGCGCGCTTCATCTTCTACCGCACGAGCGATCGCTTTTGAAGCTAACAGCTTATTAAACAGATCCTGGCGGGCAGGGAGGCGCGGGCCGACAGCGGCCAGGCGCTGGCGAGCAAAGTGCATACGCGCCACGCGTGCCAGCTTCTGGGCGATGATCTTATCCGTACCGTGTTCATCCGCCATACGGCGCAGAGAGACCGACGGAGAGAAGCGGACAAAACTGTCGCGACCCAGCCAGGACACCGCAAAGAATTTCTGTACGCCGTTTAGCATACGTAACGGCGGATTGACCTCGCCTTTTTCACGCCCCGGCGCACGGCCAAACATCACCGAAACCGGCACCATCTGCACATCCAGATCTGGATTGCTGCGATGCAAGTCGAGATAGTTGTGGAACAGCTTGATGGACTCTTCTTTCGGCGTGTAATAGGTGAATACACGCGGACCGCCGTGAATAAACACGTAGCGCGGTAACAGCGTTCCGTCTATCTCTAGTGGTTCCAGGGGATCGGGGAGGTCGTGCACCAGACATTGGGCACGCAGCGTCAGCAAGTCAGCTTTCGAATTGTACGGTAGGACGTACATAATGGGACGCGAAGTATCGAGTCCCAATTCCGGAGCAGGTTCTGCTGGAATAGACTTGCTTTTTACCAGGACGCTTAATGGTAAATTCAGTAATTTGTAGTAAATTCGTGGCCAGCCGGACATAAACGATGTAAAGCCTCTGGTTAATAATGCAAATGCGCTGCAAGGATATCAGAAAGTTTAGTGAATTTCTGTGGTATCCGGTCATACTTCGCGCTGCTTTGCCACACCCTGAACAAACGGGGTAACGTTACAATGACATTGACGCTAATAATGTAAAAAGGTTCTTTTTGATGGCCAATAATACCACTGGATTCACCCGAATTATCAAAGCTGCAGGTTATTCCTGGAAAGGTTTTCGCGCCGCATGGATTAATGAGGCGGCATTCCGTCAGGAAAGTGTTGCTGTCCTGCTGGGCGTCGCCATCGCCTGCTGGCTGGATGTTGATGCAATTACCCGCGTGTTGTTGATTGGTTCTGTGATGCTGGTGATGATCGTTGAAATCCTCAACAGTGCGATTGAAGCGGTGGTTGATCGTATTGGTTCTGAGTATCACGAACTTTCCGGTCGGGCGAAAGATATGGGGTCGGCTGCGGTATTGCTGTCTATTTTTGTCGCTCTAATCACCTGGGGCATCCTGTTGTGGTCGCATTTGCGATAAGGCTTCCACAACTGCATAAATCTCCTGTTTTTTGTGCAGTTTGCGGTTCCAAAATCGCCTTTAGCTGTATATACTCACAGCATAACTGTATATACACCCAGGGGGCGGAATGAAAGCGTTAACGGCCAGGCAACAAGAGGTGTTTGATCTCATTAGAGATCACATCAGCCAGACAGGTATGCCACCGACGCGTGCGGAGATCGCGCAGCGTTTGGGGTTCCGTTCCCCAAACGCAGCTGAAGAACACCTGAAAGCGCTGGCGCGTAAAGGTGTGCTGGAAATTGTATCCGGCGCATCGCGCGGTATTCGACTGTTGCAGGAAGAAGAAGAAGGGTTACCGCTTGTGGGGCGCGTGGCAGCCGGTGAGCCACTTCTGGCGCAGCAGCACATCGAAGGCCACTATCAAGTCGATCCTTCACTGTTCAAACCGAACGCCGATTTTCTTCTGCGCGTTAGCGGTATGTCGATGAAAGATATCGGGATTATGGACGGTGATTTACTCGCTGTGCATAAAACCCAGGACGTGCGTAACGGACAGGTTGTTGTTGCCCGTATTGATGATGAAGTTACGGTTAAGCGTCTGAAAAAGCAGGGTAACAAGGTTGAACTTCTGCCAGAAAACAGTGAATTTAAACCTATCGTTGTCGACCTGCGCGAACAAAACTTCACTATTGAAGGGCTGGCAGTAGGCGTTATCCGTAACGGTGAATGGCTGTAATTTTCTGTTGAATCCCTGTAGGCCGGATAAGACGATGACGTCGCCATCCGGCAACGTGCCCGGTAGCGCTGCGCTTGCCGGGCCTGCATCACATTATCCAGTACGTCTAACTTCTTCTCAGGCCCTCCTGTATGCCTTTCTTTACCTCTTCTGATAAAGCACTCTGGCACCTCGCCTTACCCATGATCTTCTCCAATATCACCGTTCCCCTGCTGGGACTGGTGGATACCGCGGTGATTGGTCATCTGGATAGTCCGGTCTATCTTGGCGGTGTTGCGGTTGGTGCTACGGCAACCAGTTTTCTTTTTATGCTGCTGCTTTTTTTGCGCATGAGCACCACCGGTCTTACCGCCCAGGCATTTGGTGCGAAAAATCCGCAGGCGCTGGCGCGCGCACTGGTGCAGCCGCTCATGCTGGCGCTGGGAGCAGGGTTGCTTATCGCACTTTTTCGTACGCCGATTATCGATCTGGCTCTGCACATTGTTGGCGGAAGTGAAGCGGTACTGGAGCAGGCCCGACGTTTCCTCGAAATTCGCTGGTTAAGCGCACCCGCCTCGCTGGCGAATCTGGTGCTGCTCGGCTGGCTGCTTGGCGTTCAGTATGCGCGTGCGCCGGTTATCTTGTTGATTGTCGGTAATATTCTCAACATTGTGCTCGATATATGGCTGGTGATGGGCCTGCATATGAACGTGCAAGGTGCGGCACTGGCAACGGTGATTGCTGAATATGCCACCTTGCTGATCGGCCTGATGATGGTGCGCAAAGTCCTGCATATGCGCGGAATTTCGCTGGCAATGCTGAAGCAGGCGTGGCGTGGCAACTTCCGCCATTTGCTGGCGCTTAACCGTGACATCATGTTGCGCTCGCTACTGCTGCAGCTCTGTTTTGGCGCAATCACGGTGCTGGGTGCGCGTCTGGGAGGCGATATCATTGCGGTTAATGCCGTTCTGATGACCCTGTTAACCTTTACCGCCTACGCGCTGGATGGATTTGCCTATGCCGTGGAAGCGCATTCGGGCCAGGCCTATGGGGCGCGAGACGGTAGCCAGTTGCTGGACGTCTGGCGGGCGGCCTGCCGACAGTCCGGTATTGTGGCTATTTTGTTTTCGCTGGTTTATGCCCTGTTTGGCGAGCAGATTGTTGCGCTGCTGACCTCGCTGCCGCAGATCCAACAGCTGGCCGATCGCTATCTTTTCTGGCAGGTGGTGTTACCGCTGGTGGGTGTCTGGTGTTATCTGCTCGACGGAATGTTTATTGGCGCGACGCGCGCGGCAGAAATGCGCAACAGTATGGCCGTTGCTGCCACAGGATTCGCATTAACGCTGCTGACTTTGCCGTGGCTGGGAAACCATGGCTTGTGGTTGGCGTTAACCGTTTTCCTGGCGTTGCGCGGGCTTTCACTGGCCTTTATCTGGCGACGTCACTGGCGTAATGGAACCTGGTTTGCCTGAGCGGGATGGTTAAAAATTCCGAATAGTAAATAAAACCCAGAATCACTGACTACACTTATTCTCACGTCCAGCAAAAACAGCATGTGTCTGGGCATGGCACTCTCGCTATTCACAACCTAACGATGAGGACTTGATGATGAATAAAGACGAAGTCGGCGGCAACTGGAAGCAGTTTAAAGGTAAAGTGAAAGAGCAATGGGGCAAACTGACCGATGATGATATGACGGTCATTGAAGGTAAACGTGACCAACTGGTCGGTAAAGTCCAGGAGCGTTACGGTTACGCGAAAGATCAGGCGGAGAAAGAAGTTAACGATTGGGAAAAACGTAATGATTACCGCTGGTAATTAACCCTTCCCTCCTGAGAGTACAAGGATGTACGCTCTCCCGCTTACCTAGCGCCCAACTTTCTTCTTCACCTGAATCGTATGGTCATGCTGGCACTCGCCAGGATGGCGGCAAGATTCAACTTCCACACAGGCCGGACACAGCCCGTGGGCTTCAATAACGTTATGCCGCAGTGCAAAGCCCATTTTTGCCGCCAGCGTATGCATAATGTCTTCCACGCCTTCCGCACACTCTTCTTTTACCACGCCACAGCGGTCGCAAATGAACATTGCTGAACTGTGGGTTGGCTGATCGAACAGATGACAAAGCACATAGCTGTTGGTGGATTCCACCTTGTGCACGAAACCTTGTTCCAGCAGAAAATCGAGCGCACGATATACGGTAGGTGGTTTAGCCTGTGGCTCAGTTTCCCGCAACAGGTCGAGCAGGTCATAGGCGCTGATCGCACCTTCCTGCAGGCTCATCAGGCGCAGTACTTCGAGGCGTTGTGGCGTAAGCCGCACGTTGCGTTGCGCGCAGAGTTTTTCAGCTTGAGCCAATAACTCTTGCGTAGTGGTTTTGTCCATTTGGCGCCTCGATTTGCGTGGAAGGTTAATCCCTTACTTTAACATGTTCTGCTTAAAACGCCGAGATCCACCGTGGTGTGCTATACCTGACGCATCGCAATACTGGAAAATAACCATGAAAAGACCCGATTGTATTCGCCACTGGCGTGAGGTTGAGGGGGCTGATGACTCCACTTATCCTGACAGCGATGAGCTATTTGCTATTGGCGCGCCGCTTGCCCGCAAGTTGGGGTTAGGACGACTCGGCATTCATCATGAACGCCTGCCGCCGGGTCGGCGTACCTCGTACCCGCACGCCGAAAGCGATGAGGAAGAATTTATCTACGTGCTGGAAGGTTATCCTGAGGCCTGGATTAACGGGTATTTATGGAAGCTGGAACCGGGCGACAGCGTCGGTTTCCCGGCAGGTACAGGCGTGTGCCATACCTTTATCAATAACACCAGTGAAGAGGTGCGCCTGTTAGTCGTGGGTGAGGCGAACAAAAAATACAACCGCATTTATTATCCGCTTAACCCGGTCTATGCCGCTACACGTGAGGATCGCTGGGTCGACCATCCGCCGCAGTTTTTTGGATCTCACGACGGAAAACCGGGGCGTAAATAGCGTTTGTTTAGGGTCAGGGGGAGTGAGCCGCGAGGATGTGGCTCACTATCGTAACGGTCTATGCTATAGTAGCGCCCCTTTTTTAACCGGATGCTTGAATATTCGCCATGCTGCCTGAATCTCAGTCTACCGCTTTTCCCGCTCATCGTTTTTCTATCGCGCCGATGCTCGACTGGACGGACAGACACTGCCGCTACTTTTTGCGCTTACTGTCCAGCCAGACGCTGCTCTATACGGAGATGGTAACCACTGGGGCAATCATTCATGGTAAAGGCGATTATCTGGCGTATAGCGAAGAAGAACATCCGGTCGCATTGCAACTGGGCGGGAGCGATCCTGCGGCGCTGGCGCAGTGCGCAAAGCTCGCTGAACAGCGGGGCTACGACGAAATTAACCTCAACGTGGGTTGTCCTTCCGACCGCGTACAGAATGGCATGTTTGGCGCCTGCCTGATGGGGAATGCGCAACTGGTCGCCGATTGCGTCAAAGCAATGCGCGACGTGGTGTCGATTCCGGTAACGGTGAAAACTCGTATCGGTATTGATGACCAGGACAGCTACGAATTCCTCTGCGATTTCATCAACACGGTATCTGGCAAAGGCGAATGTGAGATGTTTATCATTCACGCCCGCAAGGCCTGGCTGTCAGGGTTAAGCCCGAAAGAAAACCGCGAAATTCCACCGCTGGATTATGACCGTGTTTATCAGTTAAAGCGCGATTTTCCGCATCTGACGATGTCGATCAACGGCGGCATTAAATCGTTGGAAGAAGCGAAAATTCATCTGCAACATATGGATGGCGTGATGGTGGGGCGTGAGGCGTATCAAAACCCAGGCATTCTGGCGTCCGTTGACCGCGAGATTTTTGCAGCTACCACCAAAGATTCCGATCCAGTCGCCGTGGTGCGTGCCATGTACCCGTATATTGAGCGTGAACTGAGTAAGGGAACCTATTTGGGACATGTGACACGCCATATGTTGGGGCTGTTTCAGGGTATTCCCGGTGCGCGCCAGTGGCGTCGTTACCTGAGCGAGAATGCACATAAAGCCGGGGCAGATATTAACGTTCTGGAGCATGCGCTGAAGCTGGTGGCAGACAAGCGTTAAGTTTTCACCAAAAGTTAGTTAATTTCACCACGCCCTGCGCTTTGTCGCGGGGCGTTTTCTTTATAAATCAACGCATTATTTTTGGCATGTTTCTTGTAAAGCAATGGAGAGAATTTCATTTCGGGAGAGAGCCATGCTGGAACTACTTTTTGTGATTGGATTTTTTATCATGCTGATGGTCACCGGCGTATCTTTGCTGGGCGTTCTGGCCGCATTGGTCGTAGCCACCGCCGTGATGTTTCTGGGCGGACTATTTGCCTTGATGATTAAACTGTTGCCCTGGCTGCTACTGGCTGTTGCTGTGGTGTGGGTGATCAAGGCGATAAAAGCGCCAAAAGTCCCACAGTATCAGCGCAATAACCGCCGGTTTTACTAAGGTATTGAGCGGTACGTCACAACCTGCAACATTGCCTTTAGAACCAAATAGGAATTGATTATCAAATCTGTCACTATTGCCAGGTTAACGAATTCATCGAGCTGTACCCTACATACAGCCGAACTAAAAAAAGAAAGGGCTTCCTGCGGGAAGCCCTAATTCTTTCTTTCCCCGTCATCTTAAGGAATCAGCAAACTCGATCCCTGCGTGGCCCGGCTTTCCAGTACTTCATGAGCACGCTGTGCATCGTGCAGTGCGAACGTTTGACCAGGCGCGACATCCACTTTGATCACTCCACTGGCAACCAGCGAGAAAAGCTCATTGCTGGCTTCGGTTAATTCGCGGTGATTGGTGATGTAACCCTGTAGAGAAGGACGGGTCACGTATAGCGAACCTTTCTGGTTCAGAATGCCTAAGTTCACGCCAGTAACCGGCCCGGAAGCATTACCAAAGCTGACCATTAGTCCCCGGCGCTGCAAACAATCCAGCGAGGCTTCCCAGGTATCTTTCCCCACCGAGTCATACACCACCCGCACTTTTTTACCGCCAGTTACCTCTTTCACTCGCTCAACAATGCTCTCTTCACGATAGTTAATGACCTGCCATGCGCCAGCCTGCAGCGCAATTTGCGCTTTTTGCGCACTGCCGACGGTACCAATCAGCTTCGCACCCAATGCTTTTGCCCACTGGCAGGCAATCATGCCGACGCCGCCCGCAGCCGCATGGAACAAAAACGGCTCATCAGGTTGAATTTCATAGGTTTTACGTAACAGATAAAAAACGGTTAGCCCTTTAAGAAACGAGGCGGCAGCTTGTTCAAACGAGATAGCGTTAGGCAGGATGGCGGCTTTATCGGCCGGAACGTTATGCACTGAGCTGTAGGCGCCAAGAGCAGACTGGGCATACACCACGCGATCGCCAGCTTTAATGTGTGTCACTTTGCTGCCAACTTTGCTGACTACGCCGGCGGCTTCGGTACCCAGCCCGCTGGGCAGGGAAGGCGGTGGATAAAGACCACTGCGGATGTAGGTGTCGATATAGTTGATCCCAATCGCTTTGTTCTCGACCTGGATTTCGTTTTCCGCCGGGTCTACGGGCGTAAACTCCACCGCCTTGAGTACATCAGGGCCACCATGCTTGTGAAATTCAATACGTGTTGCCATGCTTCCTCCAAAAGAAATGTGGTAATCTTTCGACCCAATCATTATCTCGGTAACTCCATTCACTATGGCAGGAAATAAACCCTTCAACAAACAACAGACTGATGCTCGTGAGCGCGATCCCCAGGTCGCCGGGCTGAAAGTACCGCCGCACTCGATTGAAGCGGAACAGTCGGTGTTGGGCGGTTTAATGCTGGATAACGAACGCTGGGACGATGTCGCCGAGCGTGTGGTGGCGGAAGATTTTTATACCCGTCCGCACCGGCATATCTTCACGGAAATGCATCGCCTGCAGGAGATGGGAAAACCCATCGATCTGATCACGCTGGCTGAGTCGCTGGAAGTTCAGGGACAACTGGACAGCGTCGGCGGTTTTGCTTACCTGGCTGAGTTGTCTAAAAACACGCCAAGTGCGGCGAACATTAGCGCTTATGCGGATATCGTCCGCGAACGCGCCGTTGTTCGTGACATGATTTCAGTTGCAAACGAAATCGCGGAAGCCGGTTTTGATCCGCAAGGACGCTCCAGTGAAGATCTGTTGGACCTTGCAGAATCCCGTGTCTTTAAAATCGCGGAAAGCCGCGCTAATAAAGACGAAGGCCCGAAAAATATTACTGACGTGCTCGACGCCACCGTCGCGCGTATCGAGCAGCTGTTCCAGCAACCGCACGACGGCGTCACCGGGGTGAACACCGGTTATGACGACCTCAATAAAAAGACGGCTGGTTTGCAGCCGTCAGACTTAATTATCGTCGCCGCGCGTCCGTCGATGGGTAAAACGACATTTGCAATGAACCTCGTCGAAAATGCGGCGATGTTGCAGGATAAGCCGGTTCTTATCTTTAGTCTTGAAATGCCCTCAGAACAGATCATGATGCGTTCCCTGGCCTCGCTCTCACGCGTAGACCAAACCAAAATTCGTACCGGTCAACTGGATGATGAAGACTGGGCGCGAATTTCCGGAACAATGGGGATTTTGCTGGAGAAACGAAACATCTATATTGATGACTCCTCCGGCCTGACGCCTACGGAAGTGCGCTCGCGTGCCCGTCGTATCGCCCGTGAACATGGCGGTATCGGACTTATCATGATCGACTACCTGCAGCTGATGCGCGTGCCGTCGCTCTCCGACAACCGTACGCTGGAAATTGCAGAAATCTCCCGCTCGCTGAAAGCGTTAGCGAAAGAACTGCATGTGCCGGTGGTGGCGCTGTCGCAGCTTAACCGCTCTCTGGAACAACGTGCCGACAAGCGTCCGGTCAACTCGGATCTGCGTGAGTCTGGCTCCATCGAGCAGGATGCCGACTTAATCATGTTTATCTATCGTGATGAGGTTTATCACGAAAACAGCGACCTGAAAGGGATCGCAGAAATCATTATTGGTAAGCAACGTAACGGCCCGATCGGTACGGTGCGCCTGACGTTTAACGGTCAGTGGTCGCGATTCGACAACTATGCCGGTCCTCAATATGACGATGAGTAATTTCTAAGGAATACAAATGCAAGCGGCAACTGTAGTCATTAACCGCCGCGCTCTGCGACACAACCTGCAACGTCTGCGTGAACTGGCTCCAGCCAGCAAACTGGTTGCGGTCGTGAAAGCGAACGCCTACGGCCATGGTCTGTTAGAGACCGCGCGAACGCTCCCCGATGCGGACGCTTTTGGTGTCGCTCGTCTTGAAGAAGCCCTGCGCTTGCGAGCGGGAGGGATCACGCAGCCCATCCTGCTGCTGGAGGGATTTTTTGATGCCTCCGATCTGCCGACTATTTCCGCGCAGCGCCTGCATACTGCCGTCCACAACCAGGAGCAGCTCGAAGCCCTGGAAGCCGCTAAACTGGCTGAACCCGTTACCGTCTGGATGAAGCTCGACACCGGTATGCATCGCCTGGGCGTACGCCCTGAGCAGGCCGAGGCGTTTTATCAGCGCTTAACACAGTGTGAAAACGTGCGCCAGCCGGTCAATATCGTCAGCCACTTTGCTCGTGCGGATGAGCCTGAGTGTGGCGCGACCGAAAAACAGCTTGATATCTTCAACAGTTTTTGTGAAGGCAAACCGGGGCAGCGTTCGATTGCCGCGTCGGGTGGTATTTTGCTGTGGCCGCAGTCTCACTTCGACTGGGCGCGTCCGGGGCTGATTCTGTATGGCGTATCGCCACTGGAAAATCACTCCATCGGCGCTGATTTTGGCTGCCAGCCGGTAATGTCGCTGACCTCAAGTCTGATTGCGGTGCGTGAGCACAAAGCGGGCGAGCCGGTTGGTTATGGAGGAACCTGGCTGAGCGAGCGCGACACGCGTCTTGGCGTGGTAGCGATGGGCTATGGCGATGGTTATCCGCGCGCAGCGCCGTCTGGGACACCGGTGCTGGTCAATGGCCGTGAAGTGCCGATCGTCGGTCGCGTCGCGATGGATATGATCTGCGTCGATTTAGGCCCTGAAGCGCAGGATAAAGCCGGCGATTCGGTGATTCTGTGGGGCGAGGGCCTGCCCGTTGAACGCATTGCTGAAATGACGAAGGTAAGTGCTTACGAACTTATTACGCGCCTGACCTCAAGGGTAGCGATGAAGTATATCGATTAGCAGCATGATGTGCCGGACAGGTGGTTACGCCGCCTTCCGGCAATATTCCTCTCAACATCCTCTCGATCTTCTCCCACTTCCGGTTTATTGTGTTCTTAACCCCTGCCTGTAAACCCGGAGAACCACACGTGTTTCAAAAAGTTGACGCCTACGCCGGCGACCCGATTTTATCGCTCATGGAGCGCTTCAAAGAAGATTCACGTAGCGACAAAGTGAATCTCAGTATCGGCCTGTATTACAACGAAGACGGCATTATTCCTCAGCTTAAAGCTGTGGCGGAAGCGGAAGCCCGCCTCAATGCCAAACCGCATGGCGCTTCGCTGTATCTGCCGATGGAAGGTCTGAACACGTATCGCCATACTATTGCGCCGCTGCTGTTTGGCGCAGAACATCCGGTTCTCCAGCAGCAGCGCGTCGCAACCATTCAGACGCTGGGCGGCTCCGGTGCGTTAAAGGTTGGCGCAGACTTCCTGAAACGTTATTTCCCTGATTCTGGCGTGTGGGTCAGCGATCCGACCTGGGAAAACCATATCGCGATTTTTGAAGGTGCCGGATTCGAAGTAAGCACTTACCCATGGTATGACGACACGACCAACGGCGTGCGTTTCAACGACCTGCTGGCAACGCTGAATACCCTACCGGCGCGCAGCATCGTGCTGCTACATCCGTGCTGCCATAACCCGACAGGGGCGGATTTAAGGCCTACGCAGTGGGATAGCGTTATTGAGATCCTGAAAGCACGCGATCTGATCCCGTTCCTGGATATTGCTTACCAGGGCTTTGGTGGTGGAATGGAAGACGACGCCTATGCGATTCGCGCCATTGCCAGCGCCGGATTGCCCGCTCTTGTCAGCAACTCATTCTCGAAGATTTTCTCCTTGTACGGCGAGCGTGTCGGCGGACTGTCAGTGGTATGTGAAGACGCTGATACCGCCAGCCGCGTGCTGGGGCAGCTAAAAGCGACGGTGCGTCGAAACTACTCCAGCCCGCCAAACTTTGGTGCGCAGGTAGTTGCCGCGGTACTGGGTGATGACGCGCTGAAAGCCAATTGGCTGGCGGAAGTTGAAGAGATGCGTACCCGCATTCTGGCGATGCGCCAGGAGTTGGTTAACGTATTGAATACGGAGATCCCAGGCCGTAACTTTGACTACCTGCTGCAACAGCGCGGGATGTTCAGCTATACCGGGCTTAGCGCAGCCCAGGTTGATCGTCTGCGCGATGAGTTCGGTGTATACCTGATCGCCAGCGGTCGCATGTGCGTGGCCGGGTTGAATCACGGTAACGTGCAGCGCGTGGCGAAGGCATTTGCCGCCGTCATGTAACCGACTTTGCAGGCCTGATAAGCGTCGCGCCATCAGGCCTGTTTTCCAATGTGATCGTGCTCCTTTTCCAGGACAAAACCAGAGAAAATCCTTCCTTTCCCTCCCCCTAAGGGGTAAGGTCAGATAGTTTTTTGACCAGTTGTTAATAAAAAAATGATAACTAACTGACTACTTAGGGAAAAATATGCGCAAGTTTACGTTGGCACTGAGTGCCGTTTGTTTATTGTTCACGCTAAATCAGCCAGCCCAGGCACTCGTTTCTTCTCCCTCTCAGCTCAATCCAGGCACTAACGTTGCAAAGCTCGCTGAGCAGGCTCCCATTCACTGGGTCTCCGTGGCACAAATTGAAAACAGCCTGACCGGACGTCCGCCGATGGCCGTCGGGTTTGATATCGATGACACTGTCCTCTTTTCCAGCCCAGGCTTCTGGCGCGGTAAAAAAACGTATTCTCCGGACAGTGAGGATTACCTGAAGAATCCGGCCTTCTGGGAAAAAATGAACAATGGCTGGGACGAGTTCAGTATTCCAAAAGAAGTCGCGCGCCAACTGATTGATATGCACGTGCGTCGCGGTGACAGCATCTTTTTCGTGACCGGGCGTAGCCAGACGAAGACTGAAACGGTGTCGAAAACGTTGTCTGATAACTTTCACATCCCAGCTGGAAATATGAATCCGGTCATTTTTGCCGGCGACAAGCCGGGTCAGAACACCAAAACGCAGTGGCTGCAGGATAAAAATATCCGCATGTTCTACGGTGACTCCGATAATGACATCACTGCCGCTCGCGACGTGGGTATTCGCGGTATTCGCATTTTGCGCGCCTCTAACTCCACTTATAAGCCGCTGCCACAGGCCGGTGCGTTTGGTGAAGAGGTGATCGTCAACTCGGAATATTGAGGACGCTGGCTGCGGATTGCTGTTTTTTTAAACAAATTTACATTGCTGGCTTTTACCTTTTGCGGACTTGCTGCACACTGAATAAAAGATGTTCTCATGAGGCAATATGCTGGTAAGGGGAATAAAGATGACGAATTCGGAGTTGCTGCAATACTGCATGGCAAAAACGGGCGCGGAGCAGAGCGTTCACAGTGACTGGAAGGCCACGCAAATCAAAGTCGAAGATGTGCTTTTTGCCATGGTAAAAGAGGTGGAAGAACGCCCGGCGGTGTCTCTGAAAACCAGCCCTGAACTGGCAGAACTGTTGCGCCAGCAGCATAGCGATGTTCGGCCAAGCAGGCATCTCAATAAGGCGCACTGGAGTACGGTGTATCTGGACGGCTCGCTGCCGGATTCACAGATTTATTATCTGGTCGACGCCTCTTATCAGCAGGCTGTGAACACGTTGCCGGAAGATAAACGCCGGATACTGACGCAGCCCTGATCCGTTTCGCCGGATGCGGCGCAAGCGCCTTATCCGGCCGACAAGCTTTATACCTGGTCTGTAGTTTCGTAGGCCTGATAAGCGTAGCGCCATCAGGCATAACCGTTGCCGGATGCGGCGCAAGCGCCTTATCCGGCCTACAAGCTTTATACCTGGTCTGTAGTTTCGTAGGCCTGATAAGCGCAGCGCCATCAGGCACAACGGTAGCCGGATGCGGCGCAAGCGCCTTATCCGGCCTACAAGCTTTATGCGTATTCTGTAGTTTCGTAGGTGCTGATAAGCGCAGTGCCATCAGGCGCAACTGTTGCCGGATGCGGCGCAAGCGCCTTATCCGGCCTACAGGCTTTATGCATATTCTGTAGGCCAGACAAGTGTTGCGTAATTACAACAGCGGTTTGAGGAAGCGGGCCGTGTGTGAGGCTTCACACTCAGCGACCGTTTCTGGTGTGCCGGAGACAAGGATTTCGCCGCCGCCGCTGCCGCCTTCCGGACCGAGATCGACAATCCAGTCTGCGGTCTTAATCACGTCCAGATTGTGCTCAATCACCACGATGGTGTTGCCCTGATCCCGGAGTTGATGCAGCACGTCCAACAGTTGCTGAATATCCGCAAAATGCAGACCGGTGGTCGGCTCATCGAGAATATACAGCGTTTGCCCGGTACCGCGTTTGGACAGCTCGCGCGCCAGCTTCACGCGCTGTGCTTCACCGCCCGAGAGCGTGGTAGCGGACTGACCCAGTCGAATGTACGTCAGGCCAACGTCCATCAGCGTTTGCAGCTTACGTGCCAGCGCCGGAACGGCATCGAAGAACTCACGTGCTTCTTCAATCGTCATATCCAGCACTTCGTGGATAGTCTTGCCTTTGTACTTAATTTCTAACGTTTCGCGGTTATAGCGCTTGCCTTTGCACTGATCGCACGGCACGTAGATATCCGGCAGGAAGTGCATTTCGACTTTGATCACGCCGTCGCCCTGACAGGCTTCACAGCGTCCGCCACGGACGTTAAAGCTGAAACGCCCCGGCGTGTAACCGCGTGCTCGTGACTCCGGTACACCGGCAAACAGTTCGCGCACTGGCGTAAACACCCCGGTGTAGGTTGCCGGGTTAGAGCGCGGCGTACGGCCAATCGGGCTTTGGTCAATGTCGATCACTTTGTCGAAATGCTCCAGGCCTTGAACGTCGCGATACGGCGCAGGTTCAGCCAGCGTCGCACCGTTTAGCGCCGTCTGTGCAATCGGGAACAGTGTGTCGTTAATCAGCGTCGATTTACCCGAACCGGAAACACCGGTAATGCAGGTAAATAAACCTACCGGCAGCGTCAGGGTGACATCTTTCAGGTTGTTACCGCGTGCACCGGTGAGCTTCAGCACTTTCTCTGGGTCAGCCGCAACGCGCTGTTTAGGCACTTCAATCTTGCGTTTACCGCTCATGTACTGGCCGGTCAGCGACTCAGGCACTGCCATGATGTCGTCGAGCGTCCCTTCGGCGACGACCTGACCGCCGTGAACACCCGCGCCCGGGCCGATATCGATAACGTGGTCAGCGGCGCGAATTGCATCTTCATCGTGCTCGACCACAATGACGGTATTTCCCAGATTACGCAGGTGGATAAGCGTACCCAGCAGACGCTCGTTATCGCGTTGATGCAAACCGATAGACGGTTCATCCAGTACGTACATTACACCGACCAGACCCGCACCGATCTGGCTTGCCAGGCGAATACGCTGGGCCTCACCGCCGGAGAGTGTTTCCGCCGACCGCGATAGCGTCAGGTAGTTGAGGCCGACGTTGACCAGGAACTTCAGACGATCGCCAATCTCTTTAAGAATTTTCTCGGCAATCTTCGCCCGCTGACCCGCAAGCTTCAGATTGTTGAAGAAATCCATTGCATGACCGATGCTCATGTCAGAAATCGCAGGTAGCGGCGTATTTTCAACAAATACGTGACGGGCTTCCCGGCGTAAACGCGTCCCTTCACAGCTAGCGCAAGGACGGTTACTGATGAACTTGGCTAATTCTTCACGTACCGCGCTGGATTCCGTTTCTTTATAGCGGCGCTCCATATTGTGCAATACGCCTTCGAACGGATGGCGACGTACGGACGTATCACCGCGATCGTTCATGTATTTAAATTCGATATTCTCTTTACCGGAACCGTACAGTACGACTTTATGCACGGTAGGGTTCAGGCTGGCCCACGGGGCTTCAACGTCGAATTTATAGTGTTCCGCCAGAGACTTAAGCATCTGGAAGTAATAGAAGTTACGGCGATCCCAACCGCGGATAGCACCACCGGCCAGCGACAGCTCCGGGTTTTGGATCACCCGATCAGGATCGAAATATTGCTGCACGCCGAGACCGTCACAGGTTGGACACGCGCCCGCCGGGTTGTTAAACGAGAACAGCCGCGGTTCCAGTTCGCGCATGCTATAGCCGCAGATAGGGCAGGCGAAGTTGGCGGAGAACAGCAGCTCCTCCGCTTTCGGATCGTCCATATCGGCAACGACCGCCGTACCGCCGGACAGTTCCAGTGCGGTTTCAAAGGATTCCGCCAGTCGTTGGGTGAGGTCGTCACGGACTTTAAAGCGGTCAATCACCACTTCAATGGTGTGTTTCTTTTGCAGCTCAAGCTTGGGCGGATCGGAAAGATCACAGACTTCACCGTCGATACGGGCGCGGATATAGCCCTGGCCTGCCAGGTTTTCCAGCGTTTTGGTGTGCTCGCCTTTACGCTCTTTGATCACCGGCGCCAGCAGCATCAGCCGCTTACCTTCCGGCTGCGACAGGACGTTATCCACCATCTGGCTTACGGTCTGCGCTGCCAGGGGAACGTCGTGATCCGGACAGCGCGGCTCGCCAACGCGGGCAAACAGCAGACGCAGATAGTCGTGAATTTCGGTAATTGTACCTACCGTGGATCGCGGGTTATGGGACGTCGATTTTTGTTCAATTGAGATGGCAGGAGAGAGCCCCTCAATGTGGTCGACGTCCGGTTTTTCCATCAGCGACAGAAATTGACGCGCGTACGCGGAAAGGGATTCAACGTAACGACGCTGCCCTTCGGCATATAAGGTGTCGAAAGCGAGCGAAGATTTGCCTGAGCCCGAAAGCCCGGTGACGACAATCAGCTTGTCGCGCGGGATGACGAGGTTGATGTTTTTGAGATTATGGGTGCGGGCGCCCCGAACTTCGATCTTATCCATTCATCTTTCCCGGATTAAACGCTTTTTTGCCTGGCTGCATGGTGCTACCGGCGATCACAAACGGTTAATTATGACACAACCTGACCTGAATGGATATACAGTATTGGAATGCAAAACGCAGACGTCTGTGCAACAATGTCTGGCTGGAGTTGTTTACTGGAATCAACTTCGCAACGTAGTAAAAGCGCTATTGGAAATGCTACAATCCCGCGCTTACACTTATTCAGTAACGTTTTCAGGAGACACGATCATGGCCAGCAGAGGCGTAAACAAGGTGATTCTCGTCGGTAATCTGGGCCAGGACCCGGAAGTACGCTATATGCCGAATGGTGGCGCAGTTGCCAACATTACGCTGGCTACTTCCGAATCCTGGCGTGATAAAGCGACTGGTGAAATGAAAGAGCAGACTGAATGGCACCGTGTTGTGCTGTTTGGCAAACTGGCGGAAGTGGCCAGCGAATATCTGCGTAAAGGTTCTCAGGTCTATATCGAAGGTCAGCTGCGTACCCGCAAATGGACCGATCAGTCCGGTGTAGAAAAGTACACCACAGAAGTTGTGGTTAACGTTGGCGGCACCATGCAAATGCTGGGTGGTCGTCAGGGTGGTGGTGCTCCGGCAGGTGGCGGTCAGCAGCAGGGCGGTTGGGGTCAACCTCAGCAGCCGCAGGGTGGCAACCAGTTCAGCGGCGGCGCACAGTCTCGCCCGCAACAGTCAGCGCCGGCAGCGCCGTCTAACGAGCCGCCGATGGATTTCGACGACGATATTCCGTTCTAATCCCACTGCGTTACGCTGAAAATAATGGCTACCTCAAGACTGGGGTAGCCATATGCAATTTTGTTATCAGTTCAACACCATCGGCCAATCTGGCGGTGTGTGGCTCATCACGTCAACCATTACGGTTTCAATGTTCTTCCAGATAGCGGACATATCCACCAGGGTTATGCCGAGCAATCCAGTCGCAAACCAGCAGGCAAAAACCAGCCCTAAACCGCTGCTAATGACGGCCAGGCCAATATAATCTGATTTACGAAAACGGATATTGAGCGTACTGGCTAAAAACATCAGCACCGCGCTGAGTAGTTGCCACCGCAGAAGAACCACGCCAGTTGTTATTGTCGCCATGAAAAACGTCCTCAGAAAGTCTGGATGCCCAGGACAGCGCGGGGGTGTTCACCGAGGGTGTGATACTCTGGCTATCGACGGGCAATAACATGAATGAAACATTGTTTCTGTTACATGATTTTTGTGAACTATATCACATCTGGTCGTTTGTTCACCAGTATTGGCCGTTATTTTTGTAGGCTTATAACCACTTCAAGTGTGTGGTTTTGTTTAATGAAGAGTTGATAATAAATAACCATGTTTTAAACATGCATTTAGTCTGCTTGTTATATTTATCCTAAATTAAACGTTAAAAAAAATTAATGAATTTCTTAAATGCAGCCAGGATAATGCTCATAAAAAATTACTCCGTGGGGATAATAACGTTATGAAATAAGCATAACTTTAAGTTTGCCTTACGGAAAAATAATATCATCATCAACTATTATCAGACTTTTACATAGAGAAGTCTGTTGCTAATACTGATAGATTCATGCAACTTAATCAGTCGGTGTTTATAGCATCCTGCCTTGATGGGTTCTGGCATATACGAAACAGGGAAATAGGGCTGACATGAATCACAGTGCGCGACGCAAGATGCTGAAGTTCCTGGGAACATTCATGGTGGTATTGTTCCCCGTGGTGCTGGCGATATGGTTTGCGCACATCCGGGCGATGACCGAAACCCATAGCCAACTCCGCTCTTTTGCTCAACTGGTGTTAAATAAAACAGAATTGGTGATCCTACAAGCTGATTTGGCGCGTGATATGGCCCAGTTGTATCAGGGTAAGATGTGTACCCCGGCACATCAGAAAAGTATGCTAAATATTATTCGCGGTCGTTTATATATCAGTGAGCTAATTTATGCGCAGGGCGATCACTTTTTGTGCTCTACGTCGATGGCGCCGCCTGTTACTTATATTATGCCGACAGCCGATTATAAACGTACGCCGGATATCGCCATCTATTACTACCGCGATACCCCTTTTTTCGCTGGCTACAGAATGACGTACATGCAACGCGGGAACTACGTCGCAGTCATCAATCCATTGTCCTACAGCGAAGTCATGTCAGATGATCCGGATCTCTCCTGGGGCGTGTATGACACAGTAACAGATACGTTTTTCTCTGCTAGTGAAGCGGCAAATATTGCGCAATTCGCGCCGCTCATACGCGGTGAAGCCTCGACCTTTCAACAAGACGATCGCTTCTACACCATCGTGCATTCAGAAAAACGTCCAATTGCGATTATTGTGTCGACCTCAGACAACCGCGTAAGTCAGATTTTCTATCACGAGGCGGCATTAACCATTCCCTTCGGGATTATCTGCAGCATCCTGATATTGCTAATGTGGTGGCGCACGCGTCAGGAATACTTATCCCCTCGGCGTTTGCTAAAACGCGCGATCAAAAAACGTCAGCTTTGCCTGCATTACCAGCCGATTATTGATATCAAGAACGGTCAATGTGTTGGCGCTGAAGCTCTGCTGCGCTGGCCGGGCTGTAAAGGTGAGGTGATGAGCCCGACGGAGTTTATTCCACTGGCTGAAAAAGAGGGAATGATTGAGCGGATCACGGATTATGTCGTTGAAGAGGTGTTCAACGATTTGGGGTATTTTCTTTCGGCGCATCCTCAGCTTTCTATATCGATTAACCTTTCCGCTTCTGACTTTCATTCATCCCGATTGATTGCTCTGATTAACGACAAAAATCGTGAGTACTCCGTGGCGGCCCAGCAAATTAAAGTCGAAGTGACCGAGCGTGGGTTCATAGATGTACATAAAATGACCCCCGTAATCCAGGCGTTCCGCAAAGCGGGTTATGAAGTGGCATTTGATGATTTTGGCACGGGATATTCCAATCTGCATAATTTGTCAGCGCTGAATGTCGATATCCTGAAGATCGACAAATCGTTTATTAGCACGTTGTCCACTAACAGCACCAGTCACTTGATTGCCGAACATATTATTGAGATGGCACAAAGCTTACACCTGAAGACGATTGCGGAAGGGGTGGAAACGAAGGAGCAAATCGAATGGCTGCTTGAACGCGGCGTACAGTATTGTCAGGGCTGGTATTTTGCGAAGGCGCTGCCGCCGCAGGAGTTCATGCACTGGATACAACGGTCGCCCGCCATACTGACGCAGAGCGGGCAATAATCTTACAGACGATGGCGGTAGTCGCTGGGAGTACGATCAAATTCGCGGCGAAACACACGCGAGAAGGTTTGTTGCGACACATAACCAAGATCCATCGCGATATCAAAAATAGGTCGCTCAGTTGTCCGCAGTTCAACGGCGGCCAGCAAAAGTCGACGCTGGCGGATGTAGTCACCCAAGGTCTGGCGCGTCACCGTGCGGAACATTCTTTGTAAATACCACTTCGAGTAACCTGATTTTTTCGCCACCGCCTCAATGTTCAGCGGTTGATCGATATGTTCATCAATCCATTCAATAAGGGTCTGAATAATCTGCTGATGGGACATAGGGCTGCCTCTTTCTCAGTATTCGATTCGTCGTTTTGTCTGTGGGCGAGTATAATTCCTCAAGTTAACTTGAGGTAAAGCGATTTATGGAAAAGAAATTACCCCGGATAAAAGCGCTGCTCACACCAGGTGAAGTCGCCAAACGTAGCGGCGTGGCGGTATCGACCCTGCATTTCTATGAAAGCAAAGGGTTAATCAGTAGCATGCGCAACAGCGGCAATCAGCGGCGATACAAACGTGATGTGTTGCGTTACGTCGCGATAATCAAGATTGCTCAACGCATCGGGATCCCGCTGGCCACGATCGGTGACGCGTTAGGTGTATTACCTGAGGGGCATTCGCTTAGTGCCAAAGAGTGGAAGCAGCTCTCTTCGCAATGGCGTGAAGAACTGGACCGACGCATCCATACTTTGGTGGCGCTACGCGATGAGCTGGATGGGTGTATTGGTTGCGGATGCTTGTCACGTAGCGATTGCCCGTTGCGTAACCCTGGCGATCAGCTTGGCGAGCAGGGGACCGGAGCGCGCCTGCTGGAAGATGATTAATTGGTTTAAAATATGTGACGGGTATGAAGGATATAAAACTAAAGCGCCACAGAGGGCGCTTTAGTTTGGTTCCGGTCTTTGTCTTTCACTCTATCCCGCTGGTTCACGGGAGGGTTTCCCCCGACATCAACACCCCTCAGTCGAGCACATTAGGGGAGGTTCCGGCCTGTGTTGATAATGTAAGTGTAAGCCACCTCCCTCCATTTGCCAGTGAAATGGTGATTTTTTAGCCAAAAAATTTTACGCATCTTCACCTGTTTTCTTGCGCGAGTTGCGCGAAATAAACACGCCGATGATGTAATCACTCCGCGAAATTTGTTGCCAAATTGCGCATTGACGATAACGTTTGCGCATCGACTGGTTATTTCTTGCGCGTTATAAGAAGAAATGAGTAAAAAGCGGCAAAGTTCAGTTGAAAACCAGCGTATGATCGCTGGATAATCGTTTGCTTTTTTTTACCACCCGTTTTTTATGCGCGGAGCTAAACGTTTGCTTTTTTGCGACACCCCTATTGACGCAAACCTGGCACATGGAGAAAACGTTTAGCAGGCAGTGGATTGTCCAGCACGCATAATGACGAAAAAATAAACTCTCAGGGGATGTTTTCTATGTCTACGCCTTCAGCGCGTACCGGCGGTTCACTCGACGCCTGGTTTAAAATTTCGCTCCGCGGCAGTACCGTTCGTCAGGAAGTCGTTGCCGGATTAACGACCTTCCTGGCCATGGTCTACTCCGTTATCGTGGTTCCGGGGATGCTGGGTAAAGCCGGGTTCCCACCTGCTGCTGTATTTGTGGCGACCTGTCTGGTCGCGGGCGTCGGTTCTATTGTGATGGGCCTGTGGGCAAACCTGCCGCTGGCAATTGGTTGCGCCATTTCTCTGACCGCATTTACCGCATTCAGCCTGGTGCTGGGCCAACATATTAGCGTGCCCGTTGCGCTGGGTGCGGTGTTCCTGATGGGGGTCCTGTTTACCATCATTTCCGCGACCGGTATCCGTAGCTGGATCCTGCGCAATCTGCCGCAGGGCGTTGCGCATGGTACGGGGATTGGTATCGGCCTGTTCCTGCTGCTGATTGCGGCAAACGGTGTCGGTCTGGTAATTAAGAACCCGCTGGACGGCCTGCCGGTTGCGCTGGGTGACTTCGATACCTTCCCGGTCATTATGTCGTTAATTGGTCTGGCGGTGATTATTGGCCTCGAAAAACTGAAAGTACCGGGTGGCATTCTGCTGACCATTATCGGTATTTCAGTGGTTGGTCTGATTTTCGACCCGGCAGTGCATTTCTCCGGCATTTTTGCCATGCCGTCTCTGAGTGATGAAAACGGCAACTCGCTGATCGGCAGCCTGGATATCATGGGGGCACTGAACCCGATTGTCCTGCCGAGCGTGCTGGCGCTGGTCATGACCGCTGTCTTCGATGCAACTGGAACCATCCGCGCGGTAGCCGGACAGGCGAATCTGCTGGATAAAGACGGACAGATTATCGACGGTGGCAAAGCGCTGACCACTGACTCCCTGAGCAGCGTGTTCTCTGGTCTGGTGGGTGCAGCTCCGGCGGCGGTTTACATTGAATCCGCAGCGGGTACGGCGGCAGGCGGTAAAACTGGCCTGACAGCGATCACCGTTGGCGTACTGTTCCTGCTGATCCTGTTCCTCTCTCCGCTCTCTTATCTTGTACCTGTGTACGCAACGGCACCTGCGCTGATGTATGTGGGTCTGTTGATGCTGAGCAATGTTGCGAAAATCGATTTCGCTGACTTTGTCGACGCAATGGCAGGACTGGTTACGGCCGTATTTATCGTGCTGACCTGTAACATCGTTACCGGCATCATGATTGGCTTTGCGACCCTGGTAATTGGCCGCATCGTTTCTGGTGAATGGCGCAAATTGAACATCGGCACCGTGGTGATCGCCATCGCGCTGGTGGCCTTCTACGCCGGCGGTTGGGCTATCTGATTCTGATTTCCTGAAGATCCTAAAAACGGGTGGCTTTGGCCGCCCGTTTTCATTTTCAGAACACACTCGTTGTCTTTTGCGTTACTCTCAATTAGATAGAATTGAGGCACGACGCCTCTCATTAGCAATCATAAGAAACATCGCAAACAGGGAACGCATGGAAATCTTTTTCACCATACTCATCATGACCCTTGTGGTCTCGCTGTCGGGGGTATTTACTCGCGTATTGCCCTTCCAACTTCCTTTACCCCTTATGCAGATCGCCATCGGCGCCTTGCTGGCGTGGCCGACGTTTGGTTTGCATGTGGAATTCGATCCTGAGCTGTTCCTGGTTCTGTTCATCCCGCCGCTGCTCTTTGCCGATGGCTGGAAGACGCCAACGCGTGAGTTTCTCGAGCACGGGCGAGAGATTTTCGGCCTGGCACTGGCGCTGGTGCTGGTCACGGTGGTCGGCATTGGATTTATGATTTACTGGCTGGTGCCGGGGATCCCTCTCATCCCAGCCTTTGCGCTGGCTGCTGTGCTATCGCCAACCGATGCCGTCGCACTTTCCGGCATTGTGGGAGAGGGACGTATACCGAAGAAAATCATGGGTATCCTGCAGGGCGAAGCGTTGATGAACGACGCCTCCGGTCTGGTCTCTCTGAAGTTTGCCGTCGCCGTGGCGATGGGCACAATGGTATTCACCGTTGGTGGCGCAACGCTTGAGTTCTTCAAAGTGGCGATTGGCGGCATCCTGGCTGGTTTTGTCGTCAGTTGGCTGTACGGCCGCTCCCTGCGCTTCCTCAGCCGCTGGGGCGGTGACGAGCCGGCAACGCAAATCGTCCTGCTGTTCCTGCTGCCGTTTGCGTCTTACCTGATTGCGGAACATATCGGCGTTTCCGGTATCCTCGCAGCGGTCGCTGCCGGGATGACGATCACCCGTTCCGGGGTGATGCGCCGCGCGCCGCTGGCGATGCGTTTACGTGCTAACAGTACCTGGGCGATGCTGGAGTTTGTGTTTAACGGCATGGTCTTCTTGCTGTTAGGGCTACAGTTACCGGGAATTCTGGAGTCTTCTTTGGCGGCGGCCGAGGCCGATCCGAATGTTGAAATCTGGATGCTGTTTACCGATGTCGTGCTGATTTACGTGGCGCTAATGCTGGTGCGTTTTGGCTGGCTGTGGACCATGAAAAAGTTCAGTCTGCGCTTCCTGAAGAAAAAACCGATGGAGTTTGGATCCTGGACGACGCGTGAAATCATGATCGCCTCTTTTGCCGGTGTACGCGGGGCCATTACCCTCGCCGGTGTGCTCTCCATTCCACTGTTGTTACCGGACGGTAGCGGCTTCCCGGCGCGATATGAGCTGATCTTCCTTGCCGCAGGCGTGATCCTGTTCTCGCTGTTTGTTGGCGTGGTGATGCTGCCGATTCTGCTACAACATCTGGAAGTGGCAGACCACTCGCAGCAGCAGAAAGAGGAACGTATTGCCCGCGCCGCCACGGCAGAAGTGGCGATTGTCGCGATCCAGAAAATGGAGGAGCGACTGGCCGCGGACACCGAAGAGAACATCGATAACCAGTTGCTCACCGAGGTGAGTTCACGCGTGATTGGTAACCTGCGCCGACGCGCCGACGGGCGCAACGATGTGGAAAGCTCGATGCAGGAAGAAAACCTCGAGCGACGTTTCCGCCTGGCAGCGCTGCGTTCAGAACGCGCAGAGCTTTATCACCTGCGCGCCACGCGTGAAATCAGCAATGAAACGCTGCAAAAACTACTGCACGACCTGGATTTGCTGGAAGCGCTGTTGATTGAGAATCAGTAAACGATAGCGCCTGATGCGCTACGCTTATCAGGCCTACAAGACCGGCAACAGCGATGTAGGCCAGATAAGGCGCTAGCCGCATCCGGCGAAGGGTGTGCCTGATGCGCTACGCTTATCAGGCCTACAAAACCGGCAACAGCGATGTAGGCCGGATAAGGCGCTAGCCGCATCCGGCGAAGGGTGTGCCTGATGCGCTACGCTTATCAGGCCTACAAGACCGGCAACAGCGATGTAGGCCAGATAAGGCGCTAGCCGCATCCGGCGAAGGGGTGCCTGATGCGCTACGCTTATCAGGCCTACAAGACCGGCAATAGCGATGCAGGCCGGATAAGGCGCTAGCCGCATCCGGCGAAAGGTGGGCCAAATGGCGCGCAACTGGCTGCAAGAAATTATTCATCGTGTAATTTGCGAGCGACATTCCTGAACGAATCCATCCCTCTTGTCGATTCCCTCTTTTCTCCATACGGTTGAGGAAAGGGGGAAACATGTCCAACTATCGACGAAATTACATCAATGGGGGAACCTGGTTTTTTACGGTAAATCTGCAGGACCGTCGAAGCCACCTTCTGACAGACAACATTCACGCGCTTCGGTGTGCAATCGCTGCGGTCAAAAAGGTTAGGCCTTTTCGCATCAATGCGTGGGTCGTTTTACCCGAGCATATGCATTGTATATGGACGTTACCTGGCAATGATGCGGATTATTCCTCTCGCTGGCGGGAAATTAAGAAGCATTTCACCCACTCATTGTCTTCCCGACATATCTGGCAATCTCGCTTTTGGGAGCACACCATCCGTGATGAACATGATTATCGCCAGCATGTTGATTATATTTACATTAACCCTGTGAAGCACGCCTGGGTAAAACAGGTACAGGATTGGCCTTTTTCAACATTTCATCGTGATGTGAGGCACGGTTTGTACCCGCAAGATTGGGCAGGTGAAATCATGGATTTTAATGCGGGTGAACGTGCCTGATGCGCTACGCTTATCAGGCCTACAACACCGGCATACCGATGTAGGCCGGATAAGGCGTTAGCCGCATCCGGCATTTTACGACGCTTGCGGTAGCCAAAACCCTTCACAGCATTTGAGCCACGCCTGGGCGCTGTGCGACAGATAAACGCCTTCGCGCCAAATCATGCCCAACTGCCAGCGTAAGTCGCTCTCCAGAGGGATCCAGCGCAACGTTTGCTTATCCAGCCGCTGGCAAATCGGCTCCGGTAAAATGGCAATCCCGACTCCGGCTTGTACCATTGCCGCCAGAAAATCCCACTGCCCGCTGCGCACCGCGATGCGGGGCTTGACGTTGTGTTGGCTAAACAGCTCAAGCAATTGGCGGCTCAACGCGAAATCTTCGTTGTAGATAAGCAGCGGATGTTCCGCCAGCGCCTCGGGGGAAATGGATTCGCACGTTGTCCACTGGCCGGAGCGAGGAACCAACACACAGAGTGGATGGCTAAAAAGCGGTAAGGTTGCCAGACCGCTCTCTTCTTCAACCGGCAGCGCGGTCATCGCGACATCCAGGTCACCGTTCATTACCGCCTGCTGAACGGTTAAGCCGCCAAATTCAGAGACCTTCAGCTCTACGCCGGGATAGCGCTGGCGAAACAGGCCGATCGGCCCGGCCATCAACATCCCCACCATGGGCGGAATACCGAGGCGCAGCACGCCCTTGTTGAGGTGATTAATGTCACTGAGTTCCGCTTCAAGCTGGCGAAACTCGGCAAGGATTGCCAGGCCGCGTTCGAAAACGACCTGCCCGGTATCGGTTAACAGCAGTCGCCGACCGTCGCGGATTAACAGCGTGCAGTTAAGCTCGTCTTCAAGGTTCTTCAACATCTTACTGATGGTGGGCTGGGTGACAAAAAGCTTCTCCGCTGCGCGGGTAAAGCTCTGCTGACGAACCACCTCAACAAAATATCGCAGCGTTCTGATATCCATGATTATTCCTTAAGACTATGCCTGCAATGAGTTTAATTCATTTCAGTCCTGGACGGGGGCTCTCTATACTGGCGCTCTCTATTTTTTAAGGACATACCCTCATGGCTGTGGCGATAAGCCGCGTGACGCCTGCCGTTATTCATCGACTCCAGATTCCTGTTCAGGTTCTGTTGTACGCAGGTCTTTTTGTATTTGCTCAATATCTTGTCTCCTGGCTGCATCTGCCGCTTCCTGCCAACCTGGTCGGGATGGTGCTGATGCTGGCGTTAATTGTCTGTCGAGTTATCCCGCTGAACTGGATTCGCGCAGGTGCTCGCTGGTTACTGGCTGAAATGCTGCTGTTTTTTGTCCCGGCGGTGGTCGCCGTTGTGAACTACACGCAGCTGTTGCTGGTTGATGGCTGGCGTATATTTGCCGTGATTGCGATCAGTACGCTGATGGTGCTCGGCGCAACGGCGTGGGTGGTGGATAAAGTGTATCGCTATGAAATGCGCAGGCTAAACCGTGAGTAATTTCCAGTTAAGCGTGTTGTGTCTGGTGATTACGCTGGGTATCTACTTTGCCAATAAGCGCCTGTATCGCCGTTTTCGTAAATTACCCCTGATGCCATTAGTTCTCACCCCGGCCCTGCTGGTGCTGATGCTGGTTTTCGGCCATATCTCCTGGCAAAACTATATTGGTGAATCGCACTGGTTGCTGTGGCTGTTAGGCCCGGCGACCATCGCGTTTGCCGTTCCGGTGTATGACAACCTTGCCGTGATTAAGCGTCACTGGATGTCGCTGACGGCGGGCGTGGTAACGGCAACGCTGGTGGCCGTCACCAGTTCCGTATGGCTGGCGCGCCTGTTTATGTTGCCTGATGAGATCCAACGCAGTCTGGCGGTGCGCTCCGTCACCACACCGTTTGCGCTGGCGGCGGCAGAACCGTTGGGCGGGCAGCCGGACCTGGTGGCATTGTTCGTGGTGGTGACCGGCGTATTTGGTATGGCGGTCGGCGATGTGCTGTTTTTACGGCTTTCCATTCGTGAAGGGATGGCGAAAGGCGCAGGATTTGGCGCAGCATCGCACGGCGCAGGCACGGCACGCTCTTATGAACTCGGTCAGCAGGAAGGGGTCGTTGCCAGCCTGGTGATGATGCTTTCCGGCGTGGTAATGGTGCTGGTGGCACCGCTGGTGGCGAGGCTGATGTTCTGAGAAAGGATGTAATCCTCCGGCCCGAAAGCCGGAGGAAAAGGGAAGTTAGTGCGCGCGACCTTGTTCTACGCCGTACCCGGTCTGGGAACGAATGAACTGAGCACGGAACTGCTCGCGTTCGCGGTTGCCTTCTTCTGAGTTGTCGGTGGCAGAGAAGAACCAGATCCCGAGGAATGCTACGCTGATGGAGAACAACGCCGGATACTCATACGGGAAAATGGCTTTTTCGTGACCCAGGATCTGTACCCAAATTGTTGGACCAAGAATCATCAGCACGACTGCCGTCAGCAGGCCTAACCAGCCACCCAACATTGCGCCACGCGTGGTCAGTTTCGACCAGTACATAGAGAGCAGAATGATGGGGAAGTTACAGCTCGCCGCGATGGCGAACGCCAGGCCGACCATGAAGGCGATGTTCTGGTTTTCGAACAGCACGCCGAGCACGATGGCAATCACGCCCAGCACCAGCACGGTGATTTTCGAAACCCGCAGCTCTTCACGTTCGGTGGCGCCTTTGCGGAACACGTTGGCGTACAGATCGTGAGAAACCGCCGATGCGCCCGCCAGCGTCAGGCCGGCAACCACCGCCAGAATGGTGGCAAACGCCACTGCCGAGATGAAGCCGAGGAACAGGTTACCGCCTACCGCATTCGCCAGGTGAACCGCCGCCATGTTATTACCGCCAATCAGCGCGCCCGCAGCATCTTTGTACGCCGGATTTGCACCAACCAGCATGATTGCGCCAAAGCCGATGATAAAGGTCAGGATGTAGAAATAACCCATAAAACCGGTGGCGTAGAACACACTCTTACGTGCTTCACGGGCATCGCTAACCGTGAAGAAGCGCATCAGGATGTGCGGCAAGCCTGCCGTACCAAACATCAGGCCGAGACCTAACGACAGTGCGGAGATTGGGTCTTTTACCAACCCGCCCGGGCTCATAATGGCTGAACCTTTCGGGTGTACCGCCATCGCTTCGGTGAACAGATTATTGAAGCTAAAGCCGACGTGTTTCATCACCATAAAGGCCATGAAGCTGGCACCGAACAGCAACAGTACGGCTTTGATGATCTGTACCCAGGTGGTCGCCAACATGCCGCCAAACAAAACGTACATCATCATCAGCACGCCAACCAGTACGACAGCGATGTGATAGTTCAGACCAAACAGCAGCTCAATCAGCTTACCTGCACCAACCATCTGGGCGATCAGATACAGCGCAACCACCACCAGGGAACCACAGGCGGACAGAATACGGATTGGCCCTTGCTTCAGACGATAAGACGCAACGTCTGCAAAGGTGTAACGACCCAGGTTACGCAAACGCTCAGCAATCAGGAACAGAATAATTGGCCAGCCGACCAGGAAGCCGAGTGAATAGATCAGCCCGTCATAACCGGAGGTAAAGACCAGCGCGGAAATCCCGAGGAAAGATGCCGCCGACATATAGTCGCCCGCAATCGCCAGCCCGTTCTGGAAACCGGTGATGTTACCGCCAGCGGTGTAGTAGTCATTACGCGAACGTACGCGCTTTGACGCCCAGTAGGTAATGCCGAGCGTAAAGATGACGAAAATCAGGAACATAATAATCGCCTGCCAGTTGGTTGGCTGGCGTTGGACTGCACCGCTAATAGCATCCGCCGCGTTTGCGGCGAAGGGCAGCGTGGCGGCAAGCGCCGTCAGGACTCTCTTCATGATGCTTTAACCTCGTGCAAAACCGCATTGTTCAGGCGATCGAATTCACCGTTTGCCCGCCAGATGTAGATCCCGGTCAGGATGAAAGAGATAAGGATCACACCGACCCCAATCGGAATACCGCGGGTGACGCTGGTTCCCGCGTGTAGCGGAGTACCCAGCCAGCCCGGCGCAAAGGCAATCAATAAAATAAAGCTGATATAAACTGCCAGCATGATGATGGACAGAATGATGGCAAACCGTTGCCGTTTTTCTACTAACTCCCTGAAACGCGCACTGTCTTCTATCCGCTGATAAATTTGGTCATTCATCACAGAGCTCTCCAGAGGTCCCCCTGCGTCTTTCGTGCTACAAGTTCGTTGGCCGCACTTGCCCACCCCAGTCACATAGTGAACTATGCTCTTGGGGATGTGCTCGCTTGCCGCCTTCCTGTAACACGAAATCCTTTGGGGGAGGTTTTTTATATTTCCCTCCCGGTGAAGAGAGGGTAGGGTCAGATTTGTAGGCCGGATAAGACGCTTTCGCGTCGCCATCCGGCATTTTCAGGACTTTGTTATGATGGCATCGCGATGGCCTGCTTCTCTTCGAGCAGTTTCTCCACGACGCCAGGATCGGCGAGGGTCGAGGTATCGCCCAGATTGCTGGTATCGCCCGCCGCAATTTTGCGCAGGATGCGGCGCATGATTTTGCCGGAGCGGGTTTTCGGCAGTGAGTCGGTCCAGTGCAGCACGTCTGGCGTTGCCAGCGGGCCAATTTCTTTACGCACCCAGTTGCGAACCTCGGCGTACAACTCAGGTGACGGCTCTTCACCGTGATTCAGCGTGACGTAGGCGTAGATCGCCTGGCCTTTAATATTATGCGGAATTCCCACCACCGCGGCTTCGGCAATCTTCGGATGCGACACCAGCGCCGATTCGATTTCAGCCGTTCCCAGACGGTGGCCAGAGACGTTCAGCACATCGTCCACACGTCCGGTGATCCAGTAATAGCCATCTTCGTCACGGCGCGCGCCGTCGCCGCTGAAGTACATATTCTTGAAGGTAGAGAAGTAGGTTTGCTCAAAGCGTTCGTGATCGCCAAACAGCGTTCTCGCCTGGCCTGGCCACGAGTCGGTAATCACCAGGTTACCTTCCGTCGCGCCTTCCAGTGGATTACCTTCGTTATCGACAATCGCAGGCTGTACGCCAAAGAATGGACGGGTTGCAGAACCGGCTTTCAGCTCGGTAGCGCCCGGCAGTGGGGTGATCATGAATCCCCCGGTTTCGGTCTGCCACCAGGTATCGACGACCGGGCATTTTTCGTTGCCGATCTTCTTCCAGTACCACTCCCACGCTTCCGGGTTGATCGGCTCGCCAACGGAACCCAGGATACGCAGCGACGAACGGTCAGTACCTTCAATCGCTTTGTCGCCTTCTGCCATCAGTGCGCGAATGGCGGTCGGTGCGGTATACAGAATATTGACCTTGTGCTTGTCCACAACCTGCGACATACGCGCAGGCGTTGGCCAGTTTGGTACGCCTTCGAACATCAGCGTGGTTGCACCGCAGGCCAGCGGGCCGTACAGCAGGTAGCTGTGTCCGGTTACCCAACCCACGTCAGCGGTGCACCAATAGATATCGCCCTGATGGTAATCAAACACGTACTTAAAGGTGGTTGCAGCGTAGACCAGATACCCGCCGGTGGTGTGCAGCACGCCTTTCGGCTTGCCGGTTGAACCGGAGGTATACAGGATAAACAGCGGATCTTCCGCGTTCATCTCTTCCGGTTGGTGTTCTGAGCTGGCTTTCTCGATAAGATCGGACCACCACAGGTCACGGCCTTCCTGCCACTCCGTTTTGCCACCGGTACGTTTGAGGACGACCACATGTTCAACGGTTTTCACGTTTGGGTTTTTCAGCGCATCATCCACGTTCTTTTTCAGTGGGATAGCGCGCCCGGCGCGTACGCCTTCGTCGGCGGTGATCACCAGGCGTGAATTGGAGTCGATAATACGTCCGGCGACGGCTTCCGGTGAGAAACCACCGAAGATGACAGAATGCACGGCCCCTATGCGGGCACAGGCCAGCATGGCAACCGCAGCCTCTGGCACCATCGGCATATAAATGGCCACTACGTCACCTTTTTTAATGCCTAAATCCAGTAGCGTATTGGCGAAACGGCAGACATCGCGATGCAACTCGCGATAGGTAATGTTTTTGCTTTGGGTAGCGTCATCGCCTTCCCAGATGATGGCGGTACGATCGCCATTTGCCTGCAGGTGACGGTCAAGGCAGTTTGCGGCCAGGTTCAGGGTGCCGTCTTCGTACCATTTAATAGACACGTTGCCTGGTGCGAAGGAGGTGTTCTTCACCTGGCTGTACGGCTTGATCCAATCAAGAATCTTTCCTTGCTCGCCCCAAAATGTGTCGGGTTCGTTAACGGATTGCTGGTATTTCTCTGCGTACTGCTCCGGATTTATCAGGCAACGATCCGCAATGTTTGCGGGAATAGCGTGTTTATGTATTTGGCTCATGGCTTTTGTTCTCCTTGTAGGATGTTAATAATATGTCTCATAAACGTTAAATGTAGGGGCTTTGAGAGTTTTGTTTAGTATTTGCGCGGCAGATCACGCAATAAACGAATTGTGCAAATTAGCGACAAACTGAATTTTGAAGGGAACTAGCAAAAATTGATTAAATCTCGCGATAACATGCAGTTATCTAAAGGATTGTTGAAAAGGTGATCTGTCTCTGAATTAGACAAAAGAGTGAGAGATTAGAGGGGTGTTATAACTCTAAAGTGGTATTTTACATACACTTACAATTGATTAAAAACAACATTTTCAGTGTGGTTTCTTGTTACAAATAGGGTGGAGCAATGTCATGACAGTATTCGTGTGGTTGCTGTTGTGGAAAACAATAAAAGAACCGCCATTGCAGATAATGGCGTCATCTGGATGAGACCCCTATGGCAAGGATAAAATCACGCGTACGCCGTTTCTTCAGCCTGTTATTACCTTTATTATTTATTTCTGCTGTTCACGCTGAACAAACTTCTGTACCTGCAAAAACCGTCACCGTTGAAGCGAAGAATGAAACCTTCGCACCTCAGCATCCCGATCAATATCTCTCCTGGAAAGCCACGTCTGAGCAATCAGCCCGTGAAGATGCACTGGCAGAAGATCCGCGTCTGGTGATCCTGTGGGCGGGATACCCATTCTCGCGCGATTACAACAAACCGCGGGGACACGCGTATGCCGTGACCGATGTCCGTGAAACCTTACGTACCGGCGCACCAAAAACGGCAGAAGATGGTCCGTTGCCGATGGCCTGCTGGAGCTGTAAAAGCCCGGACGTAGCGCGTCTTATCCAGAAAGACGGTGAAGATGGCTACTTCCACGGTAAATGGGCGCGCGGCGGTCCGGAAATTGTTAACAACCTCGGTTGTGCGGATTGCCATAATACCGCGTCACCAGACTTCGCCAAAGGCAAGCCAGAACTGACCCTGTCGCGTCCTTATGCAGAACGCGCGATGGAAGCCATCGGTAAACCGTTTGAGAAAGCCGGTCGCTTTGACCAGCAATCCATGGTCTGCGGCCAGTGCCACGTGGAATACTACTTCGACGGTAAAAACAAAGCCGTTAAGTTCCCGTGGGACGACGGCATGAAAGTCGAGAACATGGAGAAATACTACGACAACATTGCTTTCTCTGACTGGACCAACTCCCTGTCTAAAACGCCGATGCTGAAAGCGCAGCACCCGGAGTATGAAACCTGGAGCGCGGGCATTCACGGCAAGAACAACGTGACCTGTATCGACTGTCACATGCCGAAAGTGCAAAACGCAGAAGGCAAGATCTATACCGACCATAAGATTGGTAACCCGTTCGACAACTTCCCTCAGACCTGCGCGAACTGCCACACCCAGGACAAAGCGTCCCTGCAAAAAGTGGTCGCCGAGCGTAAACAGGCTATTCATGACCTGAAAATCAAAGTTGAAGATCAGCTGGTTCGTGCGCACTTCGAAGCGAAAGCCGCATGGGATGCGGGCGCGACTGAAGCGGAAATGAAGCCGATTCTGGAAGATATCCGTCACGCACAATGGCGCTGGGACCTGTCTATCGCCTCACACGGTATTCATATGCACGCCCCGGAAGAAGGTCTGCGGATGCTGGGTAGCGCAATGGATAAAGCCGCCGACGCGCGTACCAAACTGGTCCGTTTGCTGGCGACCAAAGGCATCACGCATGAAATTCCGTTGCCGGATATCTCGACCAAAGAGAAAGCCCAGGCGGCGATTGGTCTCAACATGCAGCAAATCAATGCTGAGAAGCAGGACTTCATCAAAACGGTGATTCCGCAGTGGGAAGATCAGGCGCGTAAAAACGGTCTGTTAAGCCAATAACCCCATTTCGCCCCGCAAGGGGCGGATAACTCAACGGAGTGAATATGAGCGTATTACGTTCGTTATTAACTGCTGGGGTGCTGGCGTCAGGCTTGTTATGGAGCCTGAGTGGAATCACTGCCACGCCAACGCCGCAGGAGTCGGATCAACGCTGGACGGTTACCCAACAGCGTAATCCGGATGCTGCCTGTCTGGACTGTCACAAGCCGGATACCGAAGGCATGCATGGTAAGCATGCGGAAGTCATCAACCCGAATAACAAACTGCCGGTCACCTGCACTAACTGTCACGGCCAGCCATCACCGAACCACCGTGAAGGGGTGAAAGATGTGATGCGCTTTAATGAGCCGATGTACAACGTGGAGCAGCAGAACAGCGTCTGTATGTCCTGTCACCTGCCTGAGCAGCTGCAAAAAGCGTTCTGGCCGCACGATGTCCATGTAACCAAAGTGGCGTGTGCCAGCTGTCACTCACTGCATCCGAAGCAAGACACGATGCAAACGCTGAGCGATAAAGGACGGATCAAGATTTGCGTCGATTGCCACAGCGATCAGCGTAACAATCCGAACTTTAACCCGGCGTCGATTCCGTTGCTTAAGGAGCATCCATGAGTTGCTCTCGTCGCCAGTTTATCACCGGCGTCGGCGCGCTGGTGGCAGTGAGCGGGACGGCGGGGCGCGTTGTGGCGAAGACGCTGAACATCAACGGCGTGCGTTACGGTATGGTACATGATGAGTCATTATGCATCGGCTGTACGGCCTGTATGGATGCTTGTCGCGAAGTCAACAACGTGCCGGAAGGCGTATCGCGTCTGACGATTATTCGCAGTGAGCCGCAAGGAACGTTTCCTGATGTGAAGTATCGCTTCTTCCGTCACTCGTGCCAGCACTGCGACCACGCTCCCTGCGTTGACGTCTGCCCGACGGGGGCATCGTATCGTGATGCCGCCAGCGGCATTGTGGATGTGAACCCGGACCTTTGCGTTGGCTGCCAGTACTGCATTGCCGCGTGTCCTTATCGCGTGCGCTTTATCCATCCGGTGAGCAAAACGGCGGATAAATGCGATTTCTGCCGGAAAACCAACCTGAAAGCGGGCAAACAGCCCGCCTGCGTTGAGTCATGTCCGACGAAGGCGCTGACGTTTGGTAATCTGGACGATCCCAACAGCGATATCTCCCGTTTGTTGCAGCAGAAAACGACCTACCGTTACAAGCTGGCGTTGGGTACAAAACCGAAGGTCTACCGCGTTCCCTTTAAATTTGGGGAGGTGAGCCAATGACATCCGCTTCTGCATTTCATTTTGAATCACTGGTGTGGGACTGGCCCATTGCCATCTATCTGTTCCTGATAGGTATCTCTGCCGGACTGGTCACGCTGGCGATTCTGCTGCGTCGCTTCCATCCGGAGGCGGGCGGTTCGGACAGCACGCTGCTGCGCACTACGCTGGTGTTAGGGCCGGGGGCGATTATCCTCGGTCTGTTGATTCTGGTGTTCCACCTGACGCGTCCATGGACCTTCTGGAAACTGATGTTCCACTACAGCTTCACTTCGGTGATGTCGATGGGGGTCATGCTGTTCCAGTTGTACATGGTGGTGTTAGTGCTGTGGCTGGCAAAAATCTTTGAAAAAGAGGTGATTGCTCTGCAACAGCGCTGGCTGCCGCGGTTAGGTATCGTGCAGAAAGTATTGACGTTGATAGGGCCGTTCCATCGTGTGCTTGAGACGTTAATGCTGGTGCTGGCGGTCCTACTCGGGGCGTACACCGGCTTTCTGCTGTCGGCGCTGAAATCTTACCCGTTCCTGAATAACCCGATCCTGCCGGTGCTGTTCCTGTTCTCTGGGATCTCCTCCGGCGCCGCGGTGGCGCTGATCGCCATGGCGTTACGCCATCGTAGCAACCCGCACAGTACCGAAGCGCACTTTGTGCATCGTATGGAAGTCCCGGTGGTATGGCTGGAGATCTTCCTGCTGGCGGCGTTCTTCGTCGGTCTGGCGCTGGGTGATGACGGCAAAATGCGCGCGCTGGAGGCGGCACTGGGCGGTGGATTCTGGACCTGGTGGTTCTGGCTTGGCGTGGCTGGGCTTGGGCTGATACTGCCGATGCTGCTAAAACCCTGGGCCAACCGCAGTTCGACGTTTCATGGCGTGCTGGCAGTCTGCGGCGCCAGCCTGACCGGCGTACTGCTGCTGCGTTTTTTTATACTCTATGCGGGTCAGCTAACCGTTGCGTAAGGTGATATCTGGACGTTCTCCTTCCTGAAGCCGGTTTTCTGGCGCTGTTATTAAGCCTTGGGGTCAACGTGTTGACCCCGCTTGCCGTGTTGGTGGGTGTCCGCCAGCGCTGGCAAGGGGTGATGCGCCTTGCAACGGTGGGCGTGTGGGCGCAATTTACCCTGCTACTGCTGGCTTTTGCCATTCTGGTATTCTGCTTTTTGACCAGCGACTTTTCGGTGGTCTACGTTGCTCAGCACAGCTACAGTCTACTGCCGTGGGGATTAAAACTGGCGGCGGTGTGGGGCGGTCATGAAGGATCGCTGCTGCTGTGGGTGCTGTTTCTTTCCGGCTGGAGCGCGCTGTTCGCTTTACGCTATCGGCGTGATACCGACGCGCTGTTTCCGCTGACGCTCAGCGTCCTTTCAATGATAACGGCCCTGCTGCTGCTGTTTGTGGTGGTATGGTCCGATCCGTTCGTGCGCATCTTCCCGCCTGCCATTGAAGGGCGCGACCTTAACCCGATGCTGCAACATCTCGGGTTAATCCTCCATCCACCTCTGCTGTATCTGGGTTACGGTGGTTTGATGGTGGCGGCAGGCGTGGCGCTGGCCTCGCTGCTACGTGGTGACTTTAATGCGCAGAGCGCCTGGGTGTGCTGGCGCTGGGCGCTGCCCGGCTGGTGCGCGCTGACGCTGGGGATTATCCTCGGCTCCTGGTGGGCCTATTGCGAGCTGGGCTGGGGCGGCTGGTGGTTCTGGGACCCGGTTGAAAATGCCTCCTTATTACCCTGGCTTTCCGCCAGCGCGCTGCTGCATAGCCTGTATATCACGCGCCAGCGCGGAATCTTCCGCCACTGGTCGCTGTTGCTGGCGATCGTCACGCTGATTTTATCGCTGCTTGGGACGCTGATTGTACGTTCCGGTATTCTCGTTTCGGTGCATGCTTTCGCGTTGGATAACGTCCGCGCCGCGCCGCTGTTTGCGCTGTTTACCGTGTTGAGTCTGGCGTCGCTCGGGCTGTACGCCTGGCGGGGCCAGCAAGTCCGGCAGAATGCGCGTTTTGGCGGTTGGTCACGCGAGATGCTGATTCTGGTTGCGCTGCTGCTCTTTAGTGCGGTGCTGCTGATTGTGTTGATTGGCACGCTCTACCCGATGATTTACGGGCTGTTCGGCTGGGGACGGCTCTCCGTAGGCGCACCGTACTTTAATCGCGCTACGCTGCCCTTTGGCCTGCTGATGCTGCTGGTTATCGTGCTGGCAACGGTCAGAAGCCGCAACGTGTCTTTCCGCATCCAGCTTCCGGCACTGCTGGCGCATGCCGGGGTGCTGGTGTTTGCGGCGGGGATCGTCTTTTCCAGCGGTAGCCGTCAGGAGATAAGCCTGAACCTGAGCCCTGGGCAGCAGGTTGAACTGGCGGGTTACATTTTCCGTTTTGAGCGTCTCGACCTGGAAGCCAAAGGTAACTACACCAGTGAAAAAGCGCAGATCACGCTGTGGCACAATGAGAAACGTATTGGCAGCCTGCAACCTGAAAGGCGCTTCTATGCCGCGCGCCGTCAACAGATGATGGAGCCGGGGATCCGCTGGAATCTGATGCATGACTGGTACGCGGTAATGGGTGAAAAAACCGGACCTGACCGCTATGCCATGCGTTTGTACGTGCAGACCGGCGTGCGCTGGATTTGGGGTGGGGGACTATTAATGGTCTTTGGCGCGCTGCTGAGCGGATGGCGAGGGAGAAAGCGCGATGCGTAAATTAATTACAACGTTGCCGGATGGCGGCGTAAACGCCTTATCCGGCCTACAGGTAGCGCGAACCGTAGGCCGGATAAGCGCAGCGCCATCCGGCAAAAAGTTTTTACTCTTAACGCTCGTCCTGTTTTTCATCACTTTCGCTACACATGCCCAGGTTGTGGATACCTGGCGCTTTGAAAATCCGCAACAGCAGGAACAAGCGCTGTCCATTGCCAGCCAGCTTCGCTGCCCGCAGTGTCAAAACCAAAACTTGCTGGAATCCAATGCGCCGGTAGCGGTCAGTATGCGCCATCAGGTTTATAGCATGGTGGCGGAAGGGAAAAGCGAAGCCGAGATCACGACATGGATGACCGAGCGTTACGGTGACTTCGTTCGTTATAATCCGCCGCTGAATGAGCAAACGCTGCTGCTGTGGGCGTTACCGTGCCTGTTGTTATTGCTGGTAGGTGTGGTGGTCTGGCGAGTGAGAAGACGTCAGCATACGGAGGAAGGTGAACAATGAACCAGTCCGAACTGCTCTTACGCCCACTGCCTGTGAAGCGGCTGACCGCTGCGGCGGTGCTGATGGTTGTGGCCTGCATTGGAGGCTACTTGTTGACGCCAAAATGGCAGGCGGTTCGTCAGGAGCAGACGAGACTGGCGGACCCTTTACATGCTTTCTCCGATGAGAATGTTCAGGAAAAACAGTTGCTTTTGCTGCAATCGCAGATTCGCGCTAATCCCCAGAACGGCGTGAAATGGGCGCAACTCGGGGAGTACTATCTTTGGCAAAACGCGTATCATAATGCGCTGCTGGCCTACGAGCAGGCGCTGCGTGTCGGCGGTGAAAATGCTGAGATCTATTCCGCGATGGCAACGGTATTGTATTACCAGGCCGGACAACATATGACGCCACCCACTCGCGAGATGATTGATAAGGCTCTGGCGCTGGATCCGGCAGAGGTCACAGCGCTGATGCTGTTAGCCTCAGATGCGTTTATGCAGGCAGACTACGCCCAGGCTATTTCAGTGTGGCAAAAGGTTATGGATTTAAACTCGCCTAGGGTGAACCGGGCACAGCTCGTTGACTCTATTAATATGGCGAAGTTATTGCAGAATCGGCAAAAATAAATTTGTTTTTTTTGTGATTTGTATCATTTGGCCTGTTTAAAAAACAGGCAAACGAACAAATTGGCGAAAAAAACTCACACCATGACTTCTTCATTTTTGAACATATTAAAATTCTTTTATAACAAAAAGTTATTCATCAATACCGCGATAAAATTGCATTTTTATGCATAAAATCAGCCAAAAGCCCTGTTCTTAGAGGGTTGCGCGGAATGCCATGCAGATGATAATGATAATAAGCGTTAAAAAACTCCATAAACGAACGCAACACAATTCATACCCTTTCAGTATGTACTATTCCCACACACCGCATGTGGAATAGCGCTCCATCGAGGAAGTCCGTTGTTATGAAAAATTTGAAAGTCAGCCTGGCATGGCAGATTCTAATCGCCATGGTGCTGGGCATTCTGCTAGGGAGTTACCTGCATTACCATAGTGACAGCCGTGAATGGCTGGTTGTAAACCTGCTGTCACCGGCGGGCGATATCTTTATCCATCTGATCAAAATGATCGTTGTGCCCATTGTCATCTCTACGCTGGTTGTCGGTATTGCCGGAGTCGGTGATGCAAAACAGCTGGGCCGCATTGGCGCCAAAACTATTCTCTATTTCGAAGTGATCACCACCGTGGCGATTATCCTTGGGATCACGCTGGCTAATGTGTTCCAGCCGGGTTCCGGGATTGATATGTCGCAACTGGCGACCGTGGATATTTCGAAATATCAAAGCACGACTGCAGAAGTACAGAGCCACGCGCATGGTTTGATGGGGACAATTTTGTCACTGGTGCCGACCAATATCGTCGCCTCGATGGCAAAAGGCGATATGCTGCCGATTATCTTCTTCTCGGTGCTGTTCGGTTTAGGTTTGTCTTCCCTGCCGGCAACTCACCGCGAACCGCTGGTTACCGTGTTCCGCTCTATTTCCGAAACCATGTTTAAAGTGACCCACATGGTTATGCGTTATGCGCCAGTCGGCGTTTTCGCGCTGATTGCCGTTACCGTCGCAAACTTCGGTTTTGCCTCCCTGTGGCCGCTGGCGAAGCTGGTGCTGTTGGTGCACTTTGCCATCCTGTTCTTCGCGCTGGTGGTGCTGGGGATTGTCGCGCGTATCTGCGGTTTGAGCATTTGGATCCTGATCCGCATTCTGAAAGACGAGTTGATTCTGGCTTACTCTACCGCCAGCTCCGAGAGCGTACTGCCGCGTATTATCGAGAAGATGGAAGCCTATGGCGCACCGGCTTCAATCACCAGCTTTGTGGTGCCGACCGGCTACTCATTCAACCTTGATGGTTCAACGCTGTACCAGAGTATTGCCGCGATCTTTATTGCGCAGCTGTATGGTATCGACCTGTCGCTGTGGCAGGAAATCGTGCTGGTGTTGACGTTGATGGTGACCTCGAAAGGGATTGCGGGCGTGCCGGGCGTATCATTCGTGGTGCTGCTGGCAACGCTGGGCAGCGTGGGGATCCCGCTGGAAGGCCTGGCGTTTATTGCCGGTGTTGACCGTATCCTCGACATGGCGCGTACCGCGCTGAACGTGGTGGGTAACGCACTGGCGGTGCTGGTTATCTCCAAGTGGGAACACAAATTTGACCGCAAAAAAGCGCTGGCCTATGAGCGCGAAGTATTAGGTAAGTTTGATAAGACCGCCTTGTAGGCCGGATAAGGCAACGCCGCCATCAGGCAACCTGCTCCGGGTTGCCTGATGGCGCTACGCTTATCAGGCCTACAACGACTACCCGTTGGTTAACTTATCAAACTCTTCGCAGCCGGTATCGAATCCTTCCGTACAGCTCAGATTCAGCCAGTGCAGTGCCTTCTGTTTATTCTTCACGATAAAACCCTGCTCACCGTTTAAGAACATCATCCCGGCCCAGTATTCGGAATAGCCGGTGCGGGAAATGGCAGAGCTACGTTTGAAATACCACGTCGCTTTCTCATCGTCTGCGGGAATACCCACGCCGTTGGCGTAAATCAGCCCAAGCAGCATTTGCGCGTCGACGGCGGAGTCGTTTTCCAGGTCCTCGGAGGCGTTTTGCAGCAAGGTAATGGCTTTGGGGTAATCGGTGTGTCCAGCCTGAGTGTTGACCAGAATACGCGCCAGCGTAATTTCCCCGGTTTTACTGCCTGCCTGGGTCGCTTTTTCCGCCAGCGTTTTGGCCTGAGGGTAATCCAGACTGACCGGATTGGTAATCTTAATCTGTGCCAGCAATGCGTAAGCATCGGCATCACCATTGTCGGCGGCTTTTTGCGCCCAATATTCCGCTTTACCCAAATCGCCTGAGCTAAACCAGGTATCAGCGAGGAAATATTGTGCACGTCGGTCTCCGGACTCGGCGGCTTTCAAAAACTGACTACCGGGCTCTTCGGCATGGACAAAGCATGTCATTAACACCATCAAGGCGAAAAGTCGTTTCATCTTATATTTAGATTTAGTGTAGGGAATGAACAGTATAGAGAGATTATATGCATAAAAAAACGGCCTCCGAATGGAGGCCGTCAGGGGAAGCTTAACCCATCGCGCTTTCGCGCAGGCTGGCTTTCAGCTTGGTGTACTCATCAATGACATACTGCTCGGCAGCGCGCTGATCGGCAATGCGTTCAACGTTTACAGCACAGTACTTGTACTCCGGCGTTTTGGTAATCGGACTTAAGTTCTCGGTTACCAGTTCATTACATGCGCCAATCCACCACTGGTAGGTCATGTAAATCGCGCCTTTGTTTGGACGATCGCTGACTGCCGCACGGGTAATGACCCGGCCTTTACGCGAGTTCACCCACACCAGCTCTTCATCCTGGATGCCCAGGCGTTCTGCGTCGGCGGTGTTGATCTGGGCATAGCCCGGTTCATCCGCCAGCGCGGCCAACGCCGCACAGTTACCGGTCATCGAACGGCAAGAGTAGTGGCCGACTTCACGCACTGTAGACAGTACCATCGGGTACTCCTCAGTGAGTTTGTCGATTGGCGCTACCCAGTCGCAGGTGAAGAACTGCGCCAGGCCGTTCGGGGTGTCGAACTTCTCTTTGAAGAGATAAGACGTACCCTGGTCGGCCTCGGAGGTGTCGCGGCAAGGCCACTGGATATAACCCAGTTCGCCCATTTTCTCGTAAGTGGCACCGTAGAAATCCGGGCACAGATGACGCAACTCGTCCCAGATTTCCTGGGTGTTGTTGTAGTGCATCGGGTAGCCCATACGGGTGGCGATTTCACTGATAATCTGCCAGTCCGTTTTCAGATCCCACTTCGGCTCAACGGCTTTAAAGAAGCGCTGGAAGCCACGGTCAGCTGCGGAGAATACGCCTTCATGCTCACCCCATGACGTAGACGGTAAAATAACGTCTGCGGCAGCGGCAGTTTTGGTCATGAAGATATCCTGCACGATGACCAGTTCCAGATCCTCAAAGCCTTTGCGCACTGCGGAGAGTTCAGCATCGGTTTGTAATGGATCTTCACCCATGATGTACGCCGCGCGTACTTCGCCATGCGCTGCACGGTGCGGCAGTTCGCTGATGCGATAGCCGGTATGAGCAGGCAGACTTTCCACGCCCCAGGCTTTAGCGAACTTCTCGCGGTTAGCCGGATCTTTCACATACTGATAGCCCGGATAGGTATCCGGCAGCGCGCCCATGTCACATGCGCCCTGAACGTTGTTCTGCCCACGAACCGGGTTAACGCCCACGCTCGGCTTACCGAGGTTGCCGGTCAGCATTGCGAGGCTGGTCAGTGAACGCACGGTTTCCACGCCCTGATAGAACTGGGTAACACCCATGCCCCACAGGATTGCCGCGCTTTTCGCCGTGGCATACATACGTGCAGCCTGACGAATATCCTGCGCGCTAACGCCAGTGATATCTTCGACGGACTCCGGCGTGTAGCCTTCGACGATCTTGCTGTACTCTTCGAATCCTTCCGTACGGGAGGCGACGAACGCCTGGTCATACAGTTTTTCTTCGATGATGACATGACCCATAGCATTGAGCAGCGCGATGTTCGAGCCGTTTTTCAACGCGATGTGCATGTCGGCAATACGCGCGGTTTCAATTTTGCGCGGATCGCAGACGATGATTTTCGCCCCGTTACGTTTAGCATTAATCACGTGATTCGCCACGATCGGGTGGGAGTCCGCCGGGTTGTACCCGAAGATGAATACTAAATCTGTGTTATCAATTTCATTGATAGCATTACTCATTGCGCCGTTACCGACCGATTGGTGCAGACCTGCAACCGATGGGCCGTGTCAGACGCGAGCGCAGCAGTCAACGTTATTGGTACCAATAACGGCGCGCGCGAATTTTTGCATTACATAGTTGGTTTCGTTACCCGTACCGCGAGATGAACCGGTCGTCTGAATAGCGTCCGGGCCATACTTCGCTTTGATGGCGCTCAGACGACTGGCGACGTAATCAAGCGCTTCATCCCAGGAAACGGATTCCAGTTTGCCGCCACGCTGGCGACGGATCATAGGGGTTTTCAGACGAGGGGTCAGGATCTGGGTATCATTGATAAAATCCCAGCCATAGTAGCCCTTCAGACACAGGGTACCCTGGTTGGTTTTCCCCTGCGCCGCTTCAGCCCGGACGATTTTGCCGTTATCGACCACCAGGTTGATTTTGCAACCTGATGCGCAATATGGGCAAACCGTGACGACTTTTTTCATCGGTCTCGCTCCAGTTAATCAAATCGCGCATACGCGCTTGTCGTTTTTGTTATGCATCTTTTATGCCATGTTTTTATCAGGGGCATTAGTCGATATTACGGGCGAATTTTGCGCAAAACCCTGACGAAAAACAGTCTGTCGTCATATTTGACGTGACGAATCTCCAATACGTGACGCCCCGGCAGTGTGACCGAGGTTATGTTTCCCGCACATCCTTGTGCCTTATCGCTGTCACTCTGTGCAGAATCAATCACACTCATTTAAGTTGGCCAGAAATGGGGAAAAACAATGAAGCCAGCCATACTGGTTGTGGATGATGACATCGCTGTCTGCACGCTTTTACAGGATGTGCTGAGCGAACACGTCTTTACGGTGACCGCCTGTCACACCGGGCAGGAGGCGCTGCGCTGCATTGAGACTCAGCCGGATATCGCTCTGGTATTGCTGGACATGATGTTGCCCGATATCAACGGTCTGATGGTGTTGCAGCAGGTGCAAAAGATGAGACCCGGATTACCGGTGGTGATGCTGACCGGGCTTGGCAGCGAGTCGGATGTGGTTGTTGGGCTGGAAATGGGGGCTGACGACTATATCGGTAAGCCGTTCAATGCGCGGGTGCTGGTGGCGCGGGTAAAGGCGGTGCTCAGACGCGTTGGCGTGTTAACGGCAGAAAGCGGCGGCCCACAGACCACGGGGCTTTCTTTTAATGGCTGGCATCTTGATACCGCCGGTTGCCAGTTACATAATCCCCAGCAGTTGAAGGTGGAGTTGACGCAAGGGGAATACAGCCTGCTGTTGGCGCTGGCCCAAAATGCCCGGCGGGTGCTGAGCCGGGAACAGCTGCTGGAGCTGACGCGCAGCGACAGCGTTGAGGTGTTTGACCGCACTATTGACGTGTTAATCATGCGGCTGCGGCGAAAAATAGAGAACAACCCGCACCAGCCAATGTTGATCAAAACCCTGCGTGGGCTGGGTTATGTGTTTGCCGCCGACGTGCAGCATCACGATAAGGCGGCGTGATCGTGCGCAGTTGCCGGATGCGGCGTAAACGCCTTATCCGGCCTACAAAAGCGATAACAACTCCGTAGGCCTGATAAGCGTAGCGCATCAGGCGTCAGCCATTTCTGCTTTCAACTCTGCCAGCGTCTTCGCGCCATCTATCGCATTCGCGCACAGCAAGCTTGCCCGCGCACAGGCGTGTGCCAACCTGACGCTGTCCGTCAGCGACCAGCGCTCATGACAGCCATACAAAAATCCAGCGCAAAACGCATCTCCCGCTCCGACGCTGCCAACGATCTCCTCCTGCGCCAGGTACTGCGACGGGATCCAGACGCCCGGCAGATCCGGTGCTTCACCCCAGGCACCTTCCGGACAGTGGATCACCACCCGCTGGCGTACACCTGCATCCAATAATTCGCGTGCGGCGGTGGCGATGTGCGCAATATGCAGTTCGCCGTTGGGCTGGCGGATCTCCAGCCCGCTGAACTCCCCGGCTTCCAGCTCGTTAATCACCAGATAGTCGAGATGGCGCAGGGCTGGCATCACCAGCGGTTGATAGCGCGGATCGCCCTTGCGTGAGACCAGATCCAGCGATGTTTCAAAGCCGTTGTCGCGCATTTGCGCCAGCAGCCGTGCGCTACGCGTCCCGTACTCCTCATCCGGCATGTCCAGACTGTCGAGCAGCAGCAGATATCCCAGATGGAAGATTTTCATCGAGGTATCCAGTTGCTCAAACGCAGGCAGATCGAGTAGCCGATTGGCACCGGGCGAGTGGAAAAAGGTGCGCTGACCGCTGGGATCGGTCATCACCTGCGACATCGACGTGGGGGCGAATGTGGTGCGCTGCACGTGTTGGCGATTAACGTGATACTGCTCCAGCATCGCCATAATGTAGTCGCCGTCGCTGTCCTGACCGATTAACCCCACTGCCTGCAACGGCAGCCCAGTGTGCATTTTTGCCAGCGTCAGCAGCACATTAAGCGGCGCACCGCCCGTGGCGCGTTCGCTACGGGTGATTTCCGCCAGCCAGCCACGTTCCGGCCACTGCACAATTTGATGCACGTGATCGACCAGCATGTTGCCTGCGGCGATAACGCCTTTGCGTTCCATCAGACCCGTCCCGCGCTGCCAAAAATGCGCATCTGTTCCGAAACGGTATCGGTAATGGCCTCTTCAATGCCGAGCAGCAGTTCGGCGAATTCGTCGTACAGCGGCTGGCGATTCGCCATCCGCGTTTCTACCGCCGACAGCGCCGCCTGCGACATGCCGGTATAGAAGTTGATTTTGTGAATGCCGAGTTCAATCGCGCGCTTGAAATCGTCGTCGCTAATGCCGGAGCCGCCGTGCAGTACCAGCGGGATTGCCGCCTGCTGGCGAATGGCGTCCAGACGCGGGAAGTCGAGCAGCGGTTCGCCTTTGTATTTGCCGTGGGCATTGCCAATGGCGACCGCCAGCGCGTCAATCCTGGTTCTGTCGACGAAATCGCGCGCCATCATCGGGTCGGTAAACAGCGACTCGTCGGCATGACCGTACAGCGCGCCGCCCTCATCACCGCCCACCGCACCCAGTTCGGCTTCCACCGACACGCCGACGGCGTGGCACATCTTCACCACTTCTCGGGTCTGGCGGATATTTTCTTCATACTCCAGCGTGGAGCCATCGAACATCACTGAACTGAACCCTAAGCGTAGTGCCCGAACTACCGACTCAAAGTGCAGGCCGTGGTCAAGGTTTAGCACCACCGGAATGTCATGCCGCGCGGCTTCGAACTTGACCGCTTCGACCAGAGAATCCAGCGAGATATATTTAAAATGTACTTCGGCGATATTGATGATAAACGGCGAACGTTCCTGCTTTGCCGCGGCAAACAGCGCGCGCAGGAAGTGTGAATCCAGAACATTAAATGCCCCTAAGGCATAGTGATGCTCACGGGCATGTGCAAGACCATCAGCGAGAGATATCAACGGCATAATGCGCTCCTTGGTTAGCGGAACAGGCGATATTCGTTACACAGCACCAGCTGCGCCGGCTCGTCTTCTTCAATGTCGTTATAGCGGGCGATCGGTTGCAAAAAGTGGTTATCGTGGTCGTCGTCATTAACAGAAGAAACCTCGCCGACCAGCACGTCGCCAAAACCTTCTTCCGCCCAGAAGCTGTGATACAGGCCCGGCGGCAGGCAGATGCTTTCACCCGGCGTCAGGCGTAACTGACTGCCCGCTGCATGGGTTTGCCGACAGCCGTCAATCACTACGCTGACGTCGGTCTCCTCCGTTTGTTCCCGGATCCCCGCATTCCACAGTTCCACAATTAAATTGCCGCCGCCGCGATTGATAATGTCTTCGCGTTTGCGCCAGTGAAAATGCATCGGCGTGACCTGCGCATCGCGAACATGCATGATTTTCTCGGCGTAGCATTTCTCGTAAGGCATGCCTTTCGGCGAGCCATTACGCAGAGTGAACAGCGTTAACCCTTGCGCGGCAAAATTGTTGCCGCCAAATGCGGTGACATCCCAACCGAGCTTAAGGTCGAACACTTCGCTCCAGGCTGTGGCATCAAGCTTGCGCCATTGGGTCGGGGGGAAGCTGGCAAAAGGGGGGAGATGCACGTCGTGCTGAGAGAAAAACTGGCGCGTGTGGCCAAGGATCTCGTTTATTGCGGAGCGTTTCATCGGCTGAATCCTCCTTAATATAATGCCGGATGGCGCCGCGCTTATCCGGCCTACAAATTCATAGCGATCTTGTAGGCCGGATAGGGCATTTTTGCCGCCATCCGGCGTTGTTGTGGCGGGCTATTTCACCGTCCAACCCTTATAACTGCCGACGTTGTTTTTATCGATCATCGTCACCGGGATCAGTACGGGTTCTTTCGGGGCGGGTTTCCCCTGCAATATGTCATAGCCGATTTCGACCGCTTTGGCAGCCATCACCTGCGGATCTTGTGCCGGAGTCGCCACAAATAGTGAGTTTTCGCGTTTCAGCGCTTCTTCACCGTCCGGGGATCCATCTACGCCGACAATAAAGAATTCACTACGCTGCGCCTGTTTTGCCGCCAGATCGGCACCGATCGCCGTCGGATCGTTAATGGCAAATACGCCGTCGATCTTCGGATTCGCCGCCAGCAGCGCGGTCATGATCTCCAGCCCGCCTTCGCGACTGCCTTTGGCGTTTTGGTTATGCGACAGCACCTTGATATCAGGGTGGCGTTTAAACTCAGTCTGGCAGCCTTCCACGCGGTTCTGGACGGCGGAAACCGGCGGCCCGTTGATGATGACGACGTTGCCTTTGCCTTTCAGGCGGTCGGTAATGTATTTACAGGCCATTTCACCTGCCTGGGTGTTATCGGAGGTAATGGTCGCGTCTGCGCCTTCCGCTGCCACGTCAACGGCAACCACCACGATCCCGGCGTCTTTCGCGCGTTTTACCGCCGGGCCGATGCCTTTGGAGTCGGCGGCGTTAAGGATAATCATGTCGACTTTGGCGGCAATAAAGTTGTCGATCTGCGACACCTGTTGCCCCAGATCGTAGCCGCTGGAAACCAGCGTTACTTTAACGCTATCACCTGCCAGCTTGCGTGCTTCCAGCTCCGCGCCTTTGGTGATCTGCACGAAGAACGGGTTGGCCAGATCGCCCACCGTAACGCCGATCGATTTCAGTTCTTTTGCCTGCACAAACGGAGCTGCAGCAAGCAGGGCGCCAGCACAGAGCGCGGTTACTAATGGCTTCAAACGCATACTCGTTTCCTCACGTAGGGTATTGTTGTTATACGCCTGATGGCGCTGCGCTTATCAGGCCTACGAATGAGCAGGCCAGTAAGCTTGTCTATGCACTTTGATGGTGTCGGGTACGGTATTTGTCGATCAGCACCGCTATGATGATCACCGCCCCTTTGATCACCAATTGCCAGAAATAGGAGACGCCCATCAGCGTCATGCCGTTATTGAGCGTGGCGATTATCAACGCCCCCACCAGCGTGCCGGTGATGGTGCCGATCCCGCCAACAAAGCTGGTGCCGCCGAGGATCACCGCCGCGATGGCGTCCAGCTCGTAACCCATGCCTAAGTTGCCGTTGGCGCTATACAGCCGCGAGGCGCTCATCACCCCGCCAAGACCTGAGAGCAAACCGCTCATGCCGTAGACGAACAGCAGCACCAGCCACACTTTGATCCCGGTTAAACGTGCGGCCTGCATATTGCCGCCGACCGCGTAGATATGAACGCCGAGCGTGGTGCGGCGCAGAATGAACCAGCACACCACCACCACCGCCAGCGCAATGACTACCAGCCACGGAACCGGGCCGAGATAGTTGTTACCGATCCACTCAAAGCTGATATTGGAGTTAATAACCGTTGTTCCGTCGGCCAGCAGATAGGCCGCACCGCGCAGCGCCGTATAGGTTCCAAGCGTGACGATAAACGGCGGTAGTCCGGCAAAAGCAACCAGCGCGCCGTTAAACAATCCCAGCACCAGACCGAGCATCAGCGCCGCCGGAATCGATAGCATGGCAAGCTCAGGAATAAGAGAAACGACCATGGCTGCGACAGCGGTGGTACCGAGAATCGAGCCAACCGAGAGGTCGATCCCACCGGTCAAAATAATGAAGGTCATGCCAGCCGCCAGCACGATGTTGATTGAGGCCTGACGGGTAATATTCAGCAGGTTGCTTTCGGTAAAAAAGTTAGGCGCGATAAAGCCAAATACCGCCACAATCAGGATGAGAATCGGTAAGATGCCGACCGTTTGCATCAGATCGCTCATCAGCATTTTTTTTGCGGAGGCGGATTTCGCCACCTGCTGGGGAGTGGTTGGATTATTCATGGGGTACCGCCTGATGGTGGGAGTCGTTCACGCCGGTTGCCAGCGTCATAATATTTTCCTGGGTAATGCTTTGTCCGTTCAGCTCGCCGGCAATACTGCCTTCCCGCATGACGTACACGCGATCGCTCATACCGACGACTTCCGGCAGCTCGCTGGAGATCATCAAGATCGCTACGCCTTTGCGCGCCATATCGTTCATGATCCGGTAGATCTCGCTTTTGGCACCGACGTCCACGCCGCGCGTGGGTTCATCGAGGATCAAAATACGTGGGCCGATCGCGACCCAGCGTGAAATCAGCAGTTTTTGCTGATTTCCGCCGGACAGCCCGCCCGCGCGTACCTGTGCGTGCGGCACGCGGATGTTGAGCAGCTTGATGGCGTCATCGGAAATAGCCTGCGCCTTTTTGCGATCGAGCATGCCCCAGTTGGCGTCACGCTCCAACCTTGCCATGGTGATGTTTTCTGCCGCTGCCAGCTCTAAAAATAATCCCTGTTCTTTGCGGTTTTCCGTCAGAAAGCCAATGCCGTGGTCAATCGCCTCGCGGGGGGAGTGGATCACTACCGGTTCACCGTCTACTTCAATCATGCCGCCGATGGCTTTACGCACGCCAAAAATAAGCTGAGCCAGTTCAGAACGCCCGGCACCGACTAGCCCGGCCAGGCCGACGATCTCCCCGGAGCGCACCAGCAAGCTGCACGGCTGGACTTTATGGCCGTCGGTCAGGTGATGAACATTGAGGCGTGCTTTACCTAAGGGAATGTCGCGCTCTTTGTTGAACAGATCGCTCAACGGACGGCCCACCATCATGCGTACCAGCTCCGAGGCGTTGAGCTTGTCGCGGGTCAGGCTGCCAACATATTGCCCGTCACGCAGGACGCTGACGCGGTCCGAAAGTTCGTACACTTCCGCCATGCGATGGCTGATGTAGATAATCGCCATCCCCTCATCGCGCAGGCGCATGATCAGTTCAAACAGGCGGTGGGTTTCACGTGAGGAGAGGGCGGCGGTGGGTTCATCCATTACCAGAATGCGGCTTTTACGGTGCAGGGCACGGGCAATTTCCACTTGCTGCTGTTCGGCGATGGTCAATGTCATCACACGGTCGCTGGCCTTAAACTGGGCGCCGAGTCGGTCGATGACTTTCTGCGACTGCATCACCATCTCTTTACGCTGGACCAGCCCGCCGCGCGACAGCTCGCTGCCAAGAAAGATATTTTCCGCTACCGTCAGGTTCGGCGCGAGCTGCATCTCCTGATAAATCAGCGTGATGCCTGCGCTAAGTGCATCTTTGGGACCGCGAATATGGAACGGCTGACCGTCAATCAGGATCTCACCGCTGGTGGCGGTATAGGCGCCTGCGAGGATCTTCATCAGGGTGCTCTTCCCCGCGCCATTCTCGCCCATCAGGGCATGAATCTCGCCCGGCCAGACCGTTAAATCGACCCCTTTCAGCGCGTAAAATTTGCCAAACGCTTTAGCAATGTTGCGCATCTCCAGAACCGGTGTCCTGCTCATGGCGGATCTCCTGTGGGGTGGCCGATATCAGCAGTCCATCACAGGAATGTAAATGCAAAATGTCAGAAGCCGTTCATATTTGTCATATTGCGATTTTTCTTCACGGAGCGTGATATGCCGCAACCGGGACGTCACTTTTTCGCCAGTGCGCGCGGACGATTGCTGTTCTTCAATCTGCTGGTGGTGGCTGTCACGCTGATGGTGAGCGGCGTGGCGGTGCTGGGTTTTCAGCATGCCAGTCAGATTCAGGAGCAGGTGCAGCAGCAAACCGTTGACGACATGACCGGCAGCATGAACCTGGCGCGGGATACGGCGAACGTGGCGACAGCGGCGGTGCGGCTGTCGCAGGTGGTCGGGGCGCTGGAATACAAAGGGGAAGCGGAGCGGCTGCAGGAGACGCAAAGGGCGCTGAAGCAGTCGCTGGAACAACTGGCTACCGCGCCGCTGGCACAGCAAGAGCCGGTGCTGGTCGAGCGTATTATCCAGCGCAGTAATGAACTACAAAGCAGCGTAGAAGGGATGTTGCAGCGCGGGCAGCGGCGACATCTGGAACGTAACGCGCTGCTCAGTTCGCTGTATCAAAATCAAAGCTATTTACGTCATCTGCAAAAGTTGACCGGCGCGCAGGATGATGCGCTGCTGGGGCAGATGGACCGCTTAATTGTTGCCGCCATCGACACGCCCACGCCGCGTTCGGTGGTGAAACAACTGGATGCGGTGATGCCTGCGCTTCCCTTGCGCCATGCTAGTCCGCTAATTAGCGGTATCCTCAACGACTTCAACCAGGAGCTGCATAAGCTGGAGCCGCTCTCTTCCGCGCTGGAGCAGAGCGATTTGGCCATCAACTGGTATATGTTTCATATCAAAGCGCTGGTGGCGATCCTCAACAGCGATATCAATCAGTATGCCTCGCAGGTGGCGCTGATCTCAGAGCAACGGGTGGCGCAAAGCCATCAGGAACTGCAATCCGGCGCGTTGTTTATTTTAGTGTTTGCGTTGCTGGCGGTGGTGATCACCGGTTTTGCCGGGTGGTATATCTACCGTAATCTCGGTTCCAACCTGACGGCCATTTCACGGGCGATGACCCGGCTGGCGCACGGTGAATCAGACGTCAGCGTCCCGGCCCTGCAGCGTCGCGATGAGTTAGGCGAGCTGGCCCGCGCCTTTAGCGTCTTTGCCCGGAATACGGCGTCGCTGGAGCACACCACCCGACTGCTAAAAGAAAAAACCAGCCAGATGGAAATCGATCGCACCGAGCGTCAGGGGCTGGAAGAGGCGCTGTTGCACAGCCAAAAGCTGAAGGCGGTGGGGCAACTGACGGGTGGATTAGCACATGATTTCAATAACCTGCTGGCGGTTATTATTGGCAGCCTGGATTTGGTGGATCAGGATTCTCCCGACGCGCCGCGGGTCAATCGGGCGCTAAAAGCCGCCGAGCGTGGGGCGCTGCTTACCCAGCGACTGCTGGCCTTTTCGCGCAAACAGTCGCTGCACCCTCATGCGGTGGAGCTGAAAACGCTGCTGGAAAATCTGGGCGAACTGATGCGCCACTCTCTTCCGGCCACGTTGACGCTGGAGATTGAAGCCCAGTCTCCCGCCTGGCCCGCGTGGATTGACGTCAGCCAACTGGAAAACGCCATTATCAATCTGGTGATGAACGCCCGTGATGCCATGGACGGGCAGGCGGGCACGATTAAAATCCGTACCTGGAATCAGCGGGTCACGCGCAGCGATGGGCGCAAGCAGGATATGGTGATGCTGGAGGTTGCCGACCAGGGGAGCGGGATGTCACAGGAGGTGAAAGCCCAGGTCTTCGAGCCGTTTTTCACCACCAAACAGACCGGTAGCGGCAGCGGACTGGGGCTGTCGATGGTTTACGGTTTTGTGCGCCAGTCCGGAGGTCGGGTGGAGATTGAAAGCGCTCCCGGGCAGGGAACGACGGTCAGGCTACAACTGCCTCGTGCCGTTGTGCCGGTGCAGGCTCAGGCAGAACCGGTGGCGGTACATGCGGCGAACAGCGGTGAAAAACTGGTGTTGGTGCTTGAGGATGAAGACGATGTACGCCAGACGTTGTGCGAGCAATTACACCTGCTGGGCTACCTGACGTTAGAGGCCGCAAACGGGGAACAGGCGATGCATATGCTGGCGGCTTCATCCGAGATTGATATTTTTATCAGCGACTTAATGCTGCCAGGTGGTTTAAGCGGCGTGGATGTGGTTAACCATGCTCAGGCACATTATCCGCAGTTGTCCATCCTGCTGATAAGCGGTCAGGATTTACGTCCGGCGCATAACCCGGCGTTGCCGGATGTGGCGCTATTGCGTAAGCCTTTTACTCGGGGAGAGCTGGCGCAGGCGCTGCGGCATTCGCGTAATTGAGATTCCTCCGCTACCCGCGCAAATACGCTTTGATTACCGTGGGGCGAGTTTCTTGATGAGGCTGGTTTTATGCAACGCTCCGCGACATTCCTTCTTTTTAGTTTGCTAATGCTGACCACCGTATCGGCACAGGCGGATATTATCGATGACGCCATTGGTAATATTCAGCAGGCGATTAACGACGCATACAAACCGAACAACGGGCGGGATTATGATGACTCCCGTGACGAAAGCTGGCAGCGCCAGATGAGTGACGACCGGCGCAGGCAATATGACAATCGCCGCCGCCAGTTTGAAGATCGACGTCGCCAACTGGATGACCGTCAGCGCCAGCTCGATCAAGAACGGCGTCAGTTAGAAGACGAAGAGCGCAGAATGGAAGAAGATTACGATCGTTAGCGGTAACGATTTAAATTTATGGGTATTTTATCTTTCTGGCAGGGATTTACCTGCTCGCCCAACAGCTCACCATTTTATGTTAATGAATGCACTTGAGCACAGTGCATGTATGCACTACAATCTCTCTATGCTTATGGAAGTGGTGCTGGCAATGGAATGTCTAAATCATTAAATATCAGAAATTTTCGGGATACATGGCTTGAAGATTTTTTTGAACGGGCGACATCGCACAGAAAAATACCTGCGGATATTCACACTGCATTAGCCAGAAAGCTGGATATCATTAATGCGGCTGTTTCGCATCGGGATTTGCGCTCGCCACCCGGTAACAGATATGAAGAGTTAACCGGAAAATTACAGGAATATTCTTCAATCAGAGTAAACAAGCAGTACCGATTAATATTTAAATGGATTAATGGTAAGGCCGAAGATGTGTACTTAGATCCACACATCTATTAGAGAAAACGTAAGGTAACGATATGAAACAGGCATCCAGAAAACCAACGACTGTGGGTGATATCCTGCAATATGAATACCTGGAACCGCTTGATCTGAAAATCAACGATCTGGCTGAAATTCTGCATGTTCACCGCAATACAGTGAGCGCACTGGTCAACAATAATCGCAAATTAACAACGGATATGGCGTTTCGTTTGGCAAAAGCGTTCGATACCTCCGTTGATTTCTGGCGTAACCTACAGGCGGCGGTTGACCTGTGGGAAGTTGAAAATGACATGCGGGCGCAAGAAGAACTGAACCGGATTGTTTCAGTTAAAGATTTTATTGCGCAGCGAGATGTCGGCGCAAAAAAAGTCGCTTAATCATCTGTTTGTAGGCCGGATAAGATGTTTTCATCGCATCCGGCAAATTTCCTTACTCCAGCACAATCTCCATTCCGTCATATCCTGCCTCAAACCCTACTGGTAGCGGATGTTCCATCATCCACAGATCAAACTGATGGCTGATATGCGTCAGGATCACCCGTGGGCAGCGGATGACGTCGTTCAATGCGATAACGGTGTTTAAATCACAATGATTGCGCGGTGGCTCGGCGCGCGGGGCATGGCTGCAGTCAATGATAATCACCTGAGGCTGGTTATTGTGGAGAAACTTCAACGTCTTGTCGGGAAGTCCGGCGGTATCGGAGAGCCACGCCACGCGGCTATGTGCGGTCTCCAGCAGATAACCAAACGTCAGCTTTGAATGGTTGAGCGGTAGCGGCGTTACCTGCAATCCTTGCAGGTCGAACACCACGAACGGTGCCACGGTATGGCTAAAATCGAGGATGCCGGGATGCTTAAACAGATCGTCGCAACCCTGTTCATCCGGCGGACCGTACACCGGGATGGTCGCCCCGACACCCCAGCGCAACGGAAACAGCCCTTGCACATGATCCATATGATAGTGGGTCAGCAGAAACTGCTGGAAGCTGCCCGCCGGCCAGTCGTTCATCAGATGCGGGATCCCCGCGTCCAGCAGCGTCACCGCATTATTGAACCTGACCACCCCGCTACAAGGGCGTCGACGGTATTGCACCTGTAAGCGTGCTCGTTGGCAGGCCGCACAGTCGCAGCCAAATGTCGGCACCAGCTGCGCGCCGCCCGTTCCCGTCAGCGTAATGGTCAGACTCATGGCTCCCCCTACAACGGTTTAGTGAAGCGAAAATGGCTCTGGGTATAGCCTTCGCGCTGATAAAAACGGTGAGCGTTAAGGCGTTGAGTGCTGGTGGAAAGCTCGGTCATCTCTGCACCCGCTTCGCGCGCGGTGGCTTCGGCCCAGGCCAGTAACTGACTGCCTACCGTTAATCCTCGCGCCTGCGGCATCACCACCAGTTCCTGTATTTCACCAATCCAGTTAGCGTGGTGCAGATGAAACTGCAGGTGCAGACCGATCAAGCCGACGACTTGTCCGTCGAGCTGCGCCAGTTGGTAGTGCATATTGGGATCTTGCAGATTTGCGGCGTATCCGGCACTAAAGGCCTGCAGGTCGAATTGACCCTGTTTCAACTCACAGATGAGCGCATAAACCGCATCGGTATCGTATAGCGTAGCGCGGCGTAATTCACAGACAGACATGTTTCTTCTCCTTGCGTCCCATCAGTGTGAGTAGTGTATCGACAGACTGTAGCAAACTTCCATCGTTGTTCAGGACGTGGCAGTCATACGGGGCGTAGCGGGCTGCGCGCTCAAGACGGGCGGCGATTTCCGTCTCGCTCTCCCGTCCGCGAGCCTGCAAGCGCTGGCGTAAAATTGCCGGAGAAACCTGTAAGCAAATGGGGAGTAAAGATGCGCCGTAACGGGCCTGCGCCTGGGGCAGATGCGCCCGTGAGCCGTTGACCACCACATCAAAACCGGCGTGTAGCCAGAGGTCAATCTCCACGCCAACGCCGTAGTAGAAGCCATTGGCGTGCCAGCTTAGCGCCAGCAGGTTCTGCCCGGCGCGGGTAAAAAATTCTTGTTCGCTCAGCGCAATATGATTTTCATTCCCGGCGTTGGCGGCGCGGGTGATGTAACGGTGCGCTACCAGCAGTTGCGCCGGTTCCTGCTGGCGGAGTTCGGCCAGCAGACTGTCCTTACCGGAGCCGGATGGCCCCATCAGCCAGATCAGTTTACCCATAGTCAGAATACCCTTTTGCCCTGACGCCAGACGTGGTCGATATGGATGTTGCCGCCTTTGCGGTGTGCCAGCACCAGATCCGCGCGTTTGCCTTCGGCAACAACGCCACGATCGTCGAGATTTAATGCCCGTGCCGGATTGCGGGTCACCAGACGAATGGCCTGTGGCAGCGTAAAGCGGTTGGCGTCGTCGTCCGCTACGCGAAACGCCGCATCGAGCAGGCTGGCGGGGTAATAGTCGGAAGAGAGAATATCCAAAAGCCCCAGCTCAGCCAGCTTATGCGCCGCTACGTTGCCGGAGTGAGAACCTCCGCGCACGATGTTGGGCGCCCCCATCAGCACGTTCATACCATGCTGGCGCGAGGCTTCAGCCGCTTCGAAGGTAGTGGGGAATTCGGCGATCACGCTGCCAAGCTGGTGCGATTCCAGCACATGATCATGGGTGGCATCATCATGGCTCGCCAGCGCAATCTGGCGCTCACGACACATCTGGGCAATCGCCGTGCGATTGGGCTGTGACCAACGCGCCGCCAGCGCTAACTGTTCTTCTTCATAGCGGGCCATCTGCTCGTCGGTGAGCGAATACTTGCCTTGATAATACTCGCGGTACTTCTCGCGATTGGCGAACTGACGCTGGCCTGGCGAGTGATCCATCAGTGACACCAGCGTTACCGGCTCGCGGCCGACCAGCTTTTCAAACAGCGGCAGGGTAGTGTGATGCGGCAGCTCACAGCGCAGGTGCAGGCGATGCTCGGCGCGATTGACCCCGCGCTTTTGCGTCTCTTCGACCGCATTGATCATCTTCTCCAGATTTTCCAGACGGTCGCCGCCGTCGCGCACATCGCCAATTGCCACCGCGTCCAGCACGGTGGTAATGCCGCTGGCGACCATTAGCGCGTCGTGGCTGCTCATCGCCGAGTGGGCAGGCCAGTCTACCTTCGGGCGCGGGGTGAAAAATTTGTCGAGATTATCGGTATGCAGCTCGATAAGCCCTGGTAGCAGCCAGCCGCCTTCGCCGTCCAGCGCCTCAGGTAGGCTGCTCGGACTTTCTGCAAAGGTGCGAATGACCCCGCCCTCGATTTCCAGCGATCCTTGCACCACTTCATCTTCCAGTACCAGCTTTACATTATTGATAATCATGCTGTTGTTCCCATCAGATGCAGACGATCCGCTACGCGGTCGCGCACGGTTTGATCGTGAAAAATGCCGACAATTGCTGCGCCGCGGGCTTTCGCCTCTTCAATTAATGCGACGACGGCGGCGCTATTTTTGGCGTCCAGCGAGGCGGTAGGCTCATCAAGCAGAAGAATTGGGTAATCGACGATAAACCCGCGAGCGATGTTGACGCGCTGCTGTTCGCCGCCGGAAAAGGTCGACGGCGCCAGGTGCCACAACCGCTCCGGCACGTTCAGGCGGGTAAGCAGGTTAGCTGCTTTGGCTGCACACTCCTCACGGGAGACCCCCAGATCCAGCAGCGGTTGCATCACCACATCCAGCGCGGAAATCCTCGGGATCACGCGCAGGAACTGGCTCACCCAGCCGATGGTTGAACGGCGAACTTCCAGTACTTTGCGCGCCGGGGCCTGCACCAGATCAACCCATTCATCGCTGTGGCGGATGTGGATGTGTCCTTCATCCGGCAGGTAGTTGGCGTACAGCGAACGCAGCAATGTGGATTTGCCGCTGCCCGAGTGACCGTGCAGCACCACGCATTCGCCGCTTTTAACGTCCAGAGTGGCGTTTTGCAGCACCGGCAGACGCACGCCGTTTTGCTGATGCAGGACAAAGGTTTTACTGACATTTTCAACGCGGATCGCGTTCATTTTTAGCCTCTTTAGACATTTTTGCGTTCGATTGCCTGATGGCGCTTCGCTTATCAGGCCTACAACCGATGCCGCTCCGTAGGCCGGATAAGGCGTAGCCGCCATCCGGCACAACAAAAAATCAGTTCTGCAACACCGACGACACCAGAAGCTGGGTATACGGATGATGCGGATCGTCGAGCACGCGGTCGGTTAACCCACTTTCCACCACCTGACCTTGCTTCATCACCAGCAAGCGGTCGGCCAGCAGGCGCGCGACGCCCAAATCGTGGGTGACAATCACTACCGCCAGATCCAGTTCCACCACCAGGCCGCGCAGCAGGTCCAGCAGTTTGGCCTGTACGGAAACGTCCAGCCCGCCGGTAGGTTCGTCCATAAACACCAGTTTGGGATGGGTGACGAGGTTGCGGGCAATCTGCAGGCGCTGCTGCATGCCGCCGGAAAAGGTGGTGGGTAGATCGTCGATACGCGAGGCAGGGATCTCTACCTCCTCCAGCCAGCGCTGCGCGGTGGCGCGGATGTCGCCGTAGTGACGTGCGCCGGTGGCCATCAGACGTTCGCCGATATTGCCGCCTGCGGAGACCTGACGGCGCAGGCCATCCAGCGGATGCTGATGCACTACGCCCCATTCGGTGCGCAGCAGACGGCGACGGTCGGCCTCGTTCATGCCGTACAGCGAACGGTTCTGATACAAAATCTCACCGCTCTGCGGCGTCAGCCGTGAAGAGATCGATTTCAGCAGCGTGGTTTTGCCGGAACCGGACTCGCCGACGATACCCAGCACTTCGCCTGGCCACAGGTCAAAAGAGACATCGCTGAAGCCCTTGCCCGGCGCGTAGAGATGGGTCAGGTTGTTGACTGAAAGCAGCGGTTGCGTCATTTGCTGAGGGCCTCGCTCTGTTGGCGGCAGTAGTCGGTATCGGAGCAGACAAACATGCGTTTGCCAGTGTCATCGAGCACCACTTCATCGAGATAGCTGTGGGTTGAGCCGCAGATGGCGCAAGGCTCATCCCAGCTCTGCACGGTAAACGGGTGATCGTCGAAATCGAGGCTTTCCACGCGGGTGTAAGGTGGAACGGCATAGATACGCTTTTCGCGGCCAGCGCCAAACAGTTGCAGGGCTGGCATCATGTCCATCTTTGGATTGTCGAATTTCGGGATGGGCGACGGGTCCATGACGTAGCGGTCATTGACCTTCACCGGATAGGCGTAAGTGGTGGCGATATGGCCGAAGCGGGCGATATCTTCATACAGTTTCACCTGCATGATGCCGTACTCTTCCAGCGCGTGCATGGTGCGAGTTTCCGTTTCACGCGGTTCGATAAAGCGCAGCGGCTCAGGGATCGGTACCTGGAAGATGATTATCTGATCTTCCACCAGCGGCGTTTCCGGGATGCGGTGGCGGGTCTGGATCAGCGTCGCATCTTCCGTACGCTCAGTGGTATTCACCCCGGTCACACGCTTGAAGAAATTACGAATCGACACGGCGTTAGTGGTGTCGTCTGCGCCCTGGTCAATCACCTTCAGTACGTCCGGCTCGCCAATCACGCTGGCGGTAAGCTGAATACCGCCGGTTCCCCAGCCGTAGGGCATCGGCATCTCACGTCCGCCAAACGGGACCTGGTAACCCGGGATTGCCACCGCTTTCAGAATGGCGCGGCGGATCATGCGCTTGGTCTGCTCATCAAGATACGCAAAGTTGTAGCCGGAGAGGTTAGTGGTCACGGGTGGCCTCCTGTTGCAGGCGTTTGAGCAGTTCCAGTTCGGCCTGGAAATCGACGTAATGGGGAAGTTTGAGGTGCGAAACAAAACCCGCCGCCTCGACGTTATCCGCATGCGCCAGCACGAACTCTTCGTCCTGCGCCGGTCCTGTGACCGTTTCATCGTATTCGGCTGCCTGTAGGGCGCGGTCCACCAGCGCCATCGCCATCGCTTTACGTTCGCTCATACCGAACACCAGCCCGTAGCCGCGGGTAAAATGGGGGGATTCGTTTTCTGGTGCGACAAACCCGTTCACCATTTCACATTCGGTCATCAGCAGTTCGCCGACGTTAACCGCAAATCCCAGCTCTTCCGGCACCGTTTCCAGTGCCACATAGCCGCTGCGGATTTCGGCGGCAAACGGGTGATTGCGCCCGTAGCCGCGCTGGGTGGAGTAGGCCAGCGCCAGCAGATAGCCTTCGTCGCCGCGCATCAGCTGTTGCAGGCGTGAAGCACGTGAACAGGGATAAACCGGCGGTGTGCGGGTGATGTCGTCGGGTGTCGCGCCATCATCCTCTTCACGCTTTGCCAGTCCCTGGTTGGCCAGCAGGGAAAAGACGTGCGGGGAGGCATCCTGTACGGCGTCTGCGCTGCGCAGGGGCGGCGTTTCGCCATTGGCCAGCAGGGTAAAATCCAGCAGGCGATGGGTGTAGTCATAGGTTGGACCCAACAGTTGCCCGCCGGGAATATCTTTGTAGACCGCCGAGATTCGGCGCTCAAGGCGCATTTCTGCGCTGTTAACCGGTTCACTGACCGCCACTTTTGCCAGCGTAGTGCGGTAGGCGCGGAGCAAAAAGATGGCTTCGACGTTATCGCCGCTGGCCTGCTTCAGCGCCAGTGCCGCCAGTTCACGGTCGGCAATACCGCCTTCGGTCATCACCCGGTCAACGGCCAGGTTCATCTGCTGTTCGATTTGCGCCACGCTCAGTTCAGCAATGGTTTCATCGCCCCGGCGTCGGTTTTCCTGCAGGGCGTGGGCGTTGGCTATCGCCTTTTCGCCCCCTTTGACGGCGACGTACATCAGCACACCTCCACATGGGTGGTTCGCGGAATAGCCAGCAGGCGTTCGCCGCAGGTGAGGATCAGATCGACCCCCAGTGGGAACGGGTGCGGGCGTTCGGTGAGTTCATGAATCAGGCATTCCGGCAGCTGTGGCGCGATCATGCGCTCTTCGGCAATGCCCGCGCCGGTCAGACGCAGCATGCGTCCGCCGCTTAAGCCAGAGACCTGCACAATCAGCGTGGCGCTGGTCTCTGGCGCGACGGCTGAACCGGCGGAGAGGGCGTTAAGCTGTTCGCTGCTGATGCGCTCGTCGGCGACGGCAAAGGCCGCCAGCTGCGGCTGATCCACCAGCGGCGCGTTGGTATGAAAACGCAGGTTCTGGCGGGCAATATCGTTATCCATCGACGGCGCCAGCCAGACCGGCGTGTCGCCATCGACCAGGGTCAGCAGCACGCTGGTGGTCGCCAGACCCAGCGGCTGCCAGCCGTGTTTCAGTTGATGCAGGGCGACGATTACGCCCGGTTCGCTCATGGCTTTCAGCAGGCGACGAAAGCTCTGCTGAGCATCCTGAACGGGTAAATTAAAAGCGGTCAGAAGTGCTGTAGATCGTGTCATGCGTTATCTCCGCGTACCAGCGTGAAGAAGTCGACCCGGCTGGCGTTGACTTCGGCACGGCGTGCGTTAATCAGCGCATCGCGTTCCGCTTCCAGCGGGGCAATTAAGGTTTCCATTAGGTTCTGGAAATGCGTTTGTTCCTGCAGCAGTGCGTCAATCACCGCGCACTGCTCGGCATGTTGTTTATTGCGTCCCAGCAGGTAGCTGTAACCCAGCGTGCCACTCTTCAGACGTACCACTGCGCGAGTTAGCGTGGTGTCACCGGCAAAGAAGCGGTTGCCGGTACCGCCCATACGGGCCTGGATCTGCATCAGTCCGCTTTCCGGAGCGCGGATAAGTTCATAGTCCGGCGTCAGTTTGAGCGCGGTGATGCGGGCGTTCAGGGCATCGGCATTGCTGTAAGCCAGCGCGCGCATCCAGCGCTGGCGGGTGGCGGTATCGAAATGCATTCAGTGCTCCATAGTGAATTCGATCATGTCGGCGCGGGTCAGGCTGACGGAGTATTCCGCCGCGAGTTCTTCGCCTTCACGGTGGTTCAGGGTGCGCACGCACAGCAGCGGCGCCATATTGGGGATTTCCAGCACCTTGCTCTCTTTGGCCTGCGCGCGGCGGGCGCTGATGCGCGTTTGCGTGCGTAGCAGCGTCAGACCGGACTGTTCGCGCAGGTAGTCATGCAGTGAACCGCTGTTGAAGCCTTGCAGCAGCGGCCACAGCGAGAGGTCGGAAAAATAGTGGTCGATCTGGCACAGTGCGATGCCGTTAACCCGGCGCAGGGTGCGCAGGTGAATCACGTTATCGCCCTCGTTTATGCTGAGCGCATCGGCAATGTGGCTGGAGGCCGGACGCAGCACCGCCAGCAGTTTTTCGCTGGTGGGATGGCTGCCCTGGTCCAGCAGATTCTGACTAAAGCGCGCCTGGGCATTAAGCGGGTAATCGAACGGGCGCATCAGCACCAGCACGCCGACGCCCTGGCGACGCTGAACCCAACCGCGTTCAACCAACTGGTCAATGGCGCGGCGCAGGGTGTGGCGGTTTACCTCGTAGCGCGCGGCAAGCTGATGCTCGGCGGGCAGATAGTCACCGCAGCGATAATGTTGACGTAGCTCCTGCTCAAGTCTCGCGGCAATTTCCTGATAACGCGTTGGATAACTGGTCGGATGTGTAGACAAGTGCATAGCAATCAATGCCTCGCTAATCAGATAAAGTGCTTACGCAAACGCTGGGAAAGGAAATCCAACAGGCTGACGGTGACGATGATTAACACCATCAGGGCGCAGGTTTGCTGGAACTGAAAGCCGCGAATCGCTTCCCATAAGGTCACGCCAATACCGCCTGCACCCACCATTCCGACCACCGTGGCCGAGCGAACGTTGGATTCAAAGCGATACAGCGAGTAGGAAATAAGCAGCGGCATGACCTGTGGCAGAACGCCGTACAGAATCTCTTCAATTTTGTTGGCACCGGTGGCGCGAATGCCTTCTACCGGACCTGGCTCAATAGCTTCTACCGCTTCGGAAAGCAGCTTGGAGAGCACCCCGGTAGTGTGGATAAACAGCGCCATCACCCCGGCGAATGGGCCTAACCCGACGGCGACCACGAACAGCATGGCGAAGACCATTTCATTGATGGCGCGGCAGGCGTCCATCAGGCGACGCATCGGCTGGTAAATCCACCACGGCACGAGGTTATCGGCGCACATCAGGCCGAAGGGAATCGACAGCACAACGGCGAGGGCAGTCCCCCAGACGGCAATTTGCAGGGTGACGGCCATTTCACCGAGATAGTCCTGCCACTGGCTGAAGTCCGGCGGGAAGAAGTCGGCGGCGAAGGTCGCCATATTGCCGGAATCCTGGATCAGCGTGAGCGGGGCCATTTCGGCACCTTTCCACGAGACCACCAGCACGGCGAGAAGGATGGCCCAGCTCAGCAGCGAGAACCAGCTACGTTTGGGCGGGGCGACGGTGATGGTTTGCATGTTTAGCTCCTGGGTGTCGATGTTTCGGGTCTGTTGTAGGCCGGATAAGGTGCTGGCACCGCCATCCGGCATGGAATCCCTTGCATTGCCTGATGGCGCTGCGCTTATCAGGCCTACAATTTGGTCACCAGGTTTACTGCACCGCTTTGGTGACACTGGTCATAGCGCCCAGTGCGGCGGTCAGACGGTCAAGGTCATCGAGCTGCGCTTTCAATGCCGAGGTTTTGCTGGTTTTCTCTTCCTCGTTCAGCCCTTTGTTGTCCTTCACACCCTGCATCTCTTTAAACAGTGCCAGCTGGCGAATCGGCACCAGTTGCAGATCGCTGGAGGCGCGGAACGGTGCCCATCCCAGGCGTTCCAGTACGGTTTTCTGTTCCGCCGTTTTGCCGTAATTCATAAAGAAGTCGTACACCTTGTCCTTGGTGGTTTCGGAGAGGTTTTTACGCCAGACGATCGGATCGCCCGGGATCAGCGGCGACTTCCAGATCACCTTCAGTTCTTTCAGTTTTTCCGGCGCGGAAGTTTTCAGCTTGTCGAGGTTTTCGGTGTTGTTGGTGGCGACATCGACCTGCTTGTTGGCGACGGCCAGCGCGTTGGTTTCGTGTCCGGCGTTAACGGTGCGTTTGAAGTCGCTGGCGGAGATGTTGTTTTTGGCGAAGACGTAGTAGCCGGGGACGAGGAAGCCTGACGTTGAGTTGGGATCGCCGTTGCCGAAGGTCAGATCCTTACGTTTGGCGATCAGATCGTTCAGGTTATTGATCGGACTGTCTTTGTTAACGATCAACACGCTCCAGTAACCTGGGGATCCGTCGGCGGCGACGGTCTGGGCAAACACTTGCCCGTTAGCGCGATCCACCGCTTCCATTGCCGAGAGGTTGCCGTACCAGGCGATATCAACTTTGTTAAAGCGCATTCCCTGGATGATCCCGGCGTAGTCCGGGGCGAAGAAGGCGTTCACTTTCACGCCCAGTGATTTTTCCATGTCCTTCAGGAACGGTTCCCACTGCGGTTTCAGGTTTTGCTGTGATTCGGTCGAAATAATGCCAAAGTTCAGCGCTTTTTCTTGCTCTTCGGCATGGGCCGGGGTGAGCAGTGTGCTGAGACTAAACATGCTGGTGAAAGCCAGCGCGGCAACGGTCTTATAGCTCATTTCCATTCCTCATTGTGGGGATGTCAGGCAGCCTGCGCGTTCTGTTCGACGCGGTTCATGCTGCGGTAGAGATGGTCAAAACGATCGTTATCAAAATGCTGGCTGCTGCCATCAAAGAAGACGTTGCCCTGGCGCAGCGCGACGATGCGTTCGCAGTAGCGCAGGGCGTAATCCACCTGATGCAGCGTGACGACCACGGTGATGCCGTCGGTCTGGTTTATGTCGCGTAGGGTGTCCATCACGATCCGTGCGGATTCCGGGTCCAGCGAAGCAATCGGCTCATCGGCGAGGATCACTTTGGCCTGCTGCATCAGCGCACGGGCGATTGCAACGCGCTGCTGCTGACCGCCCGAAAGCGTGGAAACGCGCTGGTATGCAAAGTGCGCCATGCCCACGCGGGTCAGCGCCTGTAATGCACGCTGTTTTTGTTCCTGGCTAAACCAGCTAAAACAGGTACGCCAGAACGGCGTGCTGCCGAGCGCGCCAATCAGGACGTTCTCCAGCACCGTCAGACGGTTCACCAGATTGAACTGCTGGAAGATGTAGCCGGTGTGGGCGCGGCTTTTGCGGATATCGCGCGCCAGGCGGCCTTCATGTTGAACGGTGCGGCCCAGCAGCTCGACGCGGCTGCCGGGGGATTTATCACCGGTGATCAAACCGCTTAAATGACGTAAAAGGGTGGATTTGCCGGAGCCAGACGGCCCAAGCAGAGCCACCATCTCACCGGAACAGATGTTCAGATCAACCGCATTGAGCGCCTGATGTTGATTGAAGGACTTGGAGAGTTTCTCGACGCGAATAATCGTTTGCATGATGCGGCCTCCCTAAAAAAGTGGCCCCATCGTGGCGGATCAATGTGACGTTTTCGTTAAGGGATGGTTACTCGACGATGAAGAGTTGAGCGCTATTTGATGACAGTACGGGAGGGCTGGCCTCCCGTTGGATTACTCTGTAGGGGGTTGCTGTTGTTTGACAACGTTGATCATCCACGGCACGCCATACTGGTCGCTCACTTTACCGAAACCGTGGGCCCAGAAGGTTTCCTGCCAGTCCATTTCGATTTTTCCGTTTGCTGCCAGATTATCAAACCAGCGTTTGCCTTCATCGACGTTTTGCGTGTCGAGCACCAGCGTGAAGCCAGAGTAGTGAGCATTTCCGTCCGGGGCGCTATCGCTCATCATGATGTCACTGCCCGCAACGCGCAGGTTGGCGTGGGCGATGGCAGTGTCGGGGAATTTCAAGCCTGAAGGGCAACCATCTTCGCTATCCTGCGCCGATTTGGGCATTTCACCGAAGTTGATTTTGTAGAGTAGCTCAGCGCCTAACGTTTTTTGATAGTAGGCGATAGCGTCAGCGCAGTTGCCTGCAAAGGAGATATAGGGACTTAACGGCATAATCTTTACCTCAGGTAAAAGAAGCCAATTAAGTGTAGTTAGCGTCTGCAAAAATAAACCAGGCGGGAAGTATGAGCTTCCCGCCTGGCAGATGAGCTGGTGTTGACCTGATTAGCGTCGCGCTATCAGGCAATTTGCATCAGTTCTTTTTCACAAACTCAGATTTCAGCTTCATTGGGCCAAAGCCATCGATTTTGCAATCGATGTTGTGGTCACCTTCAACCAGACGAATGTTTTTCACTTTGGTACCAATCTTCAGCATGGAAGAGCTACCTTTTACCTTCAGGTCTTTCACGACGGTCACGCTGTCGCCGTCAGCCAGCAAGTTGCCGTTGGCATCTTTAACGATCAGTTCGTCGCTATCCTGCGCCGGTTCAGCATCGTTCCATTCGTGAGCGCATTCCGGGCAGATGAACATGCCGTTATCTTCGTAAGTGTATTCGGAGTTGCATTGCGGGCAGTGTGGTAATGACATGTGGATTTCCTCAAAAGTCAGCAGGGGCAAATGCGCCCAAAAAATGGCAGATTGCCGAAAAAGGCCGCAATTATACATAAAATCCCTGCATTTGTCGGGACTACTGCGCGATTACGCAAAATGATCTGCTGTAAAGACCCTCTGCTTTCACCTCAATGAAAGTATGGCGGAATATTTTTTAAGGGAAATTGCTACGCTTAGATATTTAAGATAAGGTGAGGCGAAATATCTGATATTCATAGGTAACATTGCTTAGAAATGCCTAAGTCATTGTGATTGAATATCATTGAACCCCTTAAATTTAGTAGGGGGATTCCGCTGGCATTTTTTAAAACTGAACTACGCTGTCTATCTTTCTTACTTATTTTCATAAGTGAGAGGCATCAGGCCAGCGGTTATACACCAAATTTATTTTAATAATATCAATTGGTTGTTTTGATTTTAATTATTTCTATACGTAATTATAAAAGCCAAAAAATCTATAAATAAAACGATTGGGCTAAATAAAAGCAATGCCATTTGCGTTAAGGAAAAATTTTCCATGCACACACAGACAATATATGAATTAAGTCAGGAAGCGGAACGCTTGCTGATGCTCTCGCTTGAACATCTCAGGCAATTGCAAAAATTGCCTATGACGTCGTTGGATGATGTCGCGCTAAAACAAGGAGAGCATAGCAGTCAGGTTGTTCAGCCCCTGCATTTCAGCGCGCGTGGCATGGATGTCCAGCAAGCAACGCTCAATAATGAGCTGCGCAAGATTACGCGTCTGGAAATGGTGCTGGCGATTGTTGGCACGATGAAAGCGGGAAAATCGACGACGATTAACGCGATTGTGGGGACAGAGGTGTTACCTAATCGTAATCGCCCCATGACGGCGTTACCAACGCTAATACGCCATACGCCGGGGCAGAAAGAGCCGGTGCTGCATTTTTCACATGTCGCGCCGATCGATGACTTAATGAAGGTTTTGCAGCAGCGCGTGCGCGAGTGCGATCGCCTGCGTCTTACGCAGACCCTGGAAATTGACAAGGATATGAATGTCCTGCTGCAACATATTGAAAATGGTGTGGCATTTGAACGGTATTATCTTGGCGCACAGCCTATTTTCCATTGCCTTAAAAGCCTGAACGACCTGGTGCGCCTGTCAAAAGCATTGGACGTTGATTTTCCTTTTGCCGCCTATGCCGCGATTGAGCATATTCCGGTTATTGAAGTTGAGTTTGTCCATTTGGCCGGACAGGCAAGCTACCCAGGGCAATTAACGCTGCTGGATACGCCGGGGCCGAACGAGGCAGGACAACCGCACTTACAAAAAATGCTCAATGAACAGCTGGTGCGGGCCTCTGCGGTGCTGGCGGTGTTGGATTACACCCAACTGAAATCGATTTCCGATGAGGAAGTGCGTCAGGCGATTATGGCGGTCGGCAAGTCAGTACCGCTGTATGCGCTGGTGAACAAGTTCGATCAGAAAGACCGCAACAGTGATGATGAAGAACAGGTGCGGGCGTTGATTTCCGGCACGTTGATGCAAGGCGGAATTGCCCCTGAAAGAATTTATCCGGTCTCCTCAATGTGGGGCTATCTGGCGAACAGGGCGCGTCATGAGCTGACGACGCGCGGGCGACTGCCGGATCATCAGGAGCAACGTTGGGTGCAGGATTTTGCCGAAGCGGCGCTTGGCAGACGCTGGCGCACCACCGATCTTGACGATACAGAACACATCCGCCATGCCGCCGACCTGTTGTGGGAAGACTCGCTGTTTGAACAGCCAATTCAGAAAGTGATCCACGCCGCTTATGCTAATGCTTCGTTGTATGCGCTTCGCTCAGCGTCACATAAGTTATTGAACTATGCACAAAGCGTGCACGAATATCTGGAATTTCGCGCCCACGGGTTAACGGTCGCCTATGACAAACTGCGGCTGAACATCACGCATATTGAAGAGGATATGCAGCAGTTAGAAGTGAGCCAGGGGCGGGTGAGCGATGAAGTCAGCCATGAAGTAGAACTGGCGCTGGAGGCTGCCGCTGCCTATCTCAGTGAGCAACAGACTGAGATTCTTTGCGGTATCAACACGTTCTTTGTCAAAGAAAACGTCCTGATGATGTCACAACACGGTCTGGGGAATGCTGTGAATACGGCAGAAATGGCCGGAGAGATGTTGGTGCTGCATGATGAAGGGCAGGCGAAAATTGTGTTAGATAAAATTCGCTCGTCCTGTGAGGGGGTATTGCTGGCGGCGCAGGAAAGCATCAGCCGGGACTTAGCCCTGCGTTTTGAACAGCTTGAGTCGACGCTCTCCCGGGCGCTAAATGACGCGATGCGGCCAATTGAGCAAAGGGTGAAAGAGGAGCTAAACCACGCCGGTTTTCGTGCGCGGATCCGTTTTCCAGCGTTCCATACGGCGATGTTTAATTTCAATACCCGCCAATTGTTTAACGAGGCCATTGAGCAGGATATTCCGGCAGAAAATGCGCCGTCTACTGGCGGTGTGGTGCGTGACACTTTCTCTCGTTGGCTAAATCAACCCAACTGGGGATGGAATGATTACGTCGAAACAAAAACGCGTTATCTCATTGATATGGGCGCATTGCATAAAAACCTTGTGCAGTACGTCTCCCAGTTTTGCCAACAAATTCGTAAAGCTTTAGCTGCTCAGGTCGATATCTCCGTTACGGCTGGCATGGCCACATTTTTTGCTGATTTCTCTCTGTGCCTGGCGCAATTGCAGGCGAGTCTGAGTGAGAGTCTGACGCTACGCCAACAAAATGAATCCGCGGTGAATGCAATGAATGAGCAATTGCAGCAGCGCATTACGATTGCGGCATGGCTTTATGAAGATTCCCGATTGCTGCGTGACGATATCAATACCCTTTTTGCAACCGAGCACACATGACTAACGTTTTACTGGAAGGCCCCGGGAGGACGCTGGAGTGTGTCTACCCGAAGTTTATGGTCGATCTGGTTCAGGGAGATGAAACCAAACGTTCCGGCGGTTTTCTGCAACAGCAGCAGCGGCTGCGCGCGCGTCTGACGCAGGAAGTGTTATCCCAGACGCAACTGCGTGCGTGGGTGATGGCGGGAGTGTCCAGCGAGCATCTGGTGATGCGCCTTAAGCTGGTGGAGAAGCTGGCAGGCATGATTGACCCGGGTCATCTGGCGCTGGTACGGATCGCCGAAGGGCTGATGTTTTTGCAACAAACAGAACACCCGCGTGGGCTTTCAACCCCCGGTCTTTTACAGCAAATAAATTCACTGACTGACTGGTTTACCCAACGTGCGGCGTATAAAGAGAAGGCGCTGACCCAGCGCGGCCTGACGGTTCAGGCGGGTGAGCATAGCGAACAAATTTTTACCCGCTGGCGGGCTGGCGCGTATGACGGCTGGTCGTTACCAGGACGCTGTTTTGTCGCGCTGGAGGAGCTACGTTGGGGGGCTTTTGGTGATGCCTGCCGGTTAGCGAATGCCGATGTGGTGTTAATGCTAAAAGACAACCTGCGTACCATGGCGGCTCAGGCATTGGCGGACAGCGTGAATGCAGCGCCCGCTACGCGTCATTACTATCATCATTGGCTCAGCACGCCAGCTGTTGGCGGATCGGGCGAGTATAACGATATGCTGAGCTGGCTGGGGAGCTGGTGCGATGCGCAACGCCATCCTGTGAGCTGGTCGGTGACGCAGCGTTGGCAAAATGTGGCGCTGGGAATGCCGCGATTGTGTTCGGCAAAGCGGCTGGTCGATGCGATGGTTGAGGAGATTTTTGCACCGACCCTGCTCGTCAATTGAGCAGGGCTGGTGAGTAGGATAATGGCAGGTTTAGTGGTGTAGAGAGTCTGCCGGGGTGGCCACCGCTTCGTTGGCGACCAGGTTTTTATTAAAACGTTTGGCGTACAGCGCGGTGATAATCGGCACCAGAATGGCGGTGACAATTACGCTGGCGGCAACCAGCGCCGTAGCGGATGCGGCAACCGGTTCGAACGCCGGGTTAATCTGGGCGATAATCACCGGGTTTGCTACCGCAGCGCCTGCTGCTGAAGAGGCTGCGACGCCTGCCGTACCGTTCCCGCCACCAATAACACGGTCAGCAATAATCAGCGGGATACCGGTGATGACGATAACCGCGACACCCAGCAGGATACCCAGCAGACCGGTATCAACGATCACGCTCAGGTTAATAGTGTTACCCAACGCGAAGCCGAAGAACGGGATCAACACCGGTGTGGCTTTGCTGAAGAAAGAACGCAGGTCGTGATCCAGGTTGCCCAACGTAAAGCCAATCAGGAACGGTAATACCGCGCCGATGAAATGGTGTGGCTCGAAGGAGGCCAGACCCGCAGAGCCGAGGATCACCATGGTCATTAACGGACCGGATTCCAGAGACATCAACACAAATGCGCCGGACTCTTCTTTGGTGCCGTACTGGTTCATCAGGCTGGCGTACAAACCACCGTTGGTCATGTCCATTGCGGAGACAATTGCCAAAACTGAGAGGCCTGCAAAGAACCCGGTTTGAATACCGGTATCAGGAATAAATGAAGCAGCAATCATTGCCACTACCCACGCCACGGCTATTTTGGTTATTACCAGCGTACCGGACTTGCGTAATACCGTACCGGTTGCCCGCAAATCAATAGATGCGCCGATACAAAAAAACCACACTGCCAGAATCGGTACCGTTCCGCTGATCATTCCTTTGGTAAACGAACCGAAATACGCACCGGTATCCGGAGCTAACGTATTTAACACTGCGCCTAATAACAGAGGAATCAACATCATTCCGCCGGGGATGCGTTCAATCGTGGCTTTAATTTTCATAAACGTCCTCATGTCTTGTCGCTGCTAAAACTCGCGCAAGAGGGTAAAAATTAATAAATTCAAATGGTTACTGGTATTTCTTAACAAAGAAAATCGCTATCTCTTTGTTTTATAAAATCTAACGCGGCATACGTTGAGCGTGTTGCTGCTCCCAGGGATATTGCGTCTGGAATTAGTTTGCATTCATGGGAACATTGATTCAATCAAAATAAAACGATGTTTTAGTTATCTTCATCACATATTCCGAGCAAAAATTCCCGGCCGCTCTGATTATTAAAAAAGCTGTGATCTTTTTGTGAAGGGATTAGGTGGTTTTTTTGCTAGCAGAATAATAGTGACCGCTGTGATTGTTGGTGCAATAAAGCGATTTATTCTTGTATTTAATTGTCAGTAAATCGCAAGCATTACATGTAAAAAAGCTGACTAAGAATGACCTAATTTACGCATGTTGACGAAATGAAAAACTATATGTGAAGTTGATCACAAATTTAAACGCTGTTAGGGTAAAGAGGTCATTAACCGCCCAATCAGGCGTCAACAGGTTCGGTTGTACTGTGCGTTTCTCGTCAGTGTAAGTAAACCTGCTACGCTTGTTACAGGGAATGCGCCTGTGCATTCCCCGCTCGGTGATGACCCTGACGCATGGGCGTTAGGGGACACGAACTGGAGCGTGACAGGGCTAAGTCTATGAGGACGAGTATGCTAAAAAGGAAAAAAATAAAACCGATAACGCTGCGCGACGTTACCATCATTGATGACGGTAAATTGCGAAAAGCCATTACCGCAGCGTCGTTAGGTAATGCGATGGAGTGGTTCGATTTTGGTGTTTATGGATTTGTTGCTTACGCATTAGGTAAAGTGTTCTTCCCGGGGGCTGACCCCAGCGTGCAGATGGTTGCCGCACTCGCCACCTTCTCTGTTCCCTTTCTGATTCGACCGCTTGGCGGATTGTTCTTCGGTATGCTCGGCGATAAATACGGTCGTCAGAAGATACTCGCTATCACCATCGTGATCATGTCGATCAGTACCTTCTGTATCGGTCTTATTCCCTCTTATGCCTCAATTGGTATCTGGGCACCGATTCTGCTGTTGCTGTGTAAGATGGCGCAGGGGTTCTCGGTCGGCGGAGAGTATACCGGGGCATCGATTTTTGTCGCAGAGTACTCGCCAGACCGTAAGCGCGGATTTATGGGCAGTTGGCTGGACTTCGGCTCGATTGCCGGGTTTGTGCTGGGCGCGGGCGTGGTGGTCCTGATCTCAACTATCGTCGGCGAGGATAACTTCCTTGAGTGGGGCTGGCGTATTCCGTTCTTCCTGGCGCTACCGTTAGGGCTGATTGGTCTGTACCTGCGCCATGCGCTGGAAGAGACGCCGGCGTTCCAGCAGCACGTGGATAAACTGGAGCAGGGCGATCGTCAGGGTCTGCAGGAAGGTCCTAAGGTCTCGTTTAAAGAGATTGCAACTAAGCACTGGCGCAGCCTGTTGGCATGTGTTGGTCTGGTGATTGCCACCAACGTCACCTACTACATGCTGCTCACCTATATGCCGAGCTATCTGTCGCATAACCTGCATTACTCTGAAGACCACGGCGTGTTGATTATTATCGCCATCATGATTGGTATGCTGTTTGTGCAGCCGATTATGGGGTTGCTCAGCGACCGTTTCGGGCGTCGTCCGTTTGTGATAATGGGCAGTATTGCGCTGTTTGTGCTGGCGATTCCGGCATTTATTCTGATTAACAGTAATGTTATCGGCCTGATTTTCGCCGGGTTGCTGATGTTGGCGGTGATCCTCAACTGCTTTACCGGGGTGATGGCGTCAACGTTACCGGCGATGTTCCCGACGCATATTCGCTACAGTGCGCTGGCCGCCGCGTTTAATATCTCGGTATTGATCGCCGGTCTGACTCCGACATTGGCCGCATGGCTGGTGGAAAGCTCGCAGAATCTGATGATGCCTGCTTATTATCTGATGGTGATTGCGGTAGTAGGTTTGATTACCGGCGTGACCATGAAAGAGACGGCTAATCAGCCGCTGAAAGGCGCGACACCTGCTGCTTCGGATATTCAGGAAGCGAAAGAGATCCTCGGCGAACACTACGATAACATTGAACAGAAAATCGAAGATATCGATCAGGAAATTGCTGAGCTACAGGTTAAGCGCACGCGTCTGGTGCAGCAGCATCCGCGTATTGAAGAGTAACGGTGTTATTGCCTGATGGCACTACGTTTATCAGGCCTACGGGCAGCGTTGTACTCAGTAGGCCGGATAAGGCGCTAGCCGCCATCCGGCGCATGGCCAGGACATTCGTGTTATTGCCTGATGGCACTACGTTTATCGGGCCTACGGGCAGTGTTGTACTCAGTAGGCCGGATAAGGCGCTAGCCGCCATCCGGCGCATGGCCAGGGCATTTGTGTTATTGCCTGATGGCACTACGTTTATCGGGCCTACGGGCAGTGTTGTACTTTCGTAGGCCGGATAAGGTGTCTTATGATATCAACTTAAGGTTGGCTTAATCTGTGTCAGGCAAACTCTCCTCCATAGTTTCGGAGGAGAGTGTCATGAAAACCCGTATTTATGAAAGTTTGACCACCGTGTGCAGCGTGCTGATCGTCAGCAGCTTTTTGTATGTGTGGGTGAGCTCTTACTGATTTTTCGCCAATTCCACCCATGCGCGAGTGCCGCTGGCTCCCTGGCGATTTTGCAGATAGAAATGACCCTGATGTAACTGGGTGATACGACTGACAATACTCAGCCCCAGCCCAATCCCACCAAAACGGCTGTCCATACGGACGAATGCTTTACTCAACTCCCCGCATTTACTTTCATCAATGCCCGGCCCTTCATCCTCGACGGCCAGGACGGCATCATGCTCGGTGTTCAGGCTAATCGTAATATGGGTGCCTTCCGGGCTGTAACGATGCGCGTTTTCCACCAGATTTCGTAGCAGCATCCGCAACAGCGTAGCATCGCCACGCACGACAACGTCCGCCGCGCTTTGTGGCAGGAGCAGCGTCTGTTTACGTTGGTCCAGCATGGTGCTGAGTTCATCGTAGGAGGGTAGAATAACGTCCTCCAGCAGTTTGACATGCTGGTAGTTCCCGGCCGAAAACGACTGTCCGACGCGGGCGAGTTGCAGCAGCTGCGATACGCTGTCCATCATTTGGTCAAGGCGGGCAATCAACGGCGTAACGTCGACCTTATGGGTTTTGGATAATAATTCCAGATGCAGGCGAACGCCTGACAGCGGTGTGCGCAGTTCGTGGGCGACATCGGCGGTAAATAAACGTTCGTTTTCAATAGTGCTGGTCAGCCGCGTTACCAGGTCATTGAGCGCTGAGACAACGGCCTGGATCTCAACGGTTGAGCTGTGAATTTCAATGGGGGCCAGGTTATCGGCTGCTCGCGCTTCTAACTCTTTTTGCAGATCGGCAAGGGGACGGGTAATACGTCGCACCGCCTGATAGCAAATTAGCAGCGTCAGGCTGACCATAAAGATGCCGGGGACGATCAGGCTGGCGATAGCCTCGCGGATCTCATGCATGATGTGGCGATCGTTGTTACGGTTATCGCGCAGCGCCTGTTCGAATAACTGTATTTGTTCGGTACTTTCGTGCCACAACCAGAAGGTGCTAATGAGCTGAAAGACCAGCAGAATTAGACCGATCGTCAGTATTAACCGTTGGCGAAGAGGGAGAGGTCGTTTTAGATATTGCAGCAGCTTCACTTAGCTTTCCTCAGTGGCGACCAGCATATAGCCAAATCCCCTGACCGTGCGGATACGTGATTTCCCCACTTTATCGCGCAGATTGTGAATGTGCACTTCCAGCGTGTTGGTAGACGGTTCGTTATCCCAGCTGTAGATGTCGTTATACAAAATTTCCCGGTGTACCGGGCTGCCCGCTTTGAGCATCAGGCGTGACAGGAGCGCGTATTCTTTCGGCGTTAAGATAACCTCTTGTCCGTCCATCCACACCTGGCGACGACCGATATTCAGCGTCAGATTGCTGACAATTAATTCACTTTCACCCTGATTGTTGTGGCGACGCAGAAGTGCCCGGATGCGGGCGTGCAGTTCTTCCAGTGCGAACGGTTTGACCAGATAGTCATCGGCACCCACATCCAGCCCGCTGACCCGGTCTTTGAGCGTGTCACGGGCGGTGAGGATCAGCACGGGGAGAGAGTATTTCTTCTGTCTGATGCGGGTCAGGAAGTGCAAACCGTCTTCATCCGGCAAGCCCAGGTCCAGAACAACCAGACTGTAATGTCCGGTCTCCAGACACTGCTCGGCTGCACGGGCGGTTGACACGCCATCACAGGCGTAGCCTTCTGTTTGCGCAGCGAGTATCAGTCCCTGTAATAACAACGTATCGTCTTCAACAATCAGGATTTTCATTCGTTTAGCCTCCCCGGCAGGGTTGCAGAATATCATCTGCCGCCTGATATTTCTGTGTTTGCACGCCCGTTAATCCCAGCAGAGTTGAGAAGAGATTATCCTGCGAGAAGTCTTCTGAGCTTGCCCGTTTTTGCAAACATGTCTGAGAGACCTGATAGCGTTGCTGATAATCCTCGGAGAGCCACAGCAGCATCGGCACATGTTTTTGCGTATCTGGTGCAATTGAATACGGCAGGCCGTGCAAATAGACGCCATTTTCCCCTAAGGATTCGCCGTGATCGGAAAGATAGACCAGGCTGGTGGTGAAATTATCCTGGTGTTCTTTCAGTATATTGATCGCTTTATCAACAATATAGTCAACGTAAAGAATGGTGTTGTCGTAAGTATTGACCAACTGTTGCTGCGAACAGGTCTGGATTTCGTTGGTATCGCAGGTTGGCGTAAATTTCTTAAACTGCGCAGGATAGCGGTTGTAATAGGTCGGACCGTGGCTGCCGATGGTATGCAGCACAATCACGCCGTCGCCTTGCAGGTTATTAATGTACTCTTCCAGCCCGTGGAACAGGACTTCATCGTAGCATTCACCGTCAATACACTGCCCTGGCAGGTTCAGCTTAGTCATATTCTGGTGTGGAACCCGATCACAGGCTCCTTTGCAGCCGCCGTCGTTATCGTTCCACAGAACGTTAATTCCCGCCCGCTGAATGATGTCGAGTACGCCTTCCTGATGCTGTGCCAGTTCTTCGTCGTAGTGCGCGCGTGGCATATCCGAGAACATGCAGGGTACTGATACTGCCGTTGCCGTTCCGCAGGATGTGGTGCGGGGGAAATAGACCACATCATCTTTTTCCAGCAGCGGGTTGGTCTGGCGCGAGTAGCCTGACAGCGAGAAGTTATCGCCGCGCGAGGTCTCGCCGAGAACCACAATCGTCAGGTTCTTACGCTTTTCTTTTACCATCAACGGATTGCGATGGGCATCTTCGCCAATGCGCACCAGCGGCAGGTGGGCCAGTCGCTGATGTGAATACCAGGATGACGTCGCCACAATGCTGTTGGATGGACTGAGGGATTTCACCAGTTCTTTGTTGTTGCGAAACAGTGAGGCGTAATCTTTATAGAAGAACGCTGCGACCAGCACGATCAGCAGCGCGGAGATCAGAATATTCGCGCCACGAAACAGTATGCTGCGCATGACTGGCGTGATCGGTTTGATTTTTACCCAGCAGGCAATGAGCGCGGCCAGAATGCCGCTCACCCCGAGCGTGATGAGCATTTGCGGCGTCAGCAAAGCAAAGGTTTCGGCGGGCGTAGTGTCCATCATATTAGCGATCATCGAGCGGTCGATGATGATGCCGTAGGTCATGATGAAATATTGGGCCGATGCGCCAACCAGAATGAAAATGCACGCCACCAGGCGATTAAGCCACAGGAATGAGGCCAGCGTCAGCACGATGTTCATGACGCTGAACGCGACGACCGGCATTGATAAAAACACCAGCACGTTACGCACAGAGTCCAGAGGCAGGTCTTGCAGCACTTGTTTATAGAACGCAATGTTCAGGAAGGTCGCAAGATAAAATGAGATCAGCAGAAGCCAGCTGATTAGCCCGAGAGTGGGCCTTTTAAACAAGAGCTTTAACATTAAGGGGGTTCCATCGACTATGTGGCGCAAATCCTCTCAAAGTAAAATTAAGCCAACCTTAAGTTCTTAATGTTGATTTTTCGAAGAGCGGTAGGAGAACGTTGACCCGATGAACTTACGCCATCGGGCCACGACGATTGTTGGCGTTAGTTATTGTTTACCGGGGCATCCAGTGGATACGGGTTTTTATGGATCCGGTTGTAGTTCAATGCGTACAGCGCGGTGATGATCATCAGCGTGACGAACGACCACATCACTTCTTTGGCGCCGGAACCGACAACCGCCCAGATGCAGTAGACAAAGGCGATAAAGGTGACCAGTAAGTACATCGGGCGTGCTTTACCAAAGTGACCATGGCCGAGCAGCAGCAGCGCGGCGCAGGTGTACAGATACGGCACCAGGGTGAAGATAACGGAAACCGAAGAGACCAGACCAAACTCTTTCGCTGCGTTCGGCGACATGCTGCTGAACTGGAAGATGGTCATCAGGATGCCGACGATAATTAACCCGGCCACTGGCGTACCGGCTTTGTTCACGCGGGCAAAAATCGGTGGGAACAGGCCGTCATCGGCTGCGGCTTTGGCGGTTTGCCCGGCAAGCAGCGTCCAGCCGCCCAGAGAACCAAGACACCCGGCAGCAGCACAGAAGGAAACTATCGCCCCAGCGGTGTCACCCAGCGCCATACGTGCGGCATCACCGAACGGGGAGGCTGATACACGCAGCGCCGCGTTAGGGATCATACCCATGATTGCGGTGGTGGAGAGCACGTAGCAAACAGCGGCAATCAGCACGCCGCCCATGGTAGCGATAGGTACGTTACGTTTGGGATTTTTAACCACGCCAGCCGCAACGGAGGCGCTTTCCACCCCGATAAATGACCACAAGGTGACGTTCAGAGTGCTTTGAATCGCGCCGAAGGTGTTCATCCCGCTGACGTTCCAGGCTGCCATATAGGTTTCACCGCGGAACCAGAACCAGCCGAAGACGGCAATCCCGACAATTGGCACCAGTGCCAGTACCGTTGCGACGGCCTGCACGCGGGTGATCATTTTCGGTCCGACAATGTTCAGTAATACGAAGATCCACAGCACTACGACGCAGGTCAGCGTCAGGACCAGCGGATCTTTTAAGATGGGGAAGAAGTAGCTCAGGTAACCGACGCCAATGACCACCATGGCGATGTTACCAATCCAGCAGGCCAGCCAGTACAGCACGTTGGTCTGGTAGCCCAAAAAAGGACCGAAGCAGCGGCGGGCGTAAGCATAAGAACCACCGGGACTGGAGTCTAAGGACGACATTTTGGCGTACACCATCGACAGTGCCAGAGCACCGATAATCGTGACCAACCATCCGTAGATTGCAATCCCGCCAGTTGACGCAAGGTTTGCGGGTAGCAGGAATACACCGGAACCCATAATATTCCCCGACACCATAAGGGTGACGGGGATTAAGCCCACTTTGTGAGCATCAGCATCCGTCGACATATTTTTTAACTCCTGATAAGGATAAATGACGCCTTATCATACCTCGTCAAAAGTCTATTTAATGATGACGGAGCTGGGGTATCGCTAATGCTGATATTATTATGGCTTATCGCTAACTGATTAAAAATCAGGCGGCGGATGGCTCCCTATGTTGACTCACATAATGCAGAGGCGTCATCCCATAGAACTCTTTGAATACGGAGATAAAGTATGAGGTACTGTTATATCCACACAGTTGAGAGACCTGAGAAATGTTTTTGCCGTCCATCAGTAATTGATTGACGGCATATCGCATGCGACATGTGGTAATTATTTGGCTGTAACTTGTATTTTCACTTTTGAGCTTTTTCTTTAACAAACTGGGACTCAGGCATAAGCAACTGGCAACCATGCTTAAATTCCAGTCTTTATGTATATCGCTCTCAATAATGTGATAAACGCTATCGCTGATACAGTTGCGCAGCATATACATGAGCAAAGAAATAAACTTTTTGCTGTCGAGAAAGCGTGATAACACCGTGAACAGTAGCGAGCGCGTACGCTCTCTTTCAGCTTCGTTCACTGTGTCCATTACGCTGTGTTGGGCTGCCACCCTGAAGACATCCGGCGTCAGACACGCGGCGGTCATCACTGGGCTGGCACTGCGTTGCCAGAGTGGGATCTGTGAAAGGTCTTTATTTAAAAAGCGCAGATAATCTTTAATGATATCGCGGCTGATATGTACGACCAATGCGTTATTAAGTGATGAGAAATCGATAATATTATTATCGCATGCCACCAGCGCCATATGATTAGCTTTTAAACTGATGGCTTCTTTACCGTTAATCCTTAACCAAACATCCTTCTCCGTTAATACAACAACACAAGCTTCTTTGCTGCAAAGCCTCATACCCAACTCCAGGAATATGAACATAAAACACCGTAGCTCAACATCAGATGAGCCAAATCGGCTAAATTGAAATTGTATGATGAAACCAGGACTGCAATAAAATAACGTGTCTGAAATTAATTACAATGTTTGGCGGGATTTTTCTTATGTACACATTTTTGTACGCAAGTGGAAAGGCGCTATTTGCGTATAAAAAAAGCGCGGGGTGGTCCCGCGCAAAAAGGTATGACAATGTTATTGTTTTGCAGCAATACTCAGGAATTACTCAAGCATGACATGTCTACCTTAAACATCGGACTATCTATAAAACGACATTATGCTTTCACGCACATAACGTGGTACACACCGTCAATAATTTCCGTTCCTTCGGTTTCATGTTCAAATCCAGGGAAGTGGTGGTCCCAGGACTGCAACGAACGTAGATAACTAATCTGCGGGCTATTGGCGTCGCCAAAGTTTTCCCCGGACAGCAGCATCGGAATTCCTGGTGGGTAAGGAATAACGGAATTCGCGGCTATACGACCCGGCAGATTTTCAATGGCCACCATCTCAACGTTATCGCTGACTATCGCGTTATAGGCTTCACGCGGGGTGATTTCAGCAACAGGCAGGCCGGAGTAGGCCGCGTTAAGACGTGCGCCAGGGTTGTTCTCTTTCAGCCAGGCGAACATGGTGTCGCCCAGATCGTGAATGCCCATGTTGGCGTAAGTGTCTGGATGTTCCTCAACCAGTTCTGGCATCACCTGTGCCAGCGGGGTATTGGCATCGTAATGGTGTTTGAAAGAGCACAACGTGTTGATCAGTGTGCCCCATTTCCCGCGGGTAATCCCCATGGAGAACAGGAACATAATCTGGAAATCGGTGGTACGGGTCGGCACGATGCCGTGGCGGCCAAGCCAGGCGGTGACCAGTGCAGCCGGTACGCCGTTCTCTTCCAGTTCACCATCGTCGCCCATCCCCGGAGCCAGAATGCTGACTTTGATCGGGTCCAGCATGCTCCAGTTATCCGGCAGGTCTTTAAATCCGTGCCAGGATTCACCCGGGCGCATTACCCAGCAGTTCTGGTCGGTGGTCAGGAGTTGAGTTGGCGCATCGGCAAAGTCATAGGTTTTGCCGGTCTGCGGATCGGTCACAATCTCTTTGTTCCACGGTTTGAAGAACCAGTCGCCTTCGGCGGTGAATTCTTTGTACAACCGCGCCATGGCCTGACGGAAATCGACCGCTTCGTCGATCACTTCCTGGGTGAGCGACAGGCCGCTGTTACCGTCCATCATGGAAACCGCCACGTCGTTTGAGGCGCAGATGGCATACAGCGGAGAGGTAGTGGCGTGCATCATGTACGCCTGGTTAAAGCGGGAGAAGTTCACGGCCCCACGACCTTCACGAACGTGAATGTAAGATGCCTGAGAAAGCGCATTCAGCAGTTTGTGGGTCGAGTGGGTGGCAAAAACGGTAGGACCGTTATGATCGCCCGGCGCGCCACGCATGGCGTAGTGATCGGCGTAAATTGGGTTGAAGCGAGCATAGCCGTACCAGGCCTCATCGAAGTGGATGCGATCGCTGGTTTGCGCGAGCAGGTCCTGGGCCTCTTTGGCGTTGTAGCAAACACCGTCGTAGGTACAGTTGGTCACAACGCTGTAAGACGGTTTTTGCCCGGCTTTACCTTTGGTCAGCGGGCTTTCGCTGATCTTTTTCTGCAATGTTTCAGGCTGCATTTCCTGCGGGTAGATAGGCCCGATAATGCCGTACCGGTTGCGGCTTGGCACCATGTACACCGGTTTTGCCCCGGTGAGGATAAGCCCCTGCTCGATGGATTTATGGCAGTTACGATCCAGCACCACGACGTCGTTGTCGGTCATACAAGCCTGCATGATGGTGCGGTTAGAGCCGGAAGTCCCGACCACCACGGACCAGGAGCGATCAGCGCCAAACACGCGGGCGGCATATTTTTCGCTCTCGCCAAACGCGCCGGTATGATCCAGCAGCGAGCCGAGCGATGCACGTTCAATACCCATGTCGCTACGGAATAAGTTTTCACCATAGTAATCATGGTAGAAACGACCGGCCGGTGTTTTGGTGAATCCGACGCCGCCCTGGTGACCCGGTGCTGCCCAGGAGTATTCATGGATGTCGCCGTACTTCATCAGTGCGCTGAACAGCGGTGGCAGAAGTTGTTGGCGGTAGCGGGTCATCGCCGCAACGGCGCGACCGGCGATAAAGTCTGCGGTATCTTCCAGAATCCAGGCGAATTCATCGACAAGCTCCAGCAGGTCGCGATCCAGCGATGCGGTGGCTTTTTCGCGATCGCCCAGCAGGAAAACAGGTACGTTTTGCTGGCGCTCGTGGAGCTTGCCGATCAATTGCCTGACGTTCAGGTGTTCGTCTTGTTGTTCCATTTGATAGCTGAACATCAGGCAATCAATGGCTTCATTGGCGGCGAGGATTGCGTAACCATCGTCGAATGAGGTGGACTTAATGACGGTAACATTTTGGCGGCTTAATGCGTCAGCCAGACGTTCGACAGCGCTACCGACCCAGGTGTCCTGATGCAGAAACTCACTTTCAACAATTAATACTTTCATCATCTTTTACCCGGTTGTGGAAAGGTTGCAATCTATGAATTGCAGACACACCGTATGAATGTGACGCAGGCAGTATTATCCTGTCAAAATGGGCTGTAAAGCGGGTAAAAAATAGGCTGATTTGTGTTTAATTTGTTTTTAAACAGTAGGTTATGTTTGCTTGTTGGCGGTTTATCACCGCCGTTTATCGACAGGGGGAATATTTTTTTGGCTGATACTGATATTGCCGAATGATATCAACCAGCGATTGTTTGCCGATGCTGCTGGCTCAGTTTGCGGTACTGCTGCGGCGACATGCCGACAAACTTGCTGAAGGTGTCATAAAAACGGCTGCTGGATCGGAATCCGGCGGTCAACGCAACGTCGAGAATGGTTTTATCGGTATCGCTAAGCAATGCGCGGACGTGATTGATCCGCATTGCCGTGATGTACTGCTTCAGGGTGAGTTGCATTACGCGTTGGAAAATCCCCATCGCGTAGTTGGCGTTGAGCTTCACGTGTTCCGCGACGTCGTTGATGGTGAGCGCCTGATCGTAGTTGTCGGCAATAAAGCTCAGCATTTGGCTGACGTAAAACTGGGCGTGCCGCGACACGCTGTTTTTGTGGGTCCGCGAGGTTTTATTGACCAGGATAGGCTGCCAGCCGGAAAGGCTAAACCGTTTGAGCATCAGACCAATTTCATCAATGGCGAGCTGGCGAATTTGTTCGTTCGGGTTGCTCAGTTCCTGTTGCCAGCGCTGAACCTCAAAGGTGCTCAACTGCTGCGACGCCAGCGATTTGATGACCATTCCATGGGTAACATGGTTGATCAGCTCGCGATCCAGCGGCCAGGAGAGGAAAAGGTGCATCGGTAAATTGAAGATAGCCATACTTTGGCAACTGCCCGGACGCGTGAGCTGATGCGGTGTACAGGCCCAGAATAGCGTGATGTGTCCCTGTTTTATCTGCACGACTTCGTTGTTGATAAGGTACTCGACGTCACCATCAAACGGAACATTGATCTCCACCTGCCCATGCCAGTGGCTGGCAGGCATAGCATGCGGTGAGCGCAACTCGATATCCATCCGTTGATATTCTGAGTACAGCGATAGCGGGCTGCGGGTTTGTTCTTCATCGCTACTGCACATGTGCGGATCGGGAGGGAGAGGCGATGTCGGTAATGTACTCATGGTTGCTCCATTTCCTGAATTATCAGAATCATGTCATTTAACACGTATTAAGGCTGAGAATCAGGACACAAATTGGACCGTTACCATTGAGCATAGCGACATTTTGCGGCCGCATACTCTGCTTTTTGGGTAATTTTGTCCCATAAACTCAGATCCAATAGGGCGCAGAGTGATGATCTGAGTTTATGGGAATGCTCAGCAGGGAAGTCGGAGGTTTTCATCTATGCGCTGTGCCACCATGACTGTGTTCACTAATGTTCTGGAGAGTCATGATGTCTGCACCCAAAATTACCTTTATCGGCGCCGGTTCCACGATTTTCGTCAAAAATATTCTTGGGGACGTCTTTCACCGCGATGCGCTTAAATCTGCGCATATCGCCTTGATGGATCTCGATCCTACGCGTCTGGAAGAATCACACGTTGTTGTGCGCAAGTTGATGGATTCTGCGGGCGCGTCTGGACGAATCACCTGCTATACCGATCAAAAAGCGGCATTACAGGATGCCGATTTTGTGGTGGTCGCTTTCCAGATTGGCGGCTATGAACCTTGTACCGTCACCGATTTTACGGTGTGTAAACGCCATGGTCTGGAGCAGACGATTGCCGACACGCTGGGGCCGGGCGGTATTATGCGCGCGCTGCGCACCATCCCGCATTTATGGCAGATTTGTGAGGATATGACCGAAGTCTGTCCGCAGGCCACAATGCTTAACTACGTTAACCCGATGGCAATGAACACCTGGGCAATGTATGCGCGCTATCCGCATATTAAGCAGGTTGGGTTGTGTCATTCGGTGCAGGGGACGGCGGAGGAGTTGGCCCGCGATCTGAACATCGACCCTGCTTCTTTGCGCTATCGCAGTGCCGGGATCAACCATATGGCGTTTTATCTGGAGCTGGAGCGCAAAACGGCGGACGGTGCCTATGTGAATCTCTACCCGGAGCTGCTGGCGGCCTATGAATCCGGTCAGGCGCCGAAACCAAATATTCACGGAAATACCCGTTGCCAGAACATTGTGCGTTATGAAATGTTCAAAAAACTGGGGTATTTCGTCACCGAATCGTCGGAGCACTTCGCCGAATATACGCCGTGGTTTATCAAACCGGGGCGTGAAGATCTGATTGAGCGCTATAAGGTGCCATTGGATGAATATCCGAAACGTTGTGTGGAACAGTTGGCGAACTGGAAAAAAGAGCTGGAAGAGTACAAAACGGCTGAGCGGATCGACATTAAACCGTCGCGCGAATATGCCAGCACTATCATGAACGCTATCTGGACCGGTGAACCGAGCGTCGTGTATGGCAACGTTCGCAATGACAATCTGATCGATAACCTGCCGCAAGGCTGCTGCGTTGAAGTCGCTTGTCTGGTAGATGCGAATGGTATTCAGCCAACGAAAGTCGGGACTCTCCCGTCACATTTGGCGGCCATGATGCAAACCAATATCAATGTTCAGACCCTGCTAACGGAAGCCATCCTGACGGAGAATCGCGATCGCGTTTATCACGCGGCGATGATGGATCCGCATACCGCCGCGGTACTGGGGATTGAAGAGATTTATGCGCTGGTGGACGACCTGATCGCGTCTCACGGCGACTGGCTGCCGGCCTGGCTGCACCGTTAATACACAATCACGCCGGGCATTGTATCCGGCGTTTAACCTCTGACGTTTCCTCTTACAGAAGGCGGGCGCTGGTAACAGCGACCCGATACCCTATGAGCATATCTCTGACAACAAAACTCAGTTATGGATTTGGAGCGTTTGGTAAGGATTTCGCCATCGGTATTGTGTACATGTATCTGATGTATTACTACACCGACGTGGTGGGATTATCGGTGGGGCTGGTCGGAACGTTGTTCCTGGCGGCAAGGATTTGGGATGCGGTAAACGATCCCATCATGGGCTGGATTGTGAACGCCACCCGATCGCGCTGGGGAAAATTTAAACCCTGGATTTTACTCGGTACGCTGGCGAACTCATTGGTGCTGTTTTTGCTTTTTAGCGCACATCTTTTTGAGGGTACTGCGCAGGTCGTATTTGTTTGCGTGACGTATATATTATGGGGAATGACCTACACCATTATGGATATTCCATTCTGGTCACTGGTGCCAACCATTACGCTGGATAAACGCGAGCGTGAACAACTGGTGCCGTACCCCCGTTTCTTCGCCAGCCTTTCTGGGTTTGTTACCGCAGGCGTGACGCTGCCTTTTGTGAGCTATGTTGGCGGAGCAGATCGTGGTTTTGGTTTTCAGATGTTTACGCTAATTCTCATCGCGTTCTTTATCGTTTCCACCGTTGTGACGCTACGGAATGTGCATGAGGTTTATTCGTCAGACAGTGAGGCCACGGCAGACAGCAGTCGTCTTGGGTTGAAAGCGATCGTTGGGCTTATCTATAAAAATGATCAGCTATCCTGCCTGTTAGGTATGGCACTGGCTTACAATATTGCATCTAATATCATTGCTGGCTTTGCCATTTACTATTTTACCTACGTGATTGGCGATGCAAGTCTCTTCCCGTACTACATGTCTTACGCAGGTGCGGCAAACCTGTTGACGCTGATTTTCTTTCCTCGGCTGGTAAACGCGTTGTCACGACGGATCTTGTGGGCTGGGGCATCGGTGTTGCCGGTGCTTAGCTGTAGCGTACTACTGGTGATGGCGCTGGCAGATTTCCATAATATCTTACTGATTGTTATAGCGGGTGTTTTACTGAATATTGGTTCTGCGCTTTTCTGGGTGTTGCAGGTCATTATGGTGGCGGATACCGTTGATTACGGCGAATACAAACTTAATGTTCGTTGTGAAAGTATCGCTTATTCGGTGCAGACAATGGTGGTAAAAGGTGGGTCAGCATTTGCCGCTTTCTTTATCGCGTTGATACTCGGAGTGATTAATTACGCGCCAAATGTCGCGCAGTCTGCCGAAACCATCGTTGGCATGCAGTTTATTATGATAGCGCTACCCGCACTCTTTTTTGTGGTGACCTTAGTCCTGTATTTCCGCTTTTATCGACTGAATGGCGACACCCTGCGCAGGATCCAGATCCATTTACTGGATAAGTATCGCAAGGTGCCGCAGCACCATGAGCAACCGGATATCCCGGCTATTGCGGTAGTGGCTCCAGGCGATGTGAAGGCATAGCGATGGAATGGCATTCGTTGATTGGGTATTTGGCGGCCAGCCTGACGACACTCTCTTTCTTACCGCAAGCCATTAAGGTTATTACCACTCGCAACACGCAAGGCATCTCCGGTTTGATGTATGTGATGTTTGTGTGCGGGCTGGTTTTGTGGCTGATTTACGGATTATTGATTGAAGATACTGCCGTCAGCATGGCGAACTTTCTGACACTGTTGTTCGCCTTGCCGATTCTGGTTATCAAGTATCGCAGTAGGTAATGTAGATTGCCGGAGAAGCGTTAGCGCTCTCCGGCCGTTTTCAACTGCCGATTGTGCCAGCCCGCCAGTGCGAGGACCGTTGTTAACGCACCGAGCAGGGCGCAGAACATGTCCGACTGGGTATCCCACGGGTCACCCTGCGTGCCAAGGAAGTCATCCGCACCTTGTCCCATTGCCAGCGCCGCCCACCATTCGATGAGTTCATACATTGCGCTAATCGCCAGTGCTACGCAGCAGACCAAAAATGCCAGCATCTTACGACCACGGACAATATTGCCGCGCACTAAAATCTCTCTTGCCGTCAGGGCTGGTACCAGCCCCTGGAAGAAGTGGCCCAGCTTGTCATAGGGGTTTCGACTGAGATCCAGCCATTCCTGAACCTGAAAACCGACGGGGACTTTGGCGTAGGTATACATCCCGCCTACCATCAGAATGATGGCGTGCAAGAAAATCAACGTATAAAGCAGCGGCGTCAATGGGTACTGCTTCATGGTTGCCAGTAACAGCGGGACGACAATAATGACTGGCGTGACTTCCATCAGCCAGGTGATTTTCTCCGAGGCAGAGATACCGGTGTAGATAAGAATCAGCGCCAGGATCAATGCGCCGGTGCGCAAGATTGTGGGGTTCAGAGTGCGGAGCATTGCGAATTCACACGTAATGGAAAAGGTCACTATTCCCTGTGAACGGCAAAAATTCAATACCAGTAAATGGGGGGATAAAGTTGGCCCGGGGGGATCGCTGGACTGACGCCAAAAATTTAGTGCCAGTCCAGTGCCGGGCCGAATGGGTTACTTCGCGCAGTTAGCGCATTGTTTGCTGACGATTTGCTGGAAGAAATCGTTGCCTTTGTCATCGACCAGAATGAAAGCCGGGAAATCTTCTACTTCGATTTTCCAGATAGCTTCCATACCCAGCTCCGGGTATTCCACGCATTCCAGATGCTTAATGCTCTGCTGCGCCAGTACCGCTGCCGGTCCACCGATGCTGCCTAAGTAGAAGCCGCCGTGTTTGTGGCAGGCGTCAGTCACCTGCTGGCTACGGTTACCTTTTGCCAGCATGATCATGCTGCCGCCGTGAGACTGCAACAGGTCAACGTAGGAGTCCATACGACCCGCGGTGGTTGGACCTAATGAACCGGACGGGTAGCCTGCAGGTGTTTTGGCCGGACCCGCGTAGTAGATCGGATGATCTTTCACGTACTGCGGCAGACCTTCGCCGGACTCAATACGTTCTTTTAACTTCGCGTGGGCAATGTCACGACCAACAATGATAGTACCGCTCAGTGACAGACGAGTAGAAACCGGGTACTGAGAGAGCTGGGCGAGGATCTCTTTCATTGGGCGGTTAAGGTCAACTTTAACCACTTCGCCTTCGCCCGCCTGGCGCAGAGATTCCGGAATGTACTGACCTGGGTTATGTTCCAGTTTTTCAATCCAGATCCCTTCGCGGTTGATCTTGGCCTTGATGTTACGGTCTGCGGAGCAAGAAACGCCCATACCAACCGGGCAGGATGCGCCGTGGCGAGGCAGGCGGATCACGCGGATATCATGTGCGAAGTATTTCCCGCCGAACTGAGCACCAAGGCCGAGTTTTTGCGCTTCTTCCAGCAGTTCTTGTTCCAGTTGCAGATCGCGGAACGCCTGGCCGTGAGCATTACCTTCAGTCGGCAGCGCGTCATAGTAGTGTGTGCTGGCCAGCTTCACCGTTTTGAGGGTGCTTTCCGCTGACGTACCGCCAATAACGAATGCGATGTGATACGGCGGGCAAGCTGCTGTACCCAGCGTGCGCATTTTCTCAACCAGGAAGTTTTTCAATTTGCCGGGAGTCAGCAGCGCTTTGGTTTCCTGATACAGATAGGTTTTGTTGGCTGAGCCGCCGCCTTTGGCCACGCACAGGAATTTGTATTCGTCACCGTCCACGCTGTACAGATCGATCTGTGCGGGCAGGTTGGTGCCGGTATTTACTTCTTTGTACATATCCAGCGCCGCGTTTTGCGAGTAGCGCAGGTTATCTTCGATATAGGTATTAAATACGCCTTTGGAGAGCGCCGCTTCATCGCCGCCGCCGGTCCAAACACGCTGACCTTTTTTACCCATGATGATTGCCGTACCGGTGTCCTGGCAGGTTGGCAACACGCCTTTGGCGGCGATTTCGGAGTTTCTCAGGAACTGCAGCGCCACGTACTTATCGTTTTCGCTGGCTTCGGGATCATGGAGAATTGAGGCGACTTGCTGTTGGTGTTCTGGGCGGAGCATGAAGGAGGCATCGTGGAAGGCTTGCTGGGCCAGTAGCGTAAGTGCTTCAGGGGCTACTTTCAGGATTGTTTCGCCTTCAAACTCGCCGACGCTGACGTGTTCGGATGTCAGCAGGTAGTACTCAGTTTTGTCTTCCCCCAGTGGGAAAGCCGCCTGGTAAGTGAATTCAACTTTTGACATTTGCTTCCAGCCTTTTCATTTTTCTCAGGAATTTTAAAATTCTCTGTGTCTTCATGGTGGCGTGCCGTACCAACGTGGACGGCACGCGAACTGTGATTACAGGAAACCGTACATTGCGGCGAAGATCCAACCAAAGACACAGGATACGCTTACGCCGATCAAGCCAGGCAGAATGAAGCTGTGGTTGATAACGAAGCGGCCGATGTGGGTGGTGCCGGAACGGTCAAACTGGATAGCAGCCAGATCGCTCGGGTAGGTCGGCAGAATGTAGTAACCGTAACATGCCGGAGCAGAAGCCACGATGTACGCGGGATCAACCCCGATTGCCAGAGCGACCGGAACAATCGCTGCCAGCGCCGCTGCCTGGGAGTTTACAAATTTGGATACCAGCAGCAGAACAATTGCGTAGGCCCACGGATACTCTTTCACCATATTGCCCAGCACACCTTCGATTTCTGTCATGTGCGCGCCGAACATTGTTTCGGCCATCCAGGCAATACCGTACACCGCCACAATCGCGATCATACCGGAACGGAAGACTTCGTTTTTAGATATTGAAGCGGGATTGGTCTTCGTCAGGATAATAATCAGCGCACCGGTCAGCAGCATGAACATCTGGATAACCAGCACCATTGACAGCGGTTTGCCGCTAAAGGTAGGACGCAGCTCAGAGAACGCGCCAAGCACGGCAACAACGGCGATAGCGGCCAGGAAGATCCACATGGCCAGCCAGTTGCTTTTCGGCAGCTTTTTGTCTAACAGCGTGGCGGTATCGCCATACACATAGTTATGGTTTTCAGGTACGGAAATGAACTTCTGGAACTCTTCATCTTTATCCAGATCCTTACCACGGAACCAGCTGAAGATACCGATCGCCAGGATACCCAACAGGGTAGACGGGATGGTGATGCTGAGCAGGTCGAGGAATTCGAGATGCTTGCCTTCAAACGTTACGTTACCCAGCATTGCCACCAGTGACACCACGGCTACAGAAACCGGGCTGGCGATAATCCCCATCTGTACCGATAGAACTCGCCGCCATCGGACGTTCCGGGCGAATATTGTTCTTAATGGCAACGTCATAAATGATTGGCAGGATGGTGTATACCACGTGCCCTGTACCGCAGAGAATCGTCAGGGTGCAGGTAACGAAAGGTGCGACGATGGAAACGTATTTTGGGTTACGGCGCAGCAGCTTTTCAGCGATTTGCAGCATAACGTCAAGGCCGCCGGAGGCTTGCAAGGTTGCCGATGCGGCCACCACGGCAATAATAACCAGCATTACATCTACAGGTGGTTTACCCGGCTGGAGATGGAAAACGAAAACCAGAATGACCAGGCCGATACCGCCTAATAAACCCAGCGCGATACCGCCCTTTCTGGCACCATAAAACAAACATATTAATATTATGAGAAGTTGTATACTAAATAACATTTTATTTACCCTCGCGAAAAACCCAGTCAATTTTTTGAAAAATGGATCTGTGCCACATTCTTTTTTGCCAGAATAAGCATCAAAAAATGGTCAGTATTCGATATGTCCGTATTTGCGATTAATGTTCAAATGTCTTGCTAGAATGTTTTTTCAAATTTATGGAAATATTTAGCTTTTTTCTGTGGCTTTGATCAGAGGAGAAAATCCTCAGGCGATGGGAAGCAGAGCTGGGCATGGAAAGCTGCGGTTGACGCTGTAATTTATCTGTTTTGCGTTTTCCGCTATTACGTGAACCACCGACAGAATGGGTGAGTAGATTATTTATGTGATCACGGTCACGCCATCTCATAATGTGATGAGGTCGGCGTGCGGATACTTTTATTTGCTCACAAAAATGTACGGTGTCCATGGTACGTAGCATGGTCTCCATTGCTACCAGTCTAGATTTTTTATGTCTGGTTAATTTCAGACTAATCCTTTATGGGTAAAAATACACACTCTGCGAGTTAGATAATACTTAATTAACTTTTGTTAGCGATTTTGAAATTAAAAACAGTGTGATGGTTGTCAATATTAAAATAATACATTTAACATGCCGGATACAAATATATTTGATCTAACGCAAATTTATAATTTTACAGTGCCAGCTGGTGAAATTGGGATTTTTCATTATTTTAATAATTGTTACTTTCAAATAACAAATAATCCCAAGTGTATTTATTGGCAATATTGTTTAAGCAATGAGTAGTGTTCAGCCTGCACACGATAACGATAAACAGGTCTGCCGGTCACGCCATAATGGATGCTGGTAAATAAGATGTGACAATTGACGAGCCAGATAAGGTATTTACGGCAAGAGACGCGCGAGATATTGACCTCGTTGGCCAGCTCATCCGTGGAGAACTCCTGATCCTGGTGCTCATCAATCCACTGACACAGCGTGCGTAACGTTTGTGGCGTTAACCCTTTAGGTAAGCGCCGTGCTTCCTGTTCATTGGAAGAGCTGCCGTGAATCAGCTGGTCAAGCTCAGACTGTTCATAATACTGATGCTTGTCCATCTCATTTTTCTTGTGCAGCCAGCCGGTGAGCGCCTCTTCAAACCGGGAAGCCTGGAAAGGTTTGATCAGGTAGTCAACAACACCGTAGTGAAGTGAATCTTTGATGGTAGTGGCATCAGCGGCGGAAGAGATGACGATGACATCACACTTGCAACCTTCGCTGTGCAGAACCGGTAGCAGGTCCAGACCGTTTTCTTTTTGCATATAAATATCTAGCAAAATCAGATCGATATGATGACCGCTATGAAAGATTATCTCTTTTGCTTTCTCCAGCGTGGAGGCTGTGCCGCAGCAGTGAAAACCGGAGAGTTGCGCGACATAACGGCGGTTTAATTCCGCTACCATTGCATCGTCATCGACAATTAAGACATTGATCATCTGCTGGCCCTCTCACCATTCCACGGTAACTGTACAAAAAATTGGGTGAAGATCCCAGGTTCAGACTCGACGGAAATATTACCGCCAACGTTTTCAACCTGTTGTTTAACAAGCGCTAAACCAACGCCCCGTTCGCTTCCTTTTGACGAAACGCCCTTCTCAAAGATGTGCTCAATGTTTTCGGGGGCAATCCCCGGACCATCGTCATTCACTTCGCAATGCAACCAGCCGTGTCGATAATGCAAGGATACGCTGATCTCACCACCAGGTTCTTGACCTAGCGCCTCCAGGGCGTTTTCAATCAGATTCCCCAGAACGGTAATCAGTACCGCCACCTGATCTTCGTTGCTATTTTCCGGTAACTGGCTTTCATTGCTAATGACCAGACTATGGCCTAAATCAGATGTGCGATTAATCTTACTGAGTAAAAATCCTGCGATCACCGGTGATTTTATTTTTCCTAACAGTGAGCCAATTTCTTCCTGATAATTGTTTGCGGTCTTCAGGATGTAATTTTCAAGCTGCTTATAACTTTTCAGATGCAATAATCCCAGAATCACGTGCAATTTATTCATGAATTCGTGGGATCGTTCACGAAGTGCGTCGGCATAGTTGACCATACCATCCAGACGTTGCATTAGTTTTCGGACTTCAGTCTTATCTCTGAAGGTTGAAATGGCACCGATGATTTTACCGTTGCTGAGTACCGGGACCGTGTTAATTAAGAGTAGCCGATCCTTCACCATGATCTCTTCATCGCGGCGCGGCGTTCCGTCATGTAGTACCTGTGAAAAATCGACCACTTGTGACCACGCATGGCTGAGTGTGGAGAGCTGGGCATCATCTTGTGATTTGTGATAATCCAGCAGGTCCTGCGCCGCCTGGTTAATCAGCGTCACTTCACCGCACTCGTCAACGGCAATAACACCTTCCTTTATAGAGTGCAGCATCACCTGGCGTTGTTCGAACAGATTGGAGATTTCATAAGGCTCCAGGCCAAACAGAATGCGCTTGAGGACTTTGACAAATACCCATGTGCCGAGTAGCCCAACCAGTACACCAAATAAGATGGACCAAAATATGCTGCCGCGGCTGTTATTGATCTGCTCAGTCACCCGGCTTAGCTCAAGGCCGATCGACACGACGCCAATCTGCCGGTGATGTTCGTCATAGATAGGAGTAAATACACGTAGAGCTTTAGCCAGGAATCCGCGATTAATGGCGACATTCTCTTTACCTTGCAGGGCCAGCAATATGTCATCACCTTTAAATGGCTGACCGATTCGCTGCGCTTCGGGATGGGAGTAACGAATGCTTTGCATATCAGTGACGACGATAAACAAAAAGTCGTTGCTCTTATTCACCGCCTGGGCAATCGCCTGAATGCCGCTTTCCTCGGGCTTTTTCATTAGGCCCTGGCGGATCTCCGGAGAGTTGGCTAGCGTTCGCGCGACCGCAAGCGCTTTACTCGCTAATGCATCGCGCGTCATGTTGCTGATCTGCGAGAAATAAATCAGATGAACGACAAGCAGCACGGAGAAGAGTACTGCACTAACCATGAGGATCACGGTGGTGCCAAGCTTCATCGGGCGTTTACGTATAGCAGTACGTTGCAGGGAGTATCTCATCACGGTCCTGAAATCACGGTTTGTGCGGGTATTATTGCCTGATGGGGTGCGTAATTCAAAGGTGGTAGGGATTATGGCGCTTAAGTTGTCAGTCCTTCTTCTTTATATAGCGTAGAGTGAATTTCTTTCTATATAGAGGTTTTCATACCGATTCTCTCCCTTTTTAGGGACGCTTACAGATAATTTCCTTACGATTGTGGATAACTCTGTGTGTAAATGGGTATAAGGCGGGGTTTTGCTGTGGAATGCAGCAGTCAGTCATTTTTCTGTCATTTAAGGGTTGCGGGCCGCAGGAAACTCCCTATAATGCGCCTCCA
>NZ_JAOWGR010000034.1:0-114460 GCF_030333015.1 Citrobacter sp. Cpo012 | reverse complement strand
GAACTCAGAAGTGAAACGCCGTAGCGCCGATGGTAGTGTGGGGTCTCCCCATGCGAGAGTAGGGAACTGCCAGGCATCAATTTAGTGAAGAAGCCCATCCTGCCGGATGGGCTTTTTTGCGTCTGTGCGGGGTGAAAACCGCCGGATGCGGCGTGCCGCCTTATCCGGCCTACAGAAGCCCGTCAGTGAATGCGTTTCAGTAGACCTGATAAGCGCAGCGCATCAGACTCATCACAACACCACGGTTACCATCTTATCCATTGCGTAACAAAATCAGCAACTTGCTGTATGTCGTTGATATCTAACAATGGAACATCCACCGCCAGCGGAACATCACTGGCAACCGCGATAACATATTCGTCTATCGCCAATTCTTCAGGACTATGCCCGCAACCGTCGCGAAAAAGCACGATCTTAGCGACAGGTTCATGCTTAAACCCTTCAACCAGCACTAGATCCAACGTCGCTGCATCCATCCGGCTTACCAGATATGCTAAATCCAGTTCGGGCTCTTCCGGTGTTTCTACCATTAATGCCCAACGTTGCTGGCTGGCGACCAGCGTTTGTGCTGCACCGGCTTTACGCAGTTCATAGCTATCTTTACCGGGCTTGTCGACATCCATATTGTGATGAGTATGTTTAATCAATCCGGGACGTATACCTCTGGCACGTAGCTCCGGGATCAACTTTTTGAGCAGCGTGGTTTTTCCCGTCCCGCTCCATGCCGCAATGGCGAGTAATGGGATCATGATTTTTCCTGCCATTTTGCGAGCTCTTCGGGGGTGTTCACGTTTACGAACGCATCTTTATGATCGCTGAAATCGACAGCATGACCGCCAGCCAGACGCATAAAGACCATAACGCGTCGTTCACCGGACTGAAGATAATCCTGCAGCAAAGGCTGCATAGAGCGGTGCATCAGCGCAATGGTTGGGTGATCTCTTTCCCCATCATGCACCCAGACAACGGGTGCAGCTTTACGTTGCTCTTTTAGACGAGCGACCAGATCGTGAGGAATATAGGGCATATCGCACGGGCAAAACAGAAACCACTCCCCCGTTTGCTGCAGGAATACCGATAGCATCCCGGCCAGTGGGCCAGGGAAATCGGCCAAGGAATCGGGAATAACTTTCAGGCCGCTTTGCTGGTATATATCCCGGTGGCGATTGGCATTAACCACCACGGTTTCGACCTGCAAAGCGAGAATGTCGGCCACATGCCGCCAAAGAGGTTTACCGTCCAGTTCAAGCAGACCTTTATCGGTCCCACCCATCCGTCTGGCCTTACCGCCAGCCAGCACAACCCCTGTTATTGCACTATCCAGAATCACTGATATCGCCTCTTTTAATGTGGGATTGACCCTGCTAACGTATCTGTATTGAGCCTAAGGAGCACAACCATGAAATGTAAACGTCTGAATGAAGTTATTGAACTCCTCCAGCCTGCCTGGCAGAAGGAACCCGATCTTAACCTGATGCAATTTTTGCAGAAACTGGCGCAAGAGTCAGGTTTTGACGGCGAACTGGCGGATTTAACTGATGACATTCTGATCTATCACCTGAAAATGCGAGACTCAGCGAAGGATGCTGTCATCCCAGGTATTCAGAAAGATTATGAAGAAGATTTTAAAACCGCACTACTCCGCGCTCGTGGCGTAATTAAAGAGTAAAAGCTTGTAATCGCCGCCACCGAAAGCGCTGCGAAATGATATCCTGAATCATTCGTAGTATTTTCCGGATGATGGGATGAACGACAACGCTTTTAATTTCCAGACGCTACACCCGGATACCATCATGGATGCACTGTTTGAGCAGGGGATCCGGGTGGATTCCGGGCTTACCCCGCTTAACAGCTATGAAAACCGTGTCTATCAATTCCAGGACGAAGACCGTCGACGCTTTGTCGTTAAGTTTTATCGCCCTGAACGTTGGTCTGTCGATCAGATCCAGGAAGAGCACCAGTTTGCTCTGGAACTGGTAAGCGATGAAGTCCCGGTAGCTGCGCCGTTGGTACTGAACGGCCAAACGCTGTTAAGCCACCAGGGTTTCCATTATGCGATTTTCCCCAGCGTCGGTGGGCGCCAGTTTGAGGCCGACAACATCGATCAGATGGAGGCGGTCGGGCGCTATCTCGGGCGTATGCACCAGACCGGATCCAAGTGTACTTTTGCCTTCCGACCGACGATTGGCCTTGAAGAATACCTGACTGAGCCGCGTAAAGTTTTTGAACACGCACAGCTTATCCCATCAGGGCAAAAAGTGGCTTTCCTGAAGGCAACGGATGCGCTTATCGCGGTGGTTACCGAACGCTGGCATACGCGTTTTACTGCGTTACGCCTGCACGGTGATTGTCATGCCGGTAATATTCTGTGGCGCGATGGCCCGATGTTTGTCGATTTAGATGATGCCCGCAATGGTCCGGCTATTCAGGATTTATGGATGCTCCTCAATGGTGATAAAGCTGAACAACGCATGCAGCTAGAAACCATTATCGAGGCTTATGAAGAGTTTAGTGAGTTCGACATCTCTGAAATCGGACTGATAGAACCTTTACGCGCTATGCGTTTAGTTTATTATCTTGCCTGGCTGATTCGACGTTGGGCTGACCCTGCGTTCCCAAAAAACTTCCCGTGGTTAACCGGGGAAGATTACTGGCATCGTCAGACCGCGACCTTTATTGAGCAGGCAAAAATTCTGCAAGAGCCCCCCTTACAATTAACGCCAATGTATTAATCGGAGAAACTTGAACATGAAAAAAATATGGCTGGCGCTGGCTGGTATGGTCTTAGCTTTTAGCGCATCTGCAGCGCAGTTCCAGGATGGTAAACAATACATCACCCTGGAGAAGCCTGTTGCGGGTGAACCGCAAGTGTTGGAGTTCTTCTCCTTCTACTGCCCGCACTGCTACCAGTTTGAAGAAGTGCTTCATGTATCTGATAACGTGAAGAAAAAACTGCCGGAAGGCACCAAGATGACCAAATACCACGTCGAGTTTCTCGGGCCGTTGGGCAAAGATCTGACGCAGGCATGGGCGGTTGCTATGGCGCTGGGTGTTGAAGATCAGGTCACTGTTCCGCTGTTTGAAGGGGTTCAGAAAACCCAGACCGTTCAGTCTGTTGCTGATATCCGTAAAGTGTTTGTCGATGCGGGTATTAAAGGCGAAGACTATGATGCGGCATGGAACAGCTTCGTAGTGAAATCTCTCGTGGCACAGCAGGAAAAAGCAGCGGCTGATTTACAGCTGCAGGGCGTTCCGGCGATGTTCGTGAATGGCAAATATCAGGTCAACCCGCAGGGCATGGATACCAGCAGCATGGATATCTTTGTACAACAGTATGCGGATACCGTGAAATACCTGGTCGGTCAGAAGTAAAAGCAAAAGCCGGTCACTGACCGGCTTTTTTATTTGCAGCTTTAATCGCGTCGAGCTGCGCGTCTTTCTCACTCCACAGCGTATTCAACCACAGCTGAAAGCGGCGCTTGAATGCCTTATCGTTCACGTAATCACCGTGTAACTCTTCATGGATTGGCTCCAGATTCACCCGCACGACAATCCTCGTTAGCTTACCGCTCAGCATATCGTAGAACGGTCGGCTACTGTTTTCCGGATAGCACAACGTGACATCCAGCATTTTATCGAACTGTGACCCCAGCACATTTAATGCCATCGCAATACCGGCCGCCTTGGGTGGGAGCAGGTTTTGATAAGGAGAACGGGTCTGCTCACGCTTCTCATGAGTAAAGCGCGAACCTTCGACAAAATTCACTATGGTTGTCGGGTGTACGCGAAACTTCTCGCAGGAACGACGCGTTGTTTCGACATCTTTACCACGGCGTTCCGGATGGCGAAGCAGATAGCCACGTGAGTAGCGTTTCATAAACGGCATATCCAGCGCCCAGCAGGCCAGGCCAATAAAGGGCACCCAGGCCAACTGCTGCTTGAGGAAATATTTATTCATCGGGATGTGCTTACGGAACAGAACGCAAAGCACAACGATATCGGCCCAGCTGTAATGATTACAAATGAGCAGATACCAGTTTTTTTTGCTAAGACCTTCCAGTCCTTCAACATCCCACTTCAGCCGTGGATTAAGGTGCAGCAGTAGCGCCAGACCTTCACACCAGCAGTACATCATGAAATTACAGAAGACAGAAACCTTGCGCCAGACGACAGGAATGGGCAAAAGGAGTTTCACAACCCCGGCAAGGATGATCGGCACAGAACAAAAAATTGTGACCAATATGGTCAATACGATACTCAGCAACAGCGTTATCGCAGCGAGTATTCTCGTCATAATTAAATTATTCAAAAGGTTAGCCATAGACAGTGCGCGAAAGAGGCGCAAGGGGCTGATTTTATCAGAAAACGAACCAAATGATGGATCTTCCCTGAATAGAAAAAAAGAGAATATCTATCCACATCAGGATATAAGCTTTAAAAATGGAATAAAATGCCGTGCATTTATTTAACTAATTGAAATTATTGTATAAATACAATGGAGCATTAATTGCCTTGCTATATTTAAAGAGCTGAAAATTATTTATTCACAAAGTTATCCACAGCTGTCTTTGCGAGCAAAGCAGAAGATCTGCAAAAGTTTTTCGACAAATGCGGCGAAAAACTCATGTTTTCATCCTGTCTGTGGCATCCTTTACCCATAATCTGATAAACAGGCACGGACATTATGGTTCAGATCCCAGAAAACCCACTTATCCTTGTAGATGGCTCATCTTACCTGTATCGCGCATACCACGCGTTCCCACCGCTGACTAACAGCGCAGGAGAACCTACGGGCGCGATGTACGGTGTCCTCAACATGCTGCGTAGCTTGATTCTGCAATATCAACCAACCCATGCAGCGGTGGTATTCGACGCCAAGGGTAAAACCTTCCGTGATGAATTATTCGAACATTATAAGTCTCACCGCCCACCGATGCCGGACGATCTGCGTGCGCAGATTGAACCTCTGCATGCGATGGTAAAGGCGATGGGGCTGCCACTGTTGGCTGTTTCTGGCGTGGAGGCGGACGATGTTATCGGTACGCTGGCGCGGGAAGCAGAGAAGATCGGTCGCCCGGTGCTGATTAGCACCGGTGATAAAGATATGGCTCAGTTGGTGACGCCGAATATCACCCTTATCAACACCATGACCAATACGATCCTTGGCCCGGATGAAGTGGTGAATAAGTACGGCGTCCCGCCGGAACTGATCATCGATTTCCTGGCGCTAATGGGTGACTCCTCAGATAACATTCCTGGCGTTCCAGGCGTAGGCGAAAAAACCGCTCAGGCACTGCTGCAGGGGCTGGGTGGGCTGGATACCCTCTATGCCGAATCAGACAAAATAGCGGGGCTGACCTTCCGTGGTGCGAAAACCATGGCGGGCAAACTTGAGCAGAACAAAGAGGTGGCGTACCTCTCTTATCAATTGGCTACCATCAAAACCGATGTTGAGCTGGAATTGACCTGTGAGCAGCTGGAAGTCCGTCAGCCCGCTGCAGAAGAACTGCTTGGCCTGTTTAAACAGTATGAATTTAAACGTTGGGTTACCGACGTTGAAGCGGGTAAATGGCTACAGGCGAAAGGGACGAAGCCGGCGACAAAACCGCAAGAAACTATTGTCGTCGATGAAACGCCTGAGGAGCCGGCCACGGTTCTTTCGTATGAAAACTATGTGACGATTCTGGACGAAGCGACGCTGGAAGAGTGGATCGCTAAGCTGAAAAAAGCACCTGTCTTTGCCTTCGATACTGAAACTGACAGCCTGGACAACATTTCCGCGAATCTGGTTGGCCTGTCTTTTGCCATTGAACCGGGTGTGGCGGCGTATGTTCCTGTTGCCCACGATTACCTGGATGCCCCTGACCAGATCGCGCGCGACCGTGCGCTGGAGCTGCTAAAGCCGCTGCTGGAAGATGAGAACGCGCACAAAGTCGGGCAAAATCTGAAGTACGATCGCGGCATCCTGGCGAACTATGGCATCGAGCTGCGCGGCATCACCTTTGACACCATGCTCGAATCCTACATTCTTAACAGCGTCGCTGGACGACACGATATGGACAGCCTGTCGGACCGCTGGCTGAAACATAAAACCATCACCTTTGAAGAGATCGCCGGAAAAGGCAAAAACCAGCTGACCTTTAACCAGATAGCACTGGAAGAGGCTGGCCGTTACGCTGCGGAAGACGCCGACGTTACGCTACAGCTGCATCTGAAAATGTGGCCAGAATTGCAGCAGCATAAAGGGCCGTTGAACGTCTTTGAAAATATCGATATGCCGCTGGTGCCGGTTTTGTCTCGCGTTGAGCGCAACGGTGTGAAAATCGATCCGGCTGTTCTGCACAAGCATTCAGAAGAGCTGACGCTGCGTTTGAATGAGCTGGAGCAAAAAGCGCACGAGATCGCCGGAGAAGCGTTTAACCTCTCTTCCACTAAGCAACTGCAAACTATCCTGTTTGAAAAGCAGGGTATTAAGCCGTTGAAGAAAACCCCTGGCGGCGCGCCATCAACGTCGGAAGAGGTACTGGAAGAGCTCGCGCTGGATTACCCATTGCCGAAAGTGATCCTGGAATATCGTGGTTTAGCAAAACTGAAGTCGACCTATACGGATAAGCTTCCGTTGATGATTAACAAGAAAACCGGGCGCGTGCACACCTCATACCATCAGGCGGTTACTGCCACCGGGCGCTTGTCTTCAACGGATCCAAACCTGCAAAACATCCCGGTACGTAATGATGAAGGTCGTCGTATTCGTCAGGCGTTCATTGCGCCAGAAGACTACCTGATTGTCTCTGCGGACTACTCACAGATTGAACTGCGTATCATGGCGCACCTTTCACGTGATAAAGGTCTGCTTACCGCGTTTGCCGAAGGGAAAGACATTCACCGCGCAACGGCGGCAGAAGTCTTTGGTTTACCGCTTGATTCTGTGACCAGCGAGCAACGCCGCAGCGCTAAAGCCATTAACTTCGGTTTGATCTACGGGATGAGCGCCTTTGGTTTGGCGCGCCAGTTGAATATTCCGCGCAAAGAAGCACAGAAGTACATGGATCTCTACTTTGAACGCTACCCTGGTGTGTTGGAATACATGGAACGCACCCGCGCGCAGGCGAAAGAGCAAGGCTATGTAGAAACGCTGGAAGGTCGCCGTCTCTATTTACCGGATATTAAATCCAGTAATGGTGCTCGTCGCGCTGGTGCTGAACGTGCGGCCATTAACGCCCCGATGCAGGGAACTGCCGCAGACATTATCAAACGAGCCATGATTGCCGTGGATGGATGGCTGCAAACCGAGCAACCGCGCGTGCGCATGATCATGCAGGTACACGATGAACTGGTGTTTGAAGTGCACAAAGATGATCTGGAAAGCGTCTCCAAAAAGATCCACCAACTGATGGAAAACGAGACTCAGATTGACGTGCCGTTGCTGGTGGAAGTCGGGAGTGGTGAAAACTGGGATCAGGCGCACTAAGGGTTTACTTAATAACGCTCCTTTTTCGTAACTAAGCAACATAAGAGAGAGCTTTTTGTGATGTCCATTAGAATTCCCTATGTAAGGAATGAAAAAAAATTACAAAAAGTGCTTTCTGAGCTGCTCAAAAAAGAGTAAAGTTATTCTCGTAGGGTACAGAGGTAAGATGTTCTATCTTTCAGACCTTTTACTTCACGTAATCGGATTTGGCTGAATATTTTAGCCGCCCCAGTCAGTAATGACTGGGGCGTTTTTTATTGTGCGAAAGAAAAGTTTTGCACATGCTGTAGGCCGGATAAGACGCGCAGCGGCGTCATCCGGCATATCGGTGGGTTATTCCTCTTCCTGCACCTCTTCAACTGGTGCCAGTTCACTAAACCAGCTATCCAGTTTTTGCCGCAGTTTGTCCACACCCAGTTTTTTCAGCGATGAAAATGCTTCTACCTGCACATCACCGTTAAAAGCCAGTACGGCTTCACGTACCATATTCAGCTGCGCTTTGCGTGCGCCGCTGGCCAGCTTATCTGCTTTAGTCAGCAGTACCAGAACCTGAACGTTGCTCTCAACTGCCCACAGGATCATCTGTTGATCGAGATCTTTTAACGGGTGACGAATATCCATCAGTACCACCAGACCTTGCAGGCTCTGACGCTTTTCCAGATATTCAGCCAGCGCGCGTTGCCATTTACGCTTCATTTCTTCTGGAACTTCGGCATAACCGTATCCTGGCAAATCGACCAGGCGTTTGCCGTCAACGACTTCAAACAGGTTGATGAGCTGAGTACGACCCGGCGTTTTAGATGTACGCGCCAGACCTTTTTGATTCGTCAGGGTATTTAGCGCACTGGATTTGCCTGCGTTGGAACGGCCAGCAAAAGCCACTTCGATACCGGTATCGGAAGGTAAGTGGCGAATATCAGGCGCACTCATCACAAAGTGCGTCTGTTGATAATTCAAGTTAGTCAAAGCAGTCCTCTCCATCAATCAGGGCTTTGCAGCGATTATACCTGAACCCCAGCAAAAGGCTGGTTTTTCGACGAGTGAGCTGTGTAAGTAAAAACCTCGCGCTTTGTGAGACATTGCCGACAGTTTCTATACGAGATGACAGAGTAAAAAATGACAGAACTAAAATAAATCATATGGTTACATTTGGGCGCTATTCTTAAAATCAGAAATTGTTACCCAGGTTACTTGTACGTTTAAACCAAAACGGTAAAGTAGCGTCCATAGCGAGGAAGCTGAAAGGATAGACGACTCAGGATGAGGGTCAGGAGCGCCAGGAGGCGAAGACACAGGATTGTCAGGAAGACAAACGTCCGGAGACGTTAGTAAAAGGAAATGGAAACAACACGGAATGTTAGAGGCTAAGGGAAAAACAGGGTGTGTTGATAGCCAACAGGGATTGTAGAGCCCGTAAGGGTTGAGAGTCAGGAAAAAAGGCGACAGATTACTCTGTCGCCTTTTTTCTTTATTTCTGCTAGATTCCGGCGCAATTATATACTGAATAAAAACAGCCAAAGACGAATCATGATGAAACCAACTTCTACACCACGCGGTAAAGGTCCTGCAAAAGCGCGTCGTAAAACACGCGAAGAAATTAACCAGGAAGCTCGCGACCGTAAGCGCCAGAAAAAACACCGTGGTCATGCGGCAGGTAGCCGTGCGTCCGGTAGCGAAGGCGCATCTGGTGGCGGAAACCAAAATAAGCAAAAAGATCCTCGTATTGGCAGCAAAACCCCCATTCCATTGGGCGTGACCGAAAAAGTCACCAAACAGCACAAACCGAAGAGTGAGAAACCTATGCTTTCACCACAGGCTGAGTTGGATTTACTGGAAACGGATGAGCGCCTGGATGCGCTGCTGGAGCGTCTTGAAGCAGGAGAAACCCTGAGCGCGGAAGATCAGTCCTGGGTTGATGCCAAGCTGGATCGCATCGATGAGCTGATGCAAAAGCTGGGTCTTTCTTACGATGACGAGGAAGAAGAGGAAGAAGAAGAAAAGCAGGAAGACATGATGCGCCTGCTGAAAGGCGGCAACTAACGGTTTTACACCGTGGGTCTTCCCGTCCTGCTTATAACCCTTCCGGTTATATGTTATCTGGTGTGGTTATTCGTTAAACTACAGCGGTTGTCGCGGCGACAGAAGTGGCTGCGCAACCGACTTATCACCCGTACTGGGGTTAAGTCGGTACGCCGTACCCGCCAGAGACGCCATCGGAAGGAGTGAGCATGTCAGAGCAGTTAATAGACTGGGACCTGGCCCTGATCCAGAAATATAACTATTCCGGGCCACGATATACCTCGTACCCGACCGCGCTGGAGTTTTCTGAAGACTACGGCACTGAAGCATTTCTAAAGGCCGTGGCGCGTTATCCTGAGCGTCCTCTCTCGCTGTACGTTCACATCCCGTTCTGCCACAAGCTGTGCTACTTCTGCGGCTGTAACAAGGTCGTGACTCGCCAGCAGCATAAAGCCGATCAATACCTCGATGTCTTAGAACAAGAAATTATTCATCGCGCACCGCTGTTCGCCGGACGCCATGTCAGTCAGCTGCACTGGGGCGGCGGCACGCCAACGTACCTGAATAAAGCGCAAATCAGTCGTTTGATGTCGCTGCTGCGTGGCAACTTTAACTTTAACGACGACGCTGAAATCTCGATCGAAGTGGATCCGCGAGAAATTGAGCTGGATGTGCTCGATCATTTACGCGCTGAAGGTTTTAACCGCCTGAGCATGGGGGTGCAGGACTTCAATAAAGAAGTTCAGCGCCTGGTGAACCGTGAGCAGGATGAGGAATTCATCTTTGCGCTGCTGAATCATGCGCGTGAGATTGGCTTTACTTCGACGAATATCGATCTGATTTATGGTTTGCCAAAACAGACGCCGGAAAGTTTCGCCTTCACCCTGAAACGCGTTGCTGAGCTGAATCCAGATCGACTGAGTGTCTTTAACTACGCGCACCTGCCGACGCTGTTTGCCGCTCAGCGCAAAATTAAAGATGCCGACCTGCCCAGCGCGCAGCAGAAGCTGGATATCCTGCAGGAAACCATCTCTTCACTGACCGAAACTGGCTATCAGTTCATTGGCATGGATCACTTTGCCCGTCCGGATGACGAACTGGCCATTGCTCAACGCAAGGGTGTGCTGCATCGTAATTTCCAGGGTTATACCACCCAGGGTGATACCGATCTGCTGGGAATGGGCGTGTCAGCCATCAGTATGATTGGTGACAACTACGCGCAGAACCAGAAAGAGCTGAAGCGCTATTATCAGCAGGTAGACGAGCAGGGGGACGCGCTGTGGCGCGGAATTGCACTGACCCGTGACGACTGCATTCGTCGAGATGTTATTAAGCTCCTGATCTGCAACTTCCGCCTCGACTATGCCACTGTGGAACAGCAATGGGATCTGAACTTCGCTGACTATTTTGCCGAAGACCTGAAACTGCTGGCACCGCTGGCGAAGGATGGGCTGGTGGATGTCGATGAGAAGGGGATTCAGGTCACGCCGAAGGGCCGTCTGCTGATCCGTAATATTTGCATGTGCTTCGATGCGTATCTGCGCCAGAAAGCACGGATGCAGCAATTCTCGCGGGTGATTTAACGCTTTTCCGGGTGGCGCTTCGCTTATCGTGCCTACGAAAATCTCAATACGTAGGTCGGGTAAGCGAAGCGCCACCCGGCGAACCCGCTAGCTGAACAGTCCAACCAGCGCTGCGCACAATACTGCGGCGACCGCAGTTTGTGGCGTATGGCTTTCGACCGCACCGCTCGACAGCAGATTAATGATTGATTCCAGCATGATGACTTCCCCCCCGTTAGTCGGGCACGATCATACTTAACTCATCGGAACAGTAAAGCGCAAAATAGCAGCTATTTGCGCTCAATTATTAATCTTTACACAGTGACGATATGTCACTCCATTCCGAGTTCTTTTAGCTTACGCGTCAAGGTATTACGACCCCAACCGAGCAAGCGTGCCGCTTCCTGTTTATGCCCCTGGGTATGACGTAGCGCGGTAGTCAACAGCGTGCGCTCCATCTCTGGTTGGGCCTCAGAAAGCAAGTTTTGATGACCGGAGCGTAATGCCCGATCCGCCCACTGTGCCAATAGCGTTGCCCAACTATCCGGCTGCATATGGGACGGTGCGTCTGGCACAGAGGTTTCAAACAGCTCGGTTGGTAAGTCCTGAATCAGGACTTCCTGCCCGGCGGCCATTACGGTTAACCAGCGGCAGGTGTTCTCAAGCTGACGCACGTTACCTGGCCAGGCCAGACGGGTGAGCGCAGCCTCGGTTTCCGGGTGTAATTGTTTGGCTTCCACCCCCAGTTCGCGGGCGGCCTCCTGCAGGAAATGACGCGCCAGGCGGGGGATATCTTCCCGACGTTCGCGCAGTGGCGGCAGATGTACCCGGATGACGTTCAGGCGATGGAATAAGTCCTCACGGAATTTGCCTTCCTGTACGCGCAGTTCAAGGTTTTGGTGCGTGGCGGCGATAATGCGCACATCCACTTTCACCGGTGCGTAACCACCCACGCGGTAAAACTGTCCATCGGCTAATACGCGCAATAAACGCGTTTGCACGTCCAGCGGCATATCGCCAATTTCATCGAGGAACAGCGTACCGCCGTCTGCCTGTTCAAAGCGCCCCTGACGAATGGTATTCGCCCCGGTAAACGCGCCTTTCTCGTGGCCAAACAGCTCAGATTCGATCAAATCTTTCGGGATTGCCGCCATGTTCAGCGCGATAAACGGCGCTTTGACGCGCGGGCTATGACGGTGCAACGCATGGGCGACCAGCTCTTTACCGGTTCCTGACTCCCCATTAATCAATACGCTGATTGAAGACCGGGACAGGCGACCAATAATGCGAAAGACGTCCTGCATTGCTGGCGCTTCGCCGATGATGTCGGTTGTGGGGCCGTTAATCTGAACATTGCGCGGCTGCTGCTGTTCCTGATAATGACTGATGGCGCGCTCGACCAGCGCCACCGCTTCATCAATATCAAAAGGTTTGGGCAGATAATCAAACGCTCCTTGCTGATAGGCGCTGACGGCAGCATCCAGATCGGAGTGCGCGGTCATTATGATGACCGGAAGCATCGGATGCCGCTGTTTAATCTGTTTTAACAGCGTCAGGCCGTCCATACCCGGCATGCGGATATCTGACAACAGCACGTCCGGCGTTTTGCTGGCCAGCGCGTCCAGTACCTCTTTACCACTTTCAAATGTGGTACAGCTTAGCCCTGCCCCTGCGAGCGCACGTTCAAGCACCCAACGGATGGAACTATCGTCATCAACGACCCAGACTATTCCTCGTTGCATAAACGTCACCTTATTTCCTGATAGGCAGGTAAACCGAGAACTCGGTATGACCCGGCCAACTGGTAAATTCAATTTTGCCGGAATGTTGATCAATCAAATTACGGGCGATAGACAATCCAAGGCCGGTACCGCCTTCGCGACCGCTAACCATTGGGTAGAACAGCGTATCCTGCAAATGCGAGGGGATACCTGGACCGTTATCCTCTACATCAATTCGTGCCGCCAGACGGTAACGCATGCCGTGTAGCGTGAGCTGAAACGCGGTGCGGGTGCGCAGAATGATCTCGCCGCCTTCCGGTCCCAGCGCCTGCAAAGCATTGCGTACGATGTTCAGCAAAACCTGCTCGATCTGGTCCGGGTCGTGCAGTAATTCGGGCAGACTTGGGTCGTAATCCCGGATTAGCGTGACGTTTTCCGGCAGCTCCATCGAGACCAGCGCCACCACGCGTTCCGCCACTTTGTGAATACTTTCCGTGATGTGCATGCCGGGCTGTTGTGGCCCCAGCAGACGGTCGACCAGATTACGCAGGCGGTCCGCCTGTTCAATAATGACTTTGGTATATTCGGTCAGCGCCGGGTCCGGAAGCGCTTTACTGAGAAGTTGCGCCGCACCGCGTAATCCGCCCAGCGGGTTTTTAATTTCATGTGCCAGACCACGCACCAGATCGCGGGCAGCAATCTGCTGGGCGTGCTGGAGCTGTTCCTGACTCAGACGGCGCTGGTTATCCATAGGGGCCATCTCCAGCAAGATAAGGCCATCAGGCAGCCTCTGAGCGGTCACAGAGAGGATATGTGAGTGGCTGTCTATCACCAGCGTCACTTCGTTATCCGTAAAGCCCTGGCCTGCTTCCAGGCTCTCTCGCATCAGTCCGATGTTTAAGGAGAAATAACTCAACAGATCGGGAAGCGGTGTACCAAACAGTTTGCGGGAGCTTTGGGCGAGCAGCTGCTGTGCCGCCGGGTTGGCGTAATGTACAGCCAGCTCATCGTCGACGAGTAAGATGCTGTTGATTAAAGAATTTAGGATCTGCCCAGCATCGGGCAGCGTGCCGGTTGCCATTCAGCAGTCTCCTGAAAAGTGTTGCACCAATTTAGTGCATTATAGCTTTTTACATCAAAAAAGCGCGAAAAAGCAGGTTGTTAGTGGAGAAAAAAGCCCATCCAGAGATGGGCTACAGATGACTGGCAAACATAGATGCCGGATGGCGGATTTGCCTTATCCGGCCTACAAGGTAATGTTACCCTCCAGGCCTGATAAGTTTGCGCCATCAGGCGTCCTATCATTCACCATCGATCTCAAGCCTGCCTGAGCAGGCTAAAAGTTCCACGGCAACTCAAACGATTAAACGCTGTAGTACAGCTCAAACTCTACCGGGTGCGGAGTCATGCGCACGCGGTCATCTTCTTCGCGACGCAGCGCAATGTACGCATCGATCGCTTCATTGGTGAACACGCCTCCTGCGGTCAGGAACTCGCGGTCCAGATCCAGTTCTTTCAGTGCTTCTTCCAGAGAACCAGCAACCTGTGGGATCTCTTTCGCTTCTTCCGGCGGCAGGTCGTACAGATTTTTGTCCATTGCTTCGCCCGGGTGGATCTTGTTCTTAATACCGTCAAGACCAGCCATCAGCAGCGCTGCGAAGCACAGGTATGGGTTAGCAGCCGGGTCCGGGAAACGCACTTCGATACGACGCGCTTTCGGAGAAGCAACTACCGGGATACGGATAGACGCAGAACGGTTACGGGCAGAGTAAGCCAGCATTACTGGTGCTTCGTAACCCGGGACCAGACGCTTGTAGGAGTTGGTGGTCGGGTTAGCCAGGGCGTTGATCGCTTTAGCGTGCTTGATTACGCCACCGATGTAGTACAGCGCCTGCTCAGACAGACCCGCATATTTGTCACCGGAGAACAGGTTTACGCCGTTCTTGGACAGGGACATGTGGCAGTGCATGCCGGAACCGTTATCGCCAAACATTGGTTTTGGCATAAAGGTCGCGGTTTTACCGAAACGGTGAGCGACGTTGTGAACGACATATTTGTAGATCTGAATTTCGTCCGCTTTTTTGGTCATGGTGTTAAAGCGGGTCGCGATTTCGTTCTGACCGGCAGTCGCCACTTCGTGGTGATGCGCTTCAACAACCAGGCCCATTTCTTCCATGATCAGACACATGGTAGAACGGATATCCTGAGAAGAATCTACCGGAGGAACCGGGAAGTAACCGCCTTTCACGCCTGGACGGTGACCTTTGTTACCACCTTCGTATTTGGTGGAGGAGTTCCATGCGCCTTCGATGTCATCGATAGCCACGTGGGAACCGGAAATAGTTGCGCCGAAACGGATGTCGTCAAACAGGAAGAATTCTGGCTCTGGCCCGAACAGAACGGTGTCTGCGATGCCGGTAGAACGCAGATACTCTTCAGCACGTTTAGCGATGGAGCGCGGGTCACGGTCGTAGCCCTGCAGCGTACCTGGTTCCAGGATATCGCAACGGATGATCAGGGTAGACTCTTCAAAGAACGGGTCGATGAGAGCAGTAGACGCATCTGGCATCAGAACCATGTCTGATTCGTTAATACCTTTCCAGCCACCGATTGAGGAGCCGTCAAACATTTTGCCTTCTTCAAAGAATTCGGCATTTACCTGATGAGCAGGAATAGTGACGTGCTGTTCTTTACCTTTGGTATCAGTGAAGCGTAAATCAACAAACTTCACTTCGTGTTCGTTCAGCATCGTCAAAACGTGTTCAGCGGACATACTTACTCTCCCGGATTGGTCATTGTCGTCGTGGTAACGAAGTCTTCAATTCTGCAAAAATTGGCCGTGTCGCCATAAAAAATATAAAGCGAAATCTGTGCCAACTTTTAAATTGCCCCTAAAAGGCGTTATCATGCGCACCATCGTGCAAAGGGGCTGCACCATGAAGGTTGTATTGCACCATTATAGTGCTTTAATGTGAACATTAAGCACCATATTGGTGCAAAGCATGTCAGATTACCCCTTTTAACGCTCCGTGAATGTGATCACAAAGAAACTCTGCAATACTTGTTTGCGGAGGATGTTTGTGATCCTGTTTTGTACTGCGATTAATCCGTGTACAATAACGCGCTATTTCTAAAATGCCTGAGGCAAAGTTGTGATCGAAAATTTGCGTAACATCGCCATCATCGCGCACGTAGACCATGGTAAAACGACCCTGGTAGACAAGCTGCTCCAACAATCCGGTACGTTCGATGCACGTGCTGAAACCCAAGAGCGCGTGATGGACTCCAACGATTTGGAGAAAGAGCGTGGGATTACCATCCTCGCTAAAAACACCGCTATCAAATGGAATGACTACCGTATCAACATCGTTGATACCCCGGGGCACGCCGACTTCGGTGGTGAAGTTGAACGTGTAATGTCCATGGTCGACTCTGTGCTGCTGGTGGTGGATGCAATGGACGGTCCGATGCCGCAGACGCGCTTCGTGACCAAAAAAGCCTTTGCCCATGGCCTGAAGCCAATTGTTGTTATCAACAAAGTTGACCGTCCTGGCGCGCGTCCTGACTGGGTTGTTGATCAGGTATTTGACCTGTTCGTTAACCTCGACGCTACCGACGAGCAGCTGGACTTCCCGATCGTTTACGCTTCTGCGCTGAACGGTATCGCGGGTCTGGATCACGAAGACATGGCTGAAGACATGACTCCGCTGTATCAGACTATCGTTGATCGTGTACCGGCTCCGAGCGTAGATCTTGATGGCCCGCTGCAGATGCAAATCTCTCAGCTGGACTACAACAACTACGTTGGCGTAATCGGTATCGGCCGCATCAAACGCGGTAAAGTTAAACCGAACCAGCAGATCACTATCATCGATAGCGAAGGCAAAACCCGTAACGGTAAAGTCGGTAAAGTTCTGACCCATCTGGGTCTGGAACGTATCGAGAGTGATATTGCCGAAGCAGGCGATATCATCGCGATCACCGGTCTGGGCGAACTGAACATCTCCGACACCATCTGCGACCCGCAGAATGTTGAAGCGCTGCCAGCTCTGTCCGTTGATGAACCGACCGTTACCATGTTCTTCTGCGTAAACACCTCTCCGTTCTGCGGTAAAGAAGGTAAATATGTTACCTCTCGTCAGATCCTTGACCGCCTGAACAAAGAGCTGGTGCACAACGTTGCGCTGCGCGTTGAAGAAACCGAAGATGCGGATGCGTTCCGTGTATCCGGTCGTGGTGAGCTGCATCTGTCTGTTCTGATCGAAAACATGCGTCGTGAAGGTTTCGAAATGGCGGTTTCCCGTCCGAAAGTAATCTTCCGCGAAATCGATGGCCGTAAACAAGAGCCGTTCGAAAACGTAACGCTGGACGTTGAAGAGCAGCACCAGGGTTCTGTGATGCAGGCTCTGGGTGAGCGTAAAGGCGACCTGAAAAACATGAATCCAGATGGCAAAGGCCGCGTACGTCTTGACTACGTGATCCCAAGCCGTGGTCTGATCGGCTTCCGTTCAGAATTCATGACCATGACTTCCGGTACCGGTCTGCTGTACTCCACCTTCAGCCACTACGACGATGTTCGTGCGGGTGATGTTGGTCAGCGTCAGAACGGCGTACTGATCTCCAACGGCCAGGGTAAAGCAGTTGCGTTCGCACTGTTCAGCCTGCAGGACCGCGGTAAGCTGTTCCTGGGTCACGGTGCTGAAGTTTACGAAGGCCAGATCATCGGTATTCACAGCCGCTCTAACGACCTGACTGTAAACTGCCTGACCGGTAAGAAACTGACCAACATGCGTGCGTCTGGTACTGACGAAGCAACGGTTCTGGTTCCGCCGGTTAAGATGACTCTGGAGCAGGCTCTGGAATTCATCGATGACGACGAACTGGTAGAAGTAACACCAACCTCTATCCGTATCCGTAAGCGTCACCTGACTGAAAACGATCGTCGCCGTGCAATGCGTGGCGCGAAAGAAGAGTAATTAACACTCTTTTTCAGGTAAGCACAAAAAAGCCGCTGATTATCAGCGGCTTTTTTTATCTAAAAGATCAGGTCGTTTCCTGCTCTGCAATGACTAGCTCAATATTTTCTAAATCAAGCAATTGCTTGAATGAATTTGGTGGCTGGGAATCGGTAAAAAATGCCCGAATTTTACGCATATTACCGATGGATACAGCGGCTGAGGCGGTAAACTTAGTATGATCAGCAACTAACAGCGTATTACGTGCATGCTTAATCATCGTTTTGGCGACAAGCGCTTCGTTAACGTCAAATTCTAATAGTGTGCCGTCTTCCTCGATGGCACCAATACTGGTAATCAAATAGTCGGCTCTAAATCCTTCAATAAAGTTCACTGCTCCTGGGCCAACAATACCGCCATTATGAGCACGTAACGTTCCACCGGGCACCATAACCTCAAGATCTTGATTCTTATATAAGATCTGCGCAACACGAAGACTGTTAGTAATGATGCGAAGATCCCGACGGTTCAGCAAAGCTCGTGCGACGGCTTCCACCGTTGTACCAATGGTAATAAATACCGTACAGCGTTCAGGAAGATAATCAGCAACCGCTTCCGCTATCGCTTCTTTTTCCTGGGTAAGGGACAACTCTCGCTGTTCAAAGGCGGTATTCATGACGCTGGATACACGTCCGGCTCCACCATGATGTCTGGTGATCAAGCCCTGTTCGCTTAACTTACGAATATCCCGGCGCACGGTTTGCGTGGACACGTCCAGCAATTGTGCGAGCTCTTCGATATTCATATAGCCGCGTTCTGTAATGTAATGAACAAGTTGATCGTGTCGCGGATTACCGGTGACTTCAATGATGCTCATGAATACTCCTGGACTTCTTCCCCGTAATTGTTGGCTATTTTACGCATAAAGTGACAAAAATGATTCGGTTTGCGCACGATTAGGAATTCCGGCTCGTCCGCCCGCCTGAGTGCATTTCATCGCCGCCACCGCACTTGCGAAGCGAATCGCCTGGTCAGTCGGCATTTGCTCTGCAAGAGCTGCTGCCATTGCACCATGGAAAACATCGCCTGCACCGGTTGTATCCACAACATTGACAGAAAATGCAGTCTGTTGACACATATGACCATTTTCGATCCATAGTGACCCTTCGCCGCCAAGCGTAACGTACACTTTACCATTGGTTTGCTCAGCGGCCAGTTTAAGTGCCTGTTGTGCATCATCTTGCCCGGTCATTCTCTTCAGACCTGGAGTTGAAAAAACGGCATGATCGGCAAGCGCCACCAATGGGGTTATATCTTGTGGTGTCATATCGGCATCCAACAGCGTTGGAACTCCGGCGGCACGTGCCAGTTCGAAGGATTTCAACGTCCCTTCATGCCAACGTACATCGGCCAGAACGATGTCATAACGGGAAAAATCAATCGACTCCAGCCACCTTGCATCCGTATCGAGATCCGGGCTTGGATAGTTCACGATAATGCGTTCGCCATGCTGGTCGACCAAAATTGCGGACTGGGATGAACGGGAGTTCGGGTATTGCCGGCAGAACGCGGTATTGACCCCCCAGCTCTGAAGCTCGTTAAGCAAGGTATTCCCACAACTGTCATCGCCTACACGGCCTATAAAATCAACGTCAATACCAAGCCGGGCAATGGCGACAGCTGCTGTTGCCGCCGGGCCGCCACCTGTCTCCAGATATTGATTTGACTGATATTTTCCCCCGCCATCGGGCAGGTTGTTCAGAGAATAAATACGGTCCTGAACGGTGATTCCAACACATGCAATTCTGGTCATATTTGGTTAGTCCTGTGTGATCTTGTCTTCTTTTGTTCATTTTAATGACATAAATGATCAAATTAGTGACGCGTGTCTTGTTTTTAGTCATAAATTACAAATATGCTCAAAAACAGACGAAAACGAGTTTTTAATTGTAATTATTTTGTCAACCTGAGACAGGAGAGCATTCATGACAACCGTTGCATTTTTGGGCTTGGGCCAGATGGGCAGCCCAATGGCTAATAATCTGTTGCAAAAGGGACATGCTTTGCGTGTGTTCGACGTAAACCAACAGGCAGTCAATGAATTAGTACAAAAAGGTGCGACTGCTGCTCAAACACCTGCTGAAGCCGCTAAAGGTGCCGAATTCATAATCACTATGCTGCCAAATGGCGACATCGTTCGGCAAGTTCTGCTGGGTAAAGATGGCGTCAGCGAAGGCCTGTCCCCCAATGCCCTGGTTATTGACATGTCCACGATTCATCCATTGCAGACCGATGAGTTGATTCATGAGATGAAAGAGAAAGGCATCAGCATGATGGATGCCCCCGTGGGCAGGACGTCAGTTAACGCGATTGACGGCACGCTGCTGATTCTTGCTGGCGGAACGCCTGAACAGGTTGAACGTGCTCGCCCTGTGCTGATGTGTATGGGGAATGAGCTGGTGGAAGCTGGCGGTCCCGGTATGGGGATCCGCGTAAAGCTCATCAATAACTATATGAGTATTGCGCTGAACGCCTTGTCAGCGGAAGCCGCTGTTCTTTGCGAATCATTGGGTTTGAGCCTTGATGTGGCCATTAAGGTCATGAGCGGTACTGCCGCAGGCAAGGGGCACTTTACGACAACCTGGCCTGGCAAGGTACTTAAAGGAGACCTTTCTCCGGCATTCATGGTGGACCTCGCGTTGAAAGACCTGCGTATTGCCGTCGATGTCGCTAGTCAGACCGGTGCGCCGCTCAATATGGGCATTGCAGCAGAAACCTATTACACCCGTGCCAGCGAGAACGGTCGAGGCCGTCAGGACTGGAGTGCGCTGTTATCTCAGGTTCGTCAGCAGGCTGGCCGACCAGATTCACTCTAAATTTTAAACAGTTACAGGAGTTATTATGTCTTCCCACAATACCCCATACACGCTGAAAGATATTTCTCGCCCTGGCGGTGGATTTGCCATGCTGGCCGTTGATCAGCGTGAAGCAATGCGTCTGATGTTTGCAGCGTCTGGACATCCTAAACCTGTTGCCGACAGCGTATTGACTGATTTTAAAGTTGCAGCAACACAAATTCTGTCTCCCTACGCTTCAGCGGTTCTGGCAGATAAACAATTTTGTCTCGATCAGATTGTCTCTCAAGGTGCAGTCGCTGATTCATGTGGACTGATTGTGGCGGCTGACCATTTTGTTCCGGGTAATGGTATTCCGGTTGATAGTGTCGAAATTGACAGAGCAATTGATCCGCATAAAGCCCGCGAAATGGGTGCGAAAGCCATGAAGTTGTTAGTGCTGTGGCGTGAAGATGAACCCGCAGAAGAACGTTTGGCTATGGTGGCTGAGTTTGTTCAACGCTGTCGTAGCGCAGGGCTGGTCAGCATCATTGAGCCGGTCGTTCGTCCTCCTCGTCGTGGCTGGGAATTTGACCGGGAAAGCGCCATCGTTGCCGCAGCGGCTGAACTCGGCTGCACCGATGCTGACCTCTATAAAGCTGAAATGCCATTAGGCGGCAAAGGTGATGAACAGACCCTACTTGCTGCGTGTCAAAAGTTGCATGAACAAATGAAAATGCCGTGGGTCATTCTCTCTTCTGGTGTTGATGCGGACATTTTTGGCCGCGCGGTCCGTATCGCCATGAAGGGTGGAGCTTCCGGATTCCTGGCAGGGCGTGCCGTTTGGGCATCGGTTGTTGGTGCTCAAGATCCGCAAACAATGTTGCGTGATGTGTCGGTTCCACGCTTACAACGCCTGGCAGAAATCGTCGATGAAGGGATTTCTCAGCGTTAATCACCCATTTTAACGAATCTGGAGAAGAACCATGGATAAGATTACCCAAGTTCTATTTTCTGATATTGGGAAGGTGACCACCCAATATGTTGAGCTGCCGCACCAGGAACTTAAACCGCAAGAAGTCCGCATTGCTCCGGTGTTTTACGGAATATGTGGCTCTGATCTGCATGTACTGAAAGGAGGACACCCATTTGCAAAACCTCCGGTTGTGCCTGGACATGAAATTGCGGCACGCGTAACTGAAGTGGGCAGTGAAGTAACGAATGTTAAGCCGGGCGATCATGTCGTAGTCGACCCAATTATGGCCTGCATGGAGTGTCGTGCTTGTAAAGCGGGTCGCTTTAATCTGTGTGAGCCGCCACAGGTTGCTGGCTTCCGGGCGCCGGGTTTTGCCCGCTCGCAGCACATTGTACCTGCACGAAACTGCCATGTTGCACCTGCTTCGTTACCACTAAAAGCACTGGCTTTCGCTGAGCCCGCAGCCTGCGCGCGTCATTGCGTGAGCCGTATGCCGAAAGCGTCATTGGAAAGTGTATTAGTGATTGGTGCAGGGACAATTGGTTTATCCATCGTTCAAGCATTGCGCATCATGGGTGCGGGAAAGATCACCGTCATCGAGCCTGATGCCGCCAAGCGCGCGTTGTCGTTAAAGCTAGGTGCCACGGAAGTCTGGGCTCCGGGGGAATTGGATGCACAGGTCCGTTTTACGGGGGCAATTGATGTTGTTGCCGCCCAGGCCACGCTGAATGATGCATTTACCCATGTTTATGCTGGCGGAACGGTAGTGTGCATGGGGGTACCGAGTGGCCCACGTGAAATTCCTCTTCCGATGATGCAGCGCTTCGAACGCGATTTGTTGAATTCCGGCATGTACATCCCGGAAGACTTCGATGCCGTGATTGAATGGCTTGCGGATGGGCGGTTTGACACCAGCGAACTGGTGACCGATCTCTTCCCTGTCGAAGATGCGGATAAGGCGTTTGAACGTGCGCAGCAAAATGACTCTATAAAAGTCATGCTGCAATTTGCTGAGGTTTGATGCTGTAACCCTCTGTCTGGCGCTGCTTAAGGGTAGCGCCATCCTACAACAATGAAAAAGGATGCTGCGATGAGTCACATCACCAGTCCTACACCTTACTCGATCGGTCGTCCCCAGGACGTGATTGATATTGTTAATAAACATTCAGCAGTAAACACCAGTGTCGGCGTCATTTTTATCGCTCTTGGTGGCATTCTAATTGATGCCTATCAGGCGGCGATGGTGGGTTTTGGTAATAAATATATCGCATTGCAATTTGGTATTTCACCGGGGCTGGCGGCGACGGTTAACGCCTCTGTTTTAGTCGCCGCCCTGATTGGTGGATTACTGGCGAACCGTGTGATTAACCGCTTTGGTCAAAAGCGTGCATTTATCATCGGAATGGGCCTGTGCACAATAGGTGCCGCAGCTGTCGCGATAGCCCCGAACATCTGGTGGGTGCTGGTGTGTCGCGTAATCATGGGATTTGGCTTGGGTATTGATTTCCCGCTGGCAACAAATGCGGTGGCAGAGCTACGCGGCTCAACATCTAAGAAAACCGGTTCGTCGGTTAACCTTTGGCAAATGGCCTGGTATGTATCAACTACGGTCGTCTATCTTGTGCTGCTTCCACTGTTGTTGTCGGGTATCGCGGAAGAGCAATTATGGCGCTATGGTATTTTCATTGGTGCTATTTTTGCCGTCATTATCATGATTCTGCGTTATTTCTTCATCGGTGAGTCTGCAATGTGGGCCGCACGAGTCGGACGTTATGATAAAGCCTGCGATATTCTGGCTAAACGCTATGGTGTTCATGCTCGCGTTGCTGCCAAACCAAAAAACGATGATTTTTCTGCTGAAAAAACAGAAAGTAAGTTTCATGGCGGCTATGGGATTTTATTTAACTCACGTTATCGCAAACGCACTATTCTCGGCTGCGTTGTGGCGACGATGCAAGCCTGGCAATATAACGCCGTGGGTGTTTATTTACCGCTGACTTTGGCGGGAATACTGAGCGGTGGATTAACCGGGGCTCTTAGCGGTTCTGCGGTAGTGAATGCCCTGTGTGGCATTACAGGTGGATTGATTGGTTCTCTTATCCTCCAGCGTTTGGGAACTCGCCTTCAGTCGATGTATGGTTTCGCCGTCGTAACGGTTGCATTACTGGCTTTAGGTGCATTAGCAACCACCAACCCATGGCTTTCTTTAGGTTTGTTGGGCGCAATCATTTTCTTCCATTCAGCGGGCCCGGGCGGCCTGGGAATGACCATTGCCACACTTTCTTATCCGCCATCTATTCGCCCGACAGGCGTAGGATTTGCTCGTGCAATTATGCGTACTGGGGCGATTGCCGGACTTATTTTCTGGCCTATGTTGTGGGGTGCATTAAAGACAGAAGCGTTCTATTGGCTGGCAATTGTTCCTTTTCTCGGCTTCCTGACATGCGTGTTGATTAAGTGGGAACCACTTGGTGCAAACGTTGACGCTGAAGACGCTGAGGTACTGGCTGAGTTGGATAAATAACAAGCAAGCGCGTCGCAACATGTCGACGCGCTTTTTCGTATAAATCCGCCGCTTTTTTAGTGATTTTATTGCGCAGATTTCTCGCCGACCCGGAGAGGAAAATTATGGCTGAAATAGAACATGTACCAGGGAAAGAGCTATCCGGCAAAGCCATGAGACGCGTTGTCATGGGCAGTTTCGCTGGCGCGTTGATGGAATGGTACGATTTTTTTATTTTCGGAACGGCGGCAGGGCTAGTCTTTGCTCCCCTGTTTTTCCCTGATAGCGATCCTTTTATTGGTTTAATCGCCGCATTCGCCACCTTTGGTGTGGGTTTTCTGTCACGTCCGCTTGGAGGCATTGTTTTTGGCCACTTTGGCGATAAAGTCGGTCGCAAAATAACGTTGATTTGGACGTTAGCGATAGTTGGTTCCTCAACGTTTTTAATCGGTTTCATTCCAACATACCAGGATATTGGGATCTGGGCCCCGATTATATTGATGGTTCTGCGCCTGGTTCAGGGGTTCGGTCTGGGTGGGGAATATGGCGGGGCTGCATTGATGACTATTGAATCTGCGCCTGAGGCGAAGCGCGGATTTTTAGGTTCGCTCCCACAAACGGCAGCCTCAGTTGGGATAATGCTGGCGACAGGGGTGTTTGCATTATGCAATCACTTCCTGACTCAGGAAGAGTTTCTGGCCTGGGGATGGCGTATCCCTTTTTGGCTATCTGCCATCATGTTAATTGTTGGGATGTTTATACGGTTACATACTGAAGAAACACTGGATTTTAAAAAACAAAAAACGGCTGTCTCACAGGAACAATCAGCACCACCGTTGATTGAACTTTTCCGTAAGCATCCACGGAATATTCTGTTAGCGCTAGGGGCCAGGCTGGCGGAGAGCGTTTCGTCGAACATCATTAATGCCTTTGGTATTGTTTATATTTCCAGCCAGTTGGCATTATCAAGGGATATTCCACTCAACGGCATGCTAATCGCCTCAGCAATTGGCATTGTGTGTTGTCCATTAATTGGTTGGATCTCTGACCGCGTTGGGCAACGGAAGATGTATTTATTTGGCGCTGGTTTTTGCATCCTTTTTGCATTCCCATTCTTCCTGCTGCTGGATACGAAAAGCACACTTATCATCTGGTGCTGCATGATCCTTGGCTATAACCTGGGGCCAACGATGATGTTTGCAGTACAGCCCACCTTATTTACCCGTATGTTCGGAACACGAGTGCGCTATACGGGTCTTTCCTTTGCCTATCAGTTCTCAGCAATTCTGGGTGGGTTAAGCCCGCTCATTGCCTCCAGCTTGTTGGCGCTGGGAGGCGGGAAACCGTGGTATGTAGCACTGTTTCTGTTTGTTATCTCAATACTTTCATTCAGTTGCGTCTGGCTTATCGAGCCACATTCAGACAATAAAAATGACGCTAATAACATTTAACTTCTTACCGAAATATCAGAGAGCAATAACATGAACAATGAATTGAATACTGAGCATTATCAAGCATTACAACGTGCTTTTGATACCGCCTGGCCGGGACCGATCGGCCAACCCATTTTTTTGGAAAAAGGACATCTACGTCTGCAACTTTTTCCGCGCGATGGTGCCAGAATCACCTCGCTTCAGGCGTTTGGTTTTGAAGTGTTGCGTCAATGGGAGCCACAGCGTAAAGCATTTCAGTATGGCTGCTTTCCTATGGTTCCTTGGGCAGGCCGCCTTGGCGATGCAACATTGACCGTGGGGGAGAACCAGTACGTATTACCTGCTAACAAACCGCCTCATGCTCTACATGGTATGGCCTGTTATTCATCATGGGAAATTGTCGAACATAAAGCGGATACCTTGAAACTGCGCATGCCACTGGGCGCTCCCTGGCCCTGGCAAGGAGAGGTCCTGCAGACGCTGACTCTTGAAGACGATGCGTTAATTCTGCGACTTGAAATTCACACCATGTCTGAAACTTTTCCGGCATCTGCTGGATGGCACCCCTGGTTTGCAAAACAACTGGGCCAGCAGAATGAAGAAGATGAATTATTGGTATGTTTTAAGGCCGACTGGCAGGAAGAAGCCGGGAATAATGAGTTACCAACAGGTAATAAAATCCCCCCACAATCAGGCCCGTGGGATGACTGCTTTGGTTTTAATGATGGTCTCAATGTCAGATTACAGTGGCCAGGTAAGCTGAGTATGACGATGACATCGAGTGCGCAAAGCCTGGTCGTTTTTGACAAACAGCCCGACGCAACATGTGTCAATCCGCTTACTCAGGCGCCAAATGCGATAAATAGGACACCGCAGTTTGTCAGTGCAGGTCTTCCGTTGGTGATTGAGTCGCGCTGGCAATTTACACAGGAATTCTGATGGCTTAGCCAATAATCCCGACAGGGACTCATAGTCAAACTTCTCCTTTCCCGCTACAGTTATTCATCCACGGCGAATAAGGAGAAGGGCATGCTCTATATCTTTGATTTGGGTAATGTGATTGTCGATATCGACTTCAATCGCGTGTTAGGTACTTGGAGCGATCTGAGCCGTGTACCGCTGGCTTCGTTAAAGCAAAGTTTCACCATGGGAGAGGCTTTTCACCAGCACGAGCGAGGTGAAATAACGGATGAAGCCTTTGCCGAAGCGCTATGTCATGACATGGCGCTACCGCTAAGCTATGAGCAGTTCTCCCACGGCTGGCAGGCCGTTTTTGTTGCCTTGCGTCCTGAAGTCATCGACATCATGCAAAAGCTGCGTGAGCAGGGGCATCGGGTGGTCGTCTTGTCGAATACTAACCGTCTGCACACGACGTTTTGGCCGGACGAATACCCCGAAATCCGTCAGGCTGCTGACCATATTTACCTTTCCCAGGATCTTGGCATGCGTAAACCGGAAGCGCGGATTTACCAGCATGTCCTGCAGTCTGAAGGTTTTTCTGCGCATGAGGCGGTATTTTTCGACGACAACGCCGATAATATTGAAGGGGCTAATCGGTTAGGGATTACCAGCATCCAGGTTGTCGATAAAACGACCATTCCGGACTATTTCGCGAAGTTGCTATGCTAAAAAATGTTCAGCAACAAGCCAGGCACCATACGCGTCCTGTTCGGGCCTGGCTGAAGCTACTATGGCAGCGGATTGATGAGGACAACATGACGACGCTGGCAGGGAATCTTGCCTATGTCTCATTGCTCTCATTAGTGCCGCTTATTGCCGTAGTTTTTGCGCTTTTCGCTGCATTTCCGATGTTTTCTGACGTCAGCGTCCAGCTACGTCATTTCATTTTCGCAAACTTTATCCCGGCGACGGGAGATGTCATTCAGCGTTATATCGAACAGTTCGTTGCCAACTCGAACAAAATGACGGCCGTTGGGGCGTGCGGGTTGATTGTGACAGCGCTATTACTGATGTATTCCATTGATAACGCGCTGAATACTATCTGGCGTAGCAAGCGTACTCGGCCTAAAGTTTACTCTTTCGCCGTCTACTGGATGATTTTAACGCTGGGGCCGCTGCTGGCGGGGGCCAGTCTGGCAATCAGCTCTTATCTGTTGTCATTGCGCTGGGCCAGCGATCTCAACACGGTGATCGATAACGTCCTGCGTATTTTCCCGCTGGTGCTTTCCTGGCTCTCTTTCTGGCTGCTTTACAGCATCGTACCGACTACACGTGTACCTAACCGTGATGCGGTTATTGGCGCCTTTGTGGCCGCTGTGTTGTTCGAAACCGGAAAGAAAGGATTTGCGCTCTATATCACGATGTTCCCGTCTTATCAGCTCATTTACGGTGTCCTGGCGGTGATCCCCATTTTGTTCGTCTGGGTATACTGGACCTGGTGTATCGTCTTGCTAGGCGCGGAAATAACTGTCACTCTCGGGGAATACCGCAAACTTAAACAAGCCGCAGAACAAGAAGAAGCAGAGCAACCATGATTGCATTAATTCAGCGCGTAACCCGTGCCAGCGTCACCGTGGAGGGCGAGGTGACGGGTGAAATTGGCCCAGGACTTTTGGTCCTGTTAGGTGTCGAAAGGGATGATGACGAACAGAAAGCGAACCGCCTGTGCGAGCGCGTACTCGGCTATCGAATCTTTAGCGATGCCGAAGGCAAAATGAACCTTAACGTGCAGCAGTCAGGGGGCAGCGTGCTGGTGGTTTCACAGTTCACGCTGGCGGCAGATACCGAACGCGGCATGCGCCCGGGGTTTTCAAAAGGGGCTGCGCCCGATCGTGCAGAGGCGCTGTATGAGTACTTTGTTGAGCGTTGCCGCCAACAGGAAATGAATACGCAAACCGGTCGATTCGCTGCGGATATGCAGGTTTCACTGGTTAATGATGGCCCCGTGACGTTCTGGTTACAAGTATGAACCAGCTACCGGTGTGGCCGCGGACAACAAGAGAGAATACGACGATGTATCACCTTCGAGTACCGCAAACAGAAGAAGAATTAGAGCGTTACTACCAGTTTCGCTGGGAGATGCTGCGTAAACCGTTGCACCAGCCTAAAGGCTCCGAACGGGATGCCTGGGATGCGATGGCGCATCACCAGATGGTGGTGGACGAAGAGGGGAATCTGGTCGCAGTAGGACGTCTGTACATCAATGCGGATAACGAAGCCTCCATACGCTTTATGGCCGTTGACCCCTCCGTGCAGGAGAAAGGGTTGGGCACGCTGATGGCGATGACCCTGGAGTCTGTGGCGCGTCAGGAAGGGGTAAAGCGCGTAACCTGTAGCGCCCGTGAAGATGCGGTCGAATTTTTCGCCAAGCTGGGGTTTGTGAGCCAGGGAGAAATCACCACGCCGCAAACCACGCCGGTGCGTCACTTTTTGATGATTAAACCCATCGCGACGCTGGACGACATTCTCCATCGCGGGGACTGGTGCGGACAGCTACAGCAAGCCTGGTACGAACATATTCCATTGAGTGAGAAAATGGGTGTGCGCATTCAGCAATATACCGGGCAGAAATTTATCACCACGATGCCCGAGACGGGCAATCAGAACCCGCACCATACGCTGTTTGCCGGGAGCCTGTTTTCACTGGCGACGCTAACGGGCTGGGGGCTAATCTGGCTAATGCTGCGCGAGCGTCATCTCGGCGGGACGATAATCCTTGCTGACGCGCATATACGGTACAGCAGGCCGATCACCGGGAAACCTACAGCCATCGCCGATCTGGGCTCGCTGAGCGGAGACCTGGATCGTCTGGCAAGAGGTCGTAAGGCGCGCGTTCAGATGCAGGTCGGGGTATTTGGCGACGACACGCCGGGTGTGGTGTTTGAAGGCACTTACATTGTGCTACCCGCAAAACCGTTTGGCGCATATGAAGAAGGCGGGAACGAGGAAGAGTAAGTCAGAGGGTATCTTCTCTACTCGATGAATGCGTCTGCCGGAAGATTAAAGCGTTCTGCAAGCGCTTTAATATGGCTTACAGTCAGTGCTCTGCGACCATTTAAGATGTTGCTGACGTTCGATTTTGAACCGAGTTCGTTGGCAAGGTCTGCTGCTTTGAGACTGTATTGGTCCATGAGCGTACGCAATACTGAAACGCCAGAGGGTGTTTTCTCCAGGTGTTGGTTGAGTGCTTTGAATTCCGGCGCATGTTTTTCATATTTACTGATTCGGGCACAGAGCAATTCAAATAGTGGGTTTTCAAGATCGTCGTGGTCGACCAGATACTCCACTAGCGCAAGTGCCCTGCGATACTCAGTGTCATTTCGGTCTTCCCCCAACAGTGGGATGGTTTTTACCGCATCGCTGAAGGTATCAACAATCTTTTTTGCGCTGGCTGCATCCATATGACGATGCGTTCTCATTCTTTATTACCCCGATAATATGCTGTCAGTTTGTCATATTCGGCATGGGAAACGATATGTTTGACAAATATCTTATGTGACCTGAAATCTATGTAGGAGATGAGTCTTAGGCTGTTACCAGAAACATCAATCACCCACCATTTATCTCTGTACTTAAAATTATCCAGTGAAGGAATATACTGCTTCATCTCTTCAGGCTGAATGAATGTTTTTTTCTCCAAAACATTCAGTAAATCAGCGAGAGCAAGCTGATGATTTGGATACATGAGCATTGCCTCGTTAAAAGGTTTTCGGCTGATAACATGCACGGTGTAGTTCCATTACAAGGTTTTCAACCTGAAAACAAAATAACGCAACGCAATTAAGTTTACAAGATGAAAACACTATATTAATTAAGCATGTCTTACTGCTGTAGAATTTATGGCGCGCCAGGCAACATCCCGCATTGCGCTTCGTGCCGCTTGACTCACCCCTGCTAGCTGGAAAAATCCGTGGATAACACCGAGATAGCGTTGGCAGGTGCAATCCACGCCCTGCTCCTGGAACCGTTGATACAGGGCCTCACCTTCATCTCGCAGTGGGTCGAATTCAGCTGTAATGATGTGCGTGGGCGGTAAACCGTTGAAGTCTTCGCGCCAGAGCGGGCTGACTTCGGGATGCAATGGATCGGTTTGCGGCATATACATCTCGTAGCCCGACAGCAGTGTGTCGCGGGTGATAATGTAATCCTGTCCATTATGGTCATAGCTCGCAAAGCTGGCGGTTGCATCCAGCATCGGGTAGATCAGCATAAGCTGCGCAGGTTGCCATTGCCTGGTAGCTTTCAGGCGTAGTGCGGTGACCAGCGCCAGATGCCCGCCAGCGCTGTCGCCAGCCAGCGTAATGTTGTCCCGGTCTACTCCCAGTTTCTTGGCATACTTCCAGATAATATTGGCCCCCGATTCAGCATCGTTATGTGCTGCCGGGAAGATGTGCTCTGGTGCGAGGCGATACTGCACCGCAATGACCCGACAGCCGCTGTACCAGGCGAGTTGCCTTAGCTGGTTATCATGAGTGGTAAATCCGCCGCTGACAAAGCAGCCGCCGTGATAATAGATAACGCAGGGGAGATTTCCCGTGCAGCCCCGCGGCGAAACTACGCGAAACATCATGGCATCGAGTTCAATATCTTCAACCTGTACGCGGGTTTCAGTGTCTCCGGCCAGTACCGTGCTGGCGATGTAGCCTGCTCTCCGGTCATCAATATTCTGCTCGCGCGAAGAAGGACGTCCCGCCGCGATAAATGCCTCAACCAGCTGTGCAATCCCGCTTTCCAGTGCCATTTTCACATCCCCTTATCTGTATGGATATACAGGTTTATAACCTGGATAACTAAGAATGAAAATGGGAAAAATGGGGGTGGTTATGATTCTGGAAAGCTGCTCGCAGATTAAATACCGTCATTGGTTTCTGCTGTTTGAATTCTGTATTGTGAGGAAAATGTACTATACGCCATTGACGTATAGTTAATTTCTATTAATATAGTCCAATGGCGTACTAAAATGCTATCCATAGAAACGGAAATCTTCACTGAAGACGTCAAAAAATTACTGGATGATGATGAATACCGTAGATTACAGATATTCCTTGCGATTCAGCCTGATTGTGGCGATCTGATACAAGAAACGGGTGGACTGAGAAAGGTTCGCTGGAGAGCGCGAGGGAAAGGCAAACGTAGCGGTGTGAGGATCATTTACTTTCATCAAATCAGAAAATCACAAATTCGATTGTTGCTGATTTATCAGAAAGGGATCAAGGATGATCTGACTCCACAAGAAAAAGTGCTGCTGCGTATGTTGAATGAGAGGTGGTAAATGGATAAGGCACTATTTGAGCGATTAACTCAAAGTATGGTTCAGATGAATGAGATCGCTGAAGGAACGCGACAACCTTCCCGTACCTTTCATATTGACGCCATGAAAATAAAGGAAATTCGCCAGTCTTCAGGATTATCACAGACTCGTTTCGCAGATTTGATATCGGTAAGCGTGGATACGTTGCGAAATTGGGAGCAAGGGCGTCGTTCACCGACCGGTCCAGCAAAAGCGTTGTTACGTGCTATTGCCAATGATCCAAAACATGTCATTCAGGCACTAAGATAATCCCCGGCAGTTTGGTTCAATTGCCGGGGGAAGATCTTAAAACTTACTCCCCTTCACCCGGGAACAGGAACGGGTTGATAGAGCTGCGGGCAAAGCCCTCTTGCTCCATGTGCGCGTCCAGCATCAGTGAAGCGAGATCGTCAGCCACGGCTTCAACTTTAGGGTCTTTTTCCTGATAGAGAATCTTCAGGTAAGTCCCACAGTCGCCGCAGCTTTCAGCTTTAATTGCCGCCTGTTCGTTATCCAGCGACCAGTAGTTCAAATCACGGCTTTGCTCGCAGTTGCTGCACTTCACGCGCACCACGTGCCACTCGGTTTCGCACAGGTTGCAGTGCAGATAGCGCAGCCCCTGAGTGGTACCGATTTGCACCATGCTGGAGACCGGCATTGAACCACACACCGGGCAGTACTGACGCTGTTCACCGTATTCCGCACGGGCTTTGCCGGGGATCAGGCTTGCCATCTGCGCCCAGTAGAGCGACAGGGCAGCCCAAATGAACGGCGCTTTATCGCTGCTGACGGAGGCGAAATCAGAGGCAAACAGTGCGCTGGCCATCAGCTCCAGTTCCTGCTCTGAGGCTTTTTCCAGATTTTCGATCACGGCAAGCGCAGGGCCGCTCATTTCTGGTTTCAGCTCAGCAATTAACGATTGCAGCAGTTTTTGCCAGTGCTTGTCGCGTGGCAGTACGTGGATATCCAGCGGCGGTTTGCCCTGATCGTTCGCTTCTTTGATGCGAGCGGTCAGATCCATCTGCAGCGGGTGGTCGTACAACACCACTTCCTGCGCGTGGGCAATCAGCGCGGCAAAGCGCAGGTAGTCGCCCAGCGGGTTGTTCTCGGCCAGCTCGCGCAGGCGCTCAGCGCGGCGGTTATACAAATTTTTGAGTCTGGGGAATAATAACGGCGGAATCATATCCGCCGTGCGTTTCTCGCTCTTCTCCAGCTCATCTTGCGGGATTATGCGAATACTCATTCAGATGACTTTTCCTGTTTCTGGCGGACTTCACGGTACCAGCGCGGGTGATGTTTCTTCGCCCATGAACTGGTAACCCATCCTTCCACCATCGCGGTAATGGTGCCTTTCACCCAAAGGGCGGCGTAAATGTGCACCATGATAACCACAATTAACGCTACTGCGGCAAATGAATGCAGCATTAACGCGAATCGGATCACCGGGATTGAGAAAGCAGGCGCAAAATACGGACGCCAGATGACCACTCCGCTCACCAGCAACAGGACCAGGAAGATAATCGCCGCCCAGAATACGCATTTCTGGCCGAAGTTATAACGTCCCGTGTCACCTACTTCCTCGTTGACGACAATCTTACGAATATTCTTCGCCCAAAAGATATCATCCCGATTGATTAGATTGTGGTGCCAGTAACGGAAAAACATGATGATAAACGAGGCAAACATGATCACGCCGACAAACGGGTGCACAATTCGCGCCAGTTGTGGAGTGCCCATGATGTGCATCAGCCAGTTAAAAGACGGGAAGAGAAAGCCCATCCCGCTCACCGCCGCCAGAATGAAGCAGAAGGCGGTGATCCAGTGGTTGATGCGTTCCGGCGCCGTGTAGCGCACGATGGTGTCACGTCGTTTCATTTGCGCACCTCGTCGTCTTTTTCATGCAGATTGTCTTCTTCCTCTTCCGCACGGTTCGGGCCTACGCCGACGTAGTGGAAGATGCTGGCCGCAAATGTCGCTGCAAAGCCGACGGCTGCGAGGGGTTTCCAGATGCCTTTCCAGAACTTAACGGTTGCGCTGATCTCCGGGTTCTCCGGCAGGCCGTGATACAGATTCGGTTTGTCCGCATGGTGCAATACGTACATTACGTGCGTACCGCCAACACCCGCCGGATCGTACAGACCCGCGTTTTCGTAACCACGCGTTTTCAGCTCCGCCACGCGTTCGCCTGCCAGCGTTTTCATCGACTCTTTGGTGCCGAAATGAATGGCGCCGGTTGGACAGGTTTTCACGCAGGCCGGTTCTTGCCCGACCACAACACGGTCAACGCACAGCGTACATTTGTAGACGCGGTTGTCTTCCGGATTGAGGCGCGGCACGTCGAACGGGCAGCCCGCGATGCAGTAGCCACAGCCGATACACTGCTCAGACTGGAAGTCGACAATACCGTTGGCATACTGAATGATTGCGCCTTCAGCCGGACACGCCTTCAGGCAGCCCGGATCGGCGCAGTGCATACAGCCATCCTTGCGGATAAGCCATTCCAGTTTGTCGTTTTGTTCCACTTCCGAGAAGCGCATCACCGTCCAGGATTTGGCGGTCAAATCAGCCGGGTTGTCGTACACCCCAACGTTGTTGCCCACTTCATCACGGATGTCGTTCCATTCAGAACACGCCACCTGACACGCTTTACAGCCGATACAGGTGGTGACGTCGATAAGCTTCGCCACTTCTTCCTGATGGTCCCGCGCCTGAGGCGCGGGGGTGAAACCGTTAGTGGCGGAACGACGAATGATGTCTTGCGATTGATAAGCCATAGGTCGTCTCCGTTACACCTTTTCCACGTTCACGAGGAAGGACTTAAATTCCGGCGTCTGCGTGTTCGCATCACCGACGAATGGCGTTAACGTGTTAGCGATAAAGCCTTTTTTCGCCACACCTTCGTAGCCCCAGTGAATCGGAATACCGATAGTGTCGATATCCTTACCGTTAGCCTTCAGCGTGCGAATACGTTTGGTCACCACAGCCTTGGCCTTAATGTAGCCGCGATTAGAGGAAACTTTGACGGTATCGCCGTGGGAGATACCGAGCTTATTCGCCAGCTTCTCGCCAATTTCCACAAACTGTTCCGGCTGAGCGATGGCATTCAGCAGCGCATGCTTGGTCCAGTAGTGGAAGTGCTCGGTCAGACGGTAGGTTGTACCGACGTACGGGAACTTATCTGCTTTACCCAGTGCTTCTTCGTCACCTTTAAAGATGCGCGCGGCAGGGTTAGAGATAACGTTCGGGTGCAGCGGGTTAGTCCCCAGCGGTGTTTCAAACGGCTCGTAGTGTTCCGGGAACGGACCTTCCGCCATCTTATCGATAGCAAACAGGCGTCCCATCCCTTCCGGCTGCATGATGAACGGCCCTACGTTGCTGCCAGGTGCGGCAGCACTGTAGTCCGGAATATCCATCCCGCTCCACTTCGCCCCATCCCATTTCAGGATCTGACGTTTTGGATCCCACGGATTCCCCTGCGGATCAGCGGAGGCGCGGTTATACAGAATGCGTCGGTTAAGCGGCCATGCCCAGGCCCAGCCCAGCGTATTACCAAGGCCTGACGGGTCGGCGTTATCGCGACGTGCCATCTGGTTGCCTTCCGGCGTCCAGCTACCGGCAAAAATCCAGCAGCCGCTGGAGGTCGTGCCATCGTCACGCAGTTGGGCGAACGAGCTAAGCTGTTGGCCTTTCTTGACGATAACCGCACCGGTTGCCGGGTCGGTAATGTCGGCCAGCGCTTTACCGTTGCTCTCCATCGCCACTTCTTCCGAAGCCGGTTCGTGCGGGGTGGAGTAGTTCCAGGTCATGCTCAGCACCTGTTCCGGGTTCGCGCCACCTTGCTCGGCATACATCTTGCGCAGGCGCAGGAAGATACCGGCGAGGATTTCGCCATCGGTAACGGCAATCCCCGGGGCATCAGCGCCTTTCCAGTGCCACTGCAGCCAGCGGCCGGAGTTGACGATAGAACCATTCTCTTCGGCGAAGCAGGTGGATGGCAGACGGAATACTTCGGTCTGGATTTTCGACGGATCAACATCGTTCGACTCACCGTGGTTCTGCCAGAAGGTGGAAGTCTCAGTGTTGAGTGGGTCGATAGTGACCAGGAACTTCAGTTTGGACAGTGAAGCCACAACTTTGTTTTTGTTCGGGAATGACGCGACCGGGTTAAAGCCCTGGCAGATATAGCCATTCACTTTGCCCTGATTCATCATCTCGAAGTACTGCAGGACGTCGTACCCTTTATCCCACTTCGGCAGCCAGTCGAAGCCCCAGCTGTTTTCCGCTGTCGCTTTATCGCCAAAGAAGGCTTTCATCATCGAAACGAAGAATTTCGGGTAGTTGCCCCAGTAGTTCACCTGACCTTCCAGCAACGGTTTTGGCGTGTTGGCGGCAAGGTAGGTTTGCAGGTCAGTCTGTTTCTCGCTTGGCAGCGTCATATAGCCTGGCAGGCTTTGTGACAGCAGACCTAAGTCGGTCAGGCCCTGAATGTTGGAGTGACCGCGCAGGGCGTTAACACCGCCGCCAGCCATCCCCATGTTGCCAAGCAGCAACTGGATCATCGCCATGGTACGGATGTTCTGCGCACCCACGGAGTGTTGTGTCCAGCCCAGGGCGTACAGGAACGACGCGGTTTTATCTTTGGCACTGGTTTCTGCGATGTACTCACAGACCTTCAGGAAGTCGGCCTTTGGCGTACCGCAGATGTTTTCTACGACGTCCGGCGTGTAGCGGGAGACGTGCTGTTTCAGCAGGTTCCATACGCAGCGCGGATGTTGCAGGGTGACATCGCGTTTGGCGAAGCCTTTTTCATCCAGTTCGTAGTTCCAGCTGGTTTTGTCATACTTGCGTTTGTCCGCGTCGTAGCCGGTGAACAGGCCATCTTCGAAACCGTAATCCTCACGCACGATCAGGCTGGCGTTGGTATAGGCCTCAGTGTATTCGCGGTTAAATTTTTCGTTGTTCAGCAGGTACAGCAAAACGCCTGACAGGAAAGCAATGTCAGTACCGGAACGAATTGGCGCATAGAAATCAGCCACCGCAGCGGTTCGCGTAAAGCGTGGATCGATAACAATCAGCTTCGCGCCGTTGTGAATTTTGGCTTCCATCGCCCAGCGGAATCCGACCGGGTGAGCTTCAGCGGCGTTACCGCCCATCACCACGACGAGGTTGGCGTTTTTAATGTCGACCCAGTGGTTGGTCATCGCACCGCGACCAAATGTTGGAGCAAGACTTGCTACCGTTGGTCCGTGTCAGACGCGTGCCTGGTTGTCGACCGCGAGCATACCGAGCGCGCGGGAGAATTTTTGCGTTAAATAGCCGGTTTCGTTACTGGAAGCGGAAGCACACAGCATTCCGGTGGAAAGCCAGCGGTTAACGGTTACGCCTTCAGCGTTTTGTGCAACGTAGTTAGCGTCGCGGTCTTCTTTCATCAGCTTAGCGATGCGGTCAAATGCCTCATCCCAGCTAATCTGTTGCCACTTATCTGAGCCTGGTGCGCGATATTCCGGGAATTTCAGGCGGCTTTCGGAGTGGATGAAGTCCACAAGTCCTGCCCCTTTCGGGCACAGCGCGCCACGGTTCACCGGGTGATCCGGGTCCCCTTCGATATGGAAGATGGATGCTTTGGCGTTTTTTGCGCCGTCACCGAGGCTGTACATTAACAGTCCACAGCCAACGGAACAGTAAGTGCAGGTGTTACGGGTTTCGCGGGTGCGCAGCAGTTTATATTGCCGTGTTTCCGCGAGCGCTACGCCGGGTGCAAAGCCCAGTGCCGCTGCCGTGGTGCCTGCCATACCGCCAGCGCAGATCTTAAAGAACTGCCTTCTGCTGACCTGCATGGTTCGCTCCTTGTTTCGACATTGTCACGTTCCCTTCGCTTTTCTGTAACGCGAACGCGAGGGAAGTGGTTGTTATTTTTCTTTGCGGACGGGACCGCAAAGGTCCAGAATTGGGTGAATTTCCCTCCGTCCAGGAGGGATTTGTAAAGAATACCACAATGTTGGTATGCGTGTTCCAATATGGTTAAAAGAAAGTGAATAAGATTATTCAAGAAAACATCAAGAATGTGACATCTTCGACAGGATCGCGCCAGTTGACCCTCTGGAAGCGCGAGGATTTGCAACATCCTCAGCCTGATGAGGTAGCTGAAGAAGTGCCTGTTGCGCTGGTATACAACGGGATTTCGCACGTGGTGATGATGGCATCACCGAAAGATCTTGAGCACTTCGCGGTGGGTTTTTCACTTTCTGAAGGCATTATTGAGTCCCCGCAGGATATCTACGGAATGGACGTAGTGCCTTCCTGCAACGGATTGGAAGTGCAGGTTGAACTGTCCAGCCGTCGCTTTATGGGGCTGAAGGAGCGTCGTCGCGCGCTGGCCGGTCGCACCGGTTGCGGCGTTTGTGGCGTGGAGCAGCTCAATGACATTGGCAAGCCGGTCCAGCCGCTGCCGTTTACCCAGACATTCGATCTGGCGAATCTTGATAACGCTTTACGACATCTCAACGATTTTCAACCCGTGGGGCAACTGACAGGCTGCACGCACGCGGCTGCCTGGATACAGCCGTCAGGTCATCTGGCGGGCGGGCATGAAGATGTTGGACGTCATGTTGCGTTGGATAAACTGCTGGGACGACGTGCAATCGAAGGGGAAACCTGGCAACAGGGCGCGGTATTAGTCTCCAGCCGTGCCAGTTATGAGATGGTGCAGAAGTCGGCGATGTGCGGTGTGGAGATCCTGTTTGCTGTTTCTGCGGCGACAACGCTCGCCGTGGAAGTTGCCGAACGTTGTAACCTGACGCTGGTGGGTTTTTGCAAACCGGGCAGGGCGACGATCTATACGCATCCGCAACGTCTGGTCGCGCAGTGACGCCACCAGGCGGCCAGAATACTGCCGGAAAATGCCAGTTCCATGATTACGGCAACTGGCGAGCCAACAATCATATTGTTCAGCAGCCAACACAGGCTGCCACACAAGGTGTATCCCCGTAATTTTCCGCTGCGTTTTTGAAATGACGCAAATGTCATCAGCAGGCTTCCCATCAGCGGCAAAATACTCGACAGATTTTGCCAAAGATAAATGCTACACAGCAGCGACCCCAGCATAAATCCCCACATCACCCAGCGGTGAAAAGTGACGATGGCCGTCGCATAGCGGCATGCGGCAATGATCATTAACCCAGCCGCAGCGTGTTGATCCAAAAGATAGAAATGGATAGCTAACAGAGAAGTAGAGCTGGTGAGCAGCGTTAAAGTGATAGCCCGGCGTTGAAAATGAAAAGCGGAAATATCCAGTAAGAAGCTGATGCCAGCCAGCATCTGAGAAAGAAGAAATGCGTTCATTGTGGTCGCCATCTATTAAAGAGTGACGGGACAATAATCGACACATCACCGTAAGGCGTTAACCTTTGTTAAGACGCTGGCGAATACGAGACAGGCTAACGGGGGTAATGCCGATATAGCTGGCAAGATCGCGCTGGGTGAGCTGTGACTCCCAGTCCGGGAAGTGTGTTTGTACGTACTGATAGCGTTGCTCTGGGGTATTGAGCAGCAGCATTTGCTCTTTTTTCTCTTTGTAGATCAATTGCTGGACCAGTAGCTGAGTCTTAATATCCTGATTTTCCGGTGCATCCAGCAAAGCCAAGGGGATTTCAGTGGTTTCTCCCGCGGCGATCATTTGCAGACTGTAATCGGCAGGTGTGTTAGTTAGCCAGTTCAGGTACAGAAAGCAGTATTCCCCGGCAAAGTAGAACTCTTTAACTCTTTCAACACCGTTGTCCGCGTGATAAACCGCACGAGCCACACCATGATGTAAAAGATGAATTTTACTTTGTAGTTCACCCTGACGAAGTAACCAACTACCCGCCGGTTGCGTTTTTCTACGGCTGCCTGCGAGGCATTTTGGTTCTTGATTACGCGACATCTTATCTCTCAAATAATTTGAATAAGACTGGCAAATCCTTCCGCTTTAAGTTGTTCGGGTATCAGCCTATTATTTATCACATCAAGGCACGGTGCCTTACTCAAACAACTAAGTTAAAGGGTTTATATTATGAAAAGCATCAAAACTTTTGTCGCAGTTATCGCTCTGGCTACTTCTTTTGGTTCTTTCGCTGCTCAGACAGTGACCGCAACCGGTTCTACGCTGGAAAGCGCTGAAGCAAAAATCGCCGCTCAGGCTGAACGTGCGGGCGCCAGCGATTACAAAATCACTCAGGCATACACCGGTAACCGCGTGCACATGACCGCTGAACTGCTGAAATAAGATACCTTAGTACTGTCGAAAGAGCGCCCTTGAGGCGCTTTTTTAGTTTATACCCGCCATTCGCAGCAATGCGGTCACCACTGCGGCAGCGACGATCACCACGATTAGCGGCATCTTGCGCCAGGCGAGAAATACCGCAAAAGCCACGCCCAGCACGCGCGCCATGCCAGCGAAGTGTTCACCTTCGTAAAAGGTGGTCGCCAGCGCAACGGAGAACAGTAATACCGTTGCGGCGTCGGAAAGCAGCGCCTGCGAGCGTTCCGAGAACGCTAATCGGCTCCCAAGCTTCGCTCCTCCTAAACGCATTAAATACGTTCCCAGAGATAACATGGCGATACCGACGATAAACAGCGTCATGTTGCCCATTATTTTTTCCTCGTCAGTAAGCCAAACAGTGAGAGCAAAACAGGTAAACCGACCGGCGCAAAGGGGATGGCGGCAAGCGACAACCCGGCACCGCTACAGGCGCGAATCAGCGTGGTGCGGTTTTTAAAGGCCGGGACCACTAAGGCTAATAAAATTGCAGGGAAGACGGCATCCAGACCGATGGTTTCCGGGGCGGGGAGCAGTTTGCCGACGCCCGCGCCGATCAGTGTGCCAACAGGCCAGAAAATCGCGACGCCCAGACCGCACAGCCAGAAGGCGGCTTTACGTTGTTCGGGCGTTTTTTGCGACAGGCCAAAGACTACGCTTTCGTCGTTCATGATATGACAGCCGAGGAAACTCGCAGCCCGGGAGCCCACCAGATCGCGTACCGTGACGCCAAACGGCACGTGTCGGGCGTTGACCAGTAAACCGGCAGCAGCCGCCGCCAGTGGGTTACCGCCGCTGGCGACGATACCGATAAACATAAACTCGGACGCACCCGCCAGTACCGTAATCGAAAGCACAAACGGTACCCACAGCGGGAAGCCGTAGGCCATCGCCAGCGAGCCGTATGACATGCCGACTACGCCGACGGCCAGACAGACTAAAAAAATTGCTTTTATCGTGTCGCCTTTGAGACTGGAAAAATAATGTTTCATACCGTTTTAGCCATATCGAACGAATTTCCATTATAATGAACGCGACCAGTTAATATTACAAGTCGAACGATTCGTTCGATATAAAGAACATGGAGTCGTGAATGACCCAGCCCATCAGTATGATCGCGAAAAGCCTTGTGCGTGAACGTCAGCGCACCGGTTTGTCATTGGCAGAGATTGCCCGTCGCGCAGGGATTGCAAAATCGACACTCTCGCAATTGGAAGCGGGCAATGGCAATCCTAGCCTGGAAACGCTCTGGTCGCTGTGTGTGGCGTTGGATATTCCCTTTGCGCGCCTGCTGGAGCCGCAGGAACAAAAAACGCAGGTGATTCGCCGCGGCGAAGGAACAAAGGTGGTGGCCGAGCAGGCCCACTATCAGGCCATTTTACTGGCCGCCTGCCCGCCGGGGGCGCGGCGGGATATCTATCTGCTGCTGACGCAACCGGGCGCGGATCGTATTTCACAGCCGCATCCACCGGGATCGGTTGAACACATCATCGTGACGCAGGGTAAGGCGATAGTAGGATTGACGGAAGCGCCGGAGGAGTTAGGCGAGGGGGACTATATTTGTTACCCCGCCGATCGGGCGCATATTTTTAAAGCGCTGGAGCCTGACACTCAGGCGATTCTGGTTTCTGAGCAAAATTGAATTGTCGGATGGCGCTATCGCTTATCCGACCTACAAAAAATAAAACCGTAGGCCCGGTAAGCTTGCGCCACCGGGCATATAACTTACTGCAAATAAAACACTTCTTTTAGCTCTGCGCTAACCGGGCTGTTGTCCGGGTTTGCTGGCATTACGTCACGCATATGCTTCCACCAACGTTGGCAAACGTCGGTGCTGGCAACGGCATTCCAGCGTTCTTCGGACTCAATCTCAACGGTGGCGAACAGCAGATTGCGCGCCTGATCGAGATAAATCGCGTAGTGATGGGCGCCGTGCTCTTTCAGCACAGCTTCCAGCTCTGGCCAGATGGGATTGTGCCGACGTTGATATTCAACGTGCGCGTCGGCATTCACCTGCATCACAAAGGCCTTGCGGATCATAACGCCTCCAGATACAGCTCGCGGACCTCGTCGCGGCTGGCGGTGCGCGGGTTGCATGGCGCACACGGATCGGCCAACGCTTTATCCAGCCAGCCTTCAATATCCTCTTTCGTCACGCCAAGGGAACTAAAGCCCGCAGGAATACCAACACGCTTGCTGAGTGCACGAATCGCGTTGATGGCCTCCATACTTGCCGCTTCATCGCTCATGTCACGGGTATCGACGCCCATCGCCTGCGCCACGCGGGCAAAGCGCGCTACGGCGTTCGGACGGTTAAAGTTTTCGATTACCGGCAGCAGGATGGCGTTGCAGACGCCGTGTGGCAGATTATGGGTTGCGCCCGGCTGGTGCGCCAGCGCATGCACCAGACCCAGACCAGCGCTGTTAAATGCCATCCCCGCCAGATACTGACCAAACGCCATTTGCTCACGAGCTTCGAGGTTATGACCGTCGTCGACCGCTTTTGGTAGCCACAGGTTGATCAGGCGAATCGCTTCCAGTGCGTTAGCGTCGGTGAGCGGATGAGCACCAACGGAAACATAGGCTTCCACCGCGTGGGTCAGGGCGTCCATACCGGTTGCGGCGGTGACGGAGGCCGGGATTTCCAGCATGACGCTGGCATCATCCACAGCGATGTCCGGGATGATATTCGGGTCGATGATCACCTCTTTAACCTTACGGGCAGAGTCGATAATGACCGCGTTGCTGGTCATCTCTGCTGCCGTACCGGCGGTAGTGTTGATGGCGACCAGCGGGACGCCAGCATTTTTCACTTTGCCCACGCCGGAGTAAGCGGTAGAAGGGCCAGGGTTGGCTGTCAGGATTTTCACCGCTTTGGCGGTATCGATCGGGCTGCCGCCACCGAAGGCGATGATGTAGTCACATTCTGCGTTCTGATAGGCTGCAAAACCTTTCTGTACCAGCTCTTCTGTCGGGTTCGGGAATACTTCATCAAACAGGTGGTAAGACATTTGATGTTTATCCAGCGCGGCAAACAGGCTATCCAGCAGGCCCAGTTTTACCAGTTGACCATCGGTGACGATCAGCGCTTTGCCCCATTGTTTATTCGCCACGAGATTCACCATATCGGCAATCGCGCCGGCGCCATGCAGGCTAATTTTTGGCAGTGCCAACATAAAGCTCATCACTATTCTCCTTAATAATAAAATCCTGTAGGCCGGATAAGGCGAAGCCGCATCCGGCGTTGAGTTGGGAGGTATCAGTACAGCTCTATGGCGCTTGCCAGCGGCGTAACACCAAAGCGTTTGCCAAGTGCGACCAGCTCTTCACGTGAGATGGTCTGCTTCATACCGCCCATCGAAAAGATTTTGACCAGAACTTCGGCGGATTTCTCTGCGGTATCTATCAAACCGAACGCTTCGTCGAGGGTAGGTCCGCTTCCGAACACGCCGTGGAACGGCCAAAGTACCAGCGAGTGTTTCTGCATTTCCTCGGCGGTAGCCTGACCAATTTCATCTGTACCCGGCACCATCCACGGGAGAATGCCAACGCCATCCGGGAACACCACCAGGCACTCGGTGCTGCCTTCCCACAGCTTGCGGGTAATCAGCGCTGTATTGTTTTCCAGTACGTAGGTCAGAGCGATCAGGTTGGTGGCATGGCAGTGCATGATCACGCGGTCTTTACCGTTCGTCGCTTTAATGCGTTCGCAGTGAGAGAGGAAGTGAGCCGGCAGTTCAGAGGTCGGCACGGCCTCGTGGGTCAGGCCCCAGAGGATGTGGTAGCCCGCACCGTCGCTGTCTACTTGTACCACGCCCAAGTTTGCCGCGGGATCGAGCTGGACGTTACGGAAAAACTTACCGGAACCGGTGACGATAAACGGTGTGTTTGCCAGCAGCGGCATCGGCTGACTTAGCGCAATATAGCGTGGTTTTTCGTGGAAATCGGCGCTAAACGGCGCGATATCTGCTTCATCAAGACGCAGCGTCAGGTTGCCGCCATTACGCTCGTCCCAGCCTTTCAGCCACGCATCAGAAGTGGCTTTGATCATCCCCTGGACGAACCAGGAAGTCGTAATTTTTTGCATGTTCGGTGTTCCTGTTTATTGCCCGAACGTTATCGGGTCTTACGTAGGCCGGATAAGCGAAGCGCCATCCGGCAATCGTGTTTCATTTTTTGCCGGATGGCGACGCGGGGCGTCTTATCCGGCCTACAAGCCTGGCGTCACGGTTAGCTACGTTTGCTCAAAATCTCTTTTTCATAAGCGCGCACGCTGTCCAGCCACTGGCTGCCCGCAGGCGTGTCATGGCGCTGGCAATACATCTCCCAGACGGCCTGCCACGGCAGCGATTTTTGCTCTTCCAGCAGGGCCAGACGTGCGGTGTAGTCGCCGCTGGCTTCGAGCTGACGCAGTTGCTCGGTGGGTTCTAACAGCGCGCGCAGCAGGGCTTTTTTCATATTGCGGGTGCCGATCACCCACGCGGCGATGCGGTTAATGGAGGCGTCGAAGAAGTCGAGGCCAATGTGTACGCGGTCAAACAGGTTGTGGCGAACGATCTCGCTGGCAATCGCCTGAGTTTCATCATCCAGCAGCACCACGTGATCGCTGTCCCAGCGCACCGGACGGCTGACGTGCAGCAGCAGACGCGGCACATACAGCATGGCGGCGGAAATTTTGTCGGAGATCACTTCAGTCGGATGGAAGTGGCCCGCATCCAGACACAGTGCGGTCTGGCGGCTGGTGGCGTAACCCATGTAGAACTCGTTAGAGCCCACGGTGTAGCTTTCCGCACCGATGCCAAACAGCTTGCTTTCGACGGCATCGATATGGTGCGCCGGGTCGAGTTTCTCGCTGATCACTTCGTCCAGTGCGTCCAGCAGACGCTGGCGCGGTGCTAAACGGTCAACGGTGATGTCTTTCATGCCATCCGGGATCCAGATGTTCATCACCGATGGTGTACCCAACTGCTCGCCAAAATACGCCGAGACGCGACGGCTGGCTTTGCAGTGATCGATCCAGAACTGGCGAATGGTGTCGTCGGCGTGCGCCAGCGTGAAACCGTCGGCGCTCAGCGGGTGTGAGAAGCAGGATGGGTTGAAATCCAGCCCTAACTGGTTCGCTTTCGCCCACTCCACCCAGTTTTTAAAGTGCTCAGGTTTGATTTTGTCGCGGGCAACCGGCGTATCAGATTCCAGATAGATCGCGTGCAAATTCAGACGTTTTGGACCAGGAATCAGGCTCAGCGCCTGCTCCAGATCGGCCCGCAGTTCGGTGGCGTTACGCGCTTTACCCGGATAGTTACCGGTAGCCTGAATACCGCCAGTGAGCGAGCCTTCCGGGTTTTCGAAACCGGCGACATCATCGCCCTGCCAGCAGTGCATGGAGACCGGCAGACGATCGAGCTGGCGTAAGGCCGCCTCGACATCAATGCCTACCGCGGCGAAACGCAGTTTTGCCAGTTCCCAGGCTTGTTCAAGTTGAGTGGTCATGCGCAAAGCTCCTTTGTCTGTCGTAGTGATTGAAACTGCGCCTGGTAGCGGGCAATTTCACTTTCAGGATTGGGAATGAAGGTGGTCAGTTCGTAGTTGGCGCGTACCACCTGACGGAAATCATCGACATTGTTTAGCTCGTCCAGCGTCATCAACTGGATGCCAATATTGCCGAGCGTGGAGGCCTCAATCGGCCCGGACATCACGCGAATACCGCAGGCATCCGCACATAGCTGGTTCAGTAAGGTGTTCTGGCAGCCGCCACCGACAATGTGCAGTTGGCTAAATGCTGCACCACGCAGTTGTGCCAGTTCTTGCAGGATGTCGGCGTACAGCAACGCCAGGCTGTCGAAGATACAGCGCGCCAGTTCGGCGTTTTGCAGGGGAACGGGTTGGCCTGATTCACGGCATGCTGCCTGAATTTCTGCACTCATATCGTCGGGGTTGATAAAGCGATCGTCGTTCGGGTTTATCAGGAACTGGCAGGCCGGCAGCGCTTGCGTTTGGCTGATAAGCGTTGGCAGGTCGGTAATCTGGTGCTCTTTTAATACGCGCTGGAGCAGCCACAGCCCCATAATATTTTTCAGGACACGGTAGCGTCCTTCCGCGCCGCCTTCGTTGGTAATATTCGCCGCCAGCGCCGCATCGTTGGTATACGGTGTTCTGCTCTCAAAGCCCATCAGCGACCAGGTCCCGGAAGAGAGATAGGCGCTGTTTTTGTCGGCCAGCGGAGAAGCAATGACCGCGCTGGCCGTGTCGTGACTGGCGACGGCGACAACCGGAATTTGGTTTTTCTGTGGGCAAATCCAGTGGCCGATCACGTTCCCTGGATGCGTCGGGCGACCAAACCAGGCTTTGTCTGCCCCGGTCCACGCCAGCAGTGTGTCATCCCAGTCGTCGGTATTGATATTGACGAGCTGGGTGGTGGTGGCGTTGGTGTATTCCCAGTTCATTTTGCCGGTCAGGCGAAAGCTGAAGTAGTCGGGGATCAGCAGGGCGTGGGCCACCTGCGGGAGCAGTTCTGGCTGCTGTTCAACCAGCGCACGCAGTTGATACAGGGTGTTAAAGGGCAGAAACTGAATGCCGCTACGGCGGTAAATTTCACCTTTACCCGGCTGCTCCATCGCCTGCGCCATAATGCCGGTCGTGCGGCTGTCACGGTAAGAGACCGGCAGACCGACACGTTGACCAACGTTATCGATCAGAACGTAATCCACGCCCCAGGTATCAATGCCGATGCTGTCTATCCGAATGCCTTCATCGCAGACTTTTTTCAGGCCAAGACGAATATCGTTTTCCAGGCTGTCGATGTCCCAGGTGTCAAAACCGTCTGTTTTTTGCAGGCAGTTCATGAAGCGGTGGATTTCACGTAGCGTCAGGGAGCGGTGTTCACTGTCGTAACGCGCCAGCATTACGCGCCCACTGGATGCGCCGAGATCGACTGCGACACAATGGCGAAAAGTCATAGCGAGGTCCTTCTGAGTTTTATTGCAATCAGTCTAAGAACCCCAGATAAAGCGTACCTTCTTGACAGTGACAGCCACAATTAGCGGCTGGCAACATGGCAAAGGTGAACGTGACGCTGTTCACAATTTCTATTAATAGGACCTGTTTTAGCGGATGTGACGCCTTCCGCAATTCGCGATCTTTCCCGCCATTTCTTGAAGAATTGACCGTGTTTACGCACTTTGGCGTCAAAAATTTAAGGTGAGGGTGATAACCCTTAATTACTATTCAGCCATGTTCATTTGATCGGGAAGGATGTCATCATGACGGTATTGCATTGCGTGGATTTTTTTCCGACAGGTAAAGCGCCAGTGGCTATTGAACCGCGGCTTCCTCAACCTGCGTTTCCAGAGCATCATCATGATTTTCATGAAATTGTGGTGGTCGAACATGGAACGGGGATCCATGTGTTCAACGGGCAGCCTTACACCATCAGCGGCGGTACGGTGTGTTTCGTTCGCGATCATGACCGGCATTTATATGAACATACTGACAATCTGTGCCTGACCAATGTGTTGTATCGCTCTCCGGATGCGTTTCAATTTCTGGCTGGGCTGAATCAGCTTTTACCTCAGGAACAGAACGGGCAGTATCCCTCCCATTGGCGGGTGAATCAGGGGGTGTTGCAGCAGGTTCGACAACTGGTGGGGCAGATGGAAGCGCTCGGTGAGGGGATGGATACACCAACGGCGGCAAATCGCGAGATCCTGTTTATGCAACTGCTGGTGCTGCTGCGTAAAAGCAGCCTGATGGAAGCTGCGACCGATAACGACGCGCGGCTTAACCTCCTGATGGCGTGGCTGGAAGATAACTTTGCCGACGAGGTGTGTTGGGAGGCGCTGGCCGAGAAGTTTTCCCTCTCTTTGCGCACTCTGCATCGCCAGCTCAAACAGCAAACCGGATTGACGCCGCAGCGCTACCTTAACCGCTTGCGGCTGATCAAGGCCCGGCATCTGCTTCGCCACAGTGATGACAGTGTGACAGACATCGCTTATCTCTGCGGATTCGGCGACAGTAACCACTTTTCGACGCTTTTTCGTCGTGAGTTCAAGTGGTCACCACGCGATATTCGTCAGGGGCGCGATCTCGTTGTGGCAAGCCGCCTCCAGTAACGCGAAAGCTATCAACGTTTTTTACCGCCGAATCTCAGATAATCATGTCCCTTAACGCCGGATGGTGGCTACGCCTTATCCGGCCTACGTGTCACGTAATCTGTAGGTCGGATAAGGCGTAGCCGCCATCCGACAGGGAATATTGTGATGGCGAATCATCTGGTCCTTCTGAAATCAGATTTCTTTGCGCATGAGCAGCAGGCTGTGGCCGTGGCTGACCGTTATCCGCAGGATGTCTTTGCTGAGCATACCCACGAGTTTTGCGAGCTGGTCATGGTCTGGCGCGGTAATGGTCTGCATGTCCTTAACGATCGCCCGTACCGGATAACCCGTGGCGATCTGTTTTACATTCGCGCCGAAGATAAACACTCCTACACCTCCGTGAACGACCTGGTGTTGCAAAATATCATCTACTGCCCGGAGCGGTTGACGCTGAATGTTGACTGGCAAGGGGCGATCCCCGGATTTGACGGTACGCCGAGGCAGCCGCATTGGCGACTCGGCAGCGTTGGCATGAGCCAGGTCCGACAGGTGATAAGCCAGCTTGAACATGAAAGCAATCAACGTGATGCACAGGCTTTTACCATGGCTGAGCTGCTGTTCGGGCAGTTGGTGACACACCTTAAGCGGCATCGTTATGCCACGGATACGCTCCCGGCGACCTCCAGTGAAACGCTGCTGGATAAACTGATTACCGCGTTAGCCGGTAGCCATGAGCATGCGTTTGAACTGGATACGTTTTGCGAGCGCGAACAATGCAGCGAGCGCGTTTTGCGCCAGCAGTTTCGCAGCCAGACCGGGATGACCATCAACCAGTATCTCCGCCAGGTGCGGGTTTGCCATGCGCAGTATCTGCTCAAACATAGTCGGTTGATGATTAGCGAGATTTCCATGCGCTGCGGCTTTGAGGACAGTAACTACTTTTCGGTGGTATTTACGCGGGAAACCGGGATGACGCCGAGCCAGTGGCGTCATCTCAGTACTCAGCATGCTTAGCTGGCCATTCCCAGACCGACAATGTTTGCCGCGACAATGATCACTACGCAGCCGAGGCTTAGCACGCTGACCGGACGACGACCCGCATTTTTCCACTCTTTCAATACCAGACCGACAATCCCGCCGCACAGAACATAGAAGCTCATGTGCAGCATCCAGCTTACATAGTCATACTGCGCCGGAATACGTGCGTGGCCCCAGGCGTAGAAGAAGAATTGCAGATACCACATCAAGCCACCAAGCGCAGAGAGCAGCACGTTGGTGATAATCAGCGGTTTGGCTAACGAGAAGTCGGCTTTTATCGACAAGTTCTTCACTTTTGCCAGACGAATGAAGCAGAAGCCCAGGTTAACAAGCGCGCCACCGCCCATAATAACCACATAGCTAGGCAGGGCGACATACAGCGGATCGACGCCCAACGCGGCGGCGGCATCGTGCATCGGTTTCGCCGCGTTCATCGCAAAGGACATCCCGGCGGAGAAAATACCGCACATGACGGCCAGAACCAGACCTTTTTTCAGGTTGAAATCTTCCGCTTTGATGCCCATTTTTCGTTCTTTTAACTGACCGGCACGGGTAACAATGCCCACTCCAATCAGCGCGACCAGTACGCCAAGCAGCGTCATGCGGCCACCAGAGGTATTGATCAGTACATCAAAATTGCCGTTGATAATCGGGGTCATCAGCGTGCCGACAATCAGCGTAATACCTATCGCAATCCCGATACCCATCGACATACCGAGATAGCGCATGGTCAGGCCATAGTTGATATTGCCAATCCCCCACATTGCACCAAACAGAAATACCGGCGCCAGTGTGGAGAGGCTGAAGGAGCTGAAGTAGGCCCAGAAATCGGGAAGTAACATGGCGCTGATGGTCCACGGCAGGATTATCCAGGAGACGATCCCGCCAACCGACCACATCGTTTCCCATGACCAATGTTTGACTTGCTTGAACGGGGCATAGAAACAGGCGGCACTGGCTGCCCCTATCAAATGCCAAAAGATACCCATCGTAATCGCGTTACTCATGACTTAATCCTCGTTATTTTTTATCGTCGGTAATGACCCCTCCGACCTAACGAGTTTAAAAATTACGCAGGTGGTTAACCTTTTGACGATTGCCGCCCTTTTGCGCATGTTGGCAATTATCACGTTAAGTGGGTGATTCGGCTCACATCTTTAACAATGGGTTTGATTCATTAAGACCATGTAAAAAGTACGGCATTGATAATCATTTTCAATATCATTTAATTAACTATAATGACCCAACTGCTTACGCGGCGTTAACACTGGCCGCCCGATAATACTGGAGATGATTATGAGTTATACACTGCCATCCCTGCCGTACGCTTATGATGCCCTTGAACCGCACTTCGATAAGCAGACGATGGAAATCCACCACACCAAACACCACCAGGCTTACGTAAACAACGCCAACGCTGCGCTGGAAAGCCTGCCTGAATTCGCCAGCCTGTCCGTTGAAGAGCTGATCACCAAACTGGATCAACTGCCAGCAGACAAGAAAACCGTACTGCGTAACAACGCGGGCGGTCACGCTAACCACAGCCTGTTCTGGAAAGGCCTGAAAACCGGTACTACGCTGCAGGGCGACCTGAAAGCGGCTATCGAACGTGACTTCGGCTCCGTTGACAACTTCAAAGCTGAATTTGAAAAAGCAGCGGCAACCCGCTTTGGCTCCGGCTGGGCGTGGCTGGTTCTGAAAGGTGACAAACTGGCTGTTGTTTCCACCGCCAACCAGGATTCCCCGCTGATGGGTGAAGCTATCTCTGGCGCTTCCGGTTTCCCAATCGTGGGCCTGGACGTTTGGGAACACGCTTACTACCTGAAATTCCAGAACCGTCGCCCGGACTACATCAAAGAGTTCTGGAACGTCGTGAACTGGGACGAAGCTGCCGCGCGTTTCGCAGCAGAAAAATAAGTTCTACGCTTTAACAAAGCCCTGCAAGCGATGCTTGTGGGGTTTTTTTGTGATCAAACTCAATATAAAAACAATGATCCACTTAAATTGAAACAAGGTTTTATTATGCGAGTGGGATCACTTTTATAGTCTCTATGAATGTCTATCTTCTTTTCATCAAGACGGGCGCATCTCAAAGCAAGATGCAATCGCCCATAAAAATTGCCCCATTTTTATGTCTACAGGTGATGGAAATGCAGATCAAACGTACGATAGAGAAAATCCCAGGCGGTATGATGCTGGTGCCGCTTTTCCTGGGCGCGTTGTGTCATACCTTTTCCCCCGGCGCCGGGAAATATTTCGGTTCTTTTACCAACGGTATGATCACCGGTACGGTGCCTATCCTGGCAGTCTGGTTCTTTTGCATGGGGGCGTCGATCAAGCTAAGCGCCACCGGCACCGTGCTGCGTAAATCAGGTACGTTAGTCATCACCAAGATTCTGGTGGCGTGGGTGGTTGCAGCGATTGCTTCACGCATTCTGCCGGAACATGGTGTAGAGGTCGGATTCTTCGCTGGGTTGTCTACGCTGGCGCTGGTGGCCGCGATGGATATGACCAACGGCGGGCTGTATGCCTCGATTATGCAGCAGTACGGCACCAAAGAAGAGGCCGGGGCGTTTGTCCTGATGTCGCTGGAGTCTGGCCCGCTGATGACCATGGTGATTCTGGGAACCGCCGGGATCGCGTCGTTTGAACCACACGTATTTGTTGGTGCGGTATTGCCGTTCCTGATTGGCTTTGCGCTGGGGAATCTGGACCCTGAACTGCGGGAGTTCTTCAGCAAAGCGGTGCAGACGCTGATCCCGTTCTTTGCCTTCGCATTAGGTAACACCATTGATTTGAGCGTGATTGCGCAGACCGGCGTGCTGGGTATTCTGCTGGGCGTGGCGGTGATTATCATCACTGGTATTCCATTGATTATCGCCGATAAACTGATTGGTGGTGGCGATGGTACGGCGGGGATTGCCGCTTCCAGTTCTGCGGGGGCGGCGGTTGCTACGCCTGTGCTGATTGCTGAAATGGTTCCGGCATTTAAACCGATGGCACCGGCAGCAACTTCCCTGGTCGCCACGTCGGTGATTGTGACCTCCATTCTGGTGCCGATTATCACGTCTATCTGGTCGAAAAGGGCCAAAGCAAGGGCGGCAGAAATTGATATTCGTGGCACCGTGAAGTAAGTCTCTTAAGCCGGATGGTGCACCATCCGGCTTAATTATTTACCCTTTGACGACAAACACCTCATCGATTGTTCGACACTCACTCTCGTTCAACTCTCCACCGGCATTACGTGACACGCTGGTACAATAGCCAAACTTACGCGATACCACGGTTTTGATGGTGGTGACAAAATCTTCGCCGATGGCATAGATGGACATGTAGGTGCCAATCTGGTCCTGAATATCGCGAAGCGCTGCCAGGTCGCCCTGTTTGAACGCTTCCCGCGCGCTGACAAACAGTTCCGGCATGACGTTGTTCAACCCTGAAATAATCCCCGCGCCACCTGCTAACAGGTTGGGAATGTAGTATTCGTCATAGCCGGACAGCACGGCAAAATCCTCCCGCACGGCGCGGGTGGTCTGAATCATACTGCGGGTATGGGACTGGCAGTCGACGGTGTCTTTAATGCCAGCGAAATTCGGGAACTCGGCGGCGAGGGTGGCTACCAGTTCGGGGGTTAAATCGCAGCCGGTGCGTGCCGGGAAGTTATAAGCAAACCATTTGCCGCTGAGTTTCTGCCCCAACTGACGGAAGTAGCTCAGCAGCTGTTTCGCCGTTTGTCCGTAGTAGTAGGGCGGCAGGATCATCACGGCATCGTAACCTGAGCGATACGCTTCCTGCGCCATCAATAAAACATCATTCTGGCAGGTGGATGAGACGTTGGCGACCATCTTCAGCGAGCTCATGGCGCGGGCCTCGCGGATCAGCAGCAGTCTTTCTTCGAGCGTGAAGGAGGCAAATTCCCCGATGCTGCCCATCAGCAAAATCACGTCGATTTTGGCCTCGGTAAGGCGTTTGAGATGTTGGCTTAGACCGTTGAGATCGATCTTGCCATCATTGTCCATTGGCGTAATGGAAGGACACCAGACGCCAGCAAATTGCGATTGACCAGTCACGTTGTCGACTCCTTATTTGAAATGATGTTTCAAAACCAGATTACATTGATAGCATGTGTCCCTAAGTTTCATGTGAACCGTGCTCTCATTTTGAGCGACTGGGGTAAAATAAATGTGGTGTAATGGGGGAAATTTATCGGGAGAGGGAACAGATGCGATATCCGGTCGATGTTTTTACAGGCAAAGTTCGGGACTACACGGGAAGCCGTCCCAGCGCGATTGCTAAAGTCCAGATTGACGGTGAGTTGATACTGACCGAACTGGGGCTGACGGGGGATGAACAGGCGGAAACGAAAATTCACGGCGGGCCGGATCGCGCGCTGTGTCACTATCCGCGTGAACACTATCAGCACTGGAGACAAGCGTTTCCGGAGCAGGCGGAGCTATTTGTCGCGCCTGCGTTTGGTGAGAACCTCTCTACTGAGGGGCTGACTGAAGATAATGTGTATATTGGCGACATTTTCCAGTGGGGAGAGGCGCTGATTCAGGTCACGCAGCCGCGCTCGCCGTGCTTTAAGCTGAATTTCCATTTTGGCATCAGCGATATGGCCAGCCAGATGCAAGATGCGGGCAAGACGGGCTGGCTGTGTAGCGTCATCGCGCCTGGTCAGGTGTCAGCAGACGCACCATTGATTCTGGCGTCACGCGTGAGCGACGTCAGCGTGCGGGAGGCCATTGCTATCGCCTGGCATATGCCGTTTGATGATTCGCAATATCACCGTTTACTGTCGACTGCTGGGTTATCAAAAAGTTGGACCAGAACGATGCAAAAGCGCCGTTTAAGCGGCAAGATCGAAGACAATTCCCGCCGTTTGTGGGGAAAATAAACCTACCTTCATCTGGCAATTAAATCAGGTGGTGACACCTGATTTACCTCTCCCCGTGGTTCATCCCCCTGCGTACCAAACCGGGCAAAAACCTGACGGTCACGGTTTGCTTCAAAGCCATTCTTGATACCTGGTCCACAAAAAGAAACTCTGCGTTGAAAAAAAACTTGAGTATTTCCTGCACTCAAATATCTTAGCTTCAAATTGGTTTAAACCAGATGAGCGAAATGAAAAAGAAAAACAATGTTGATGTGCTCAGGGAGCGCTTTGAAAGCTGGTTAAACGAGAAGAATTTACCAGCGGGGTCCAAATTGCCTTCGGAAAGGGAGTTATGTGAGCTGCTGGATGCAAAGCGTATGACCTTACGTCAGGTTCTGATTGAGCTTGAGATCGATGCGCGTATTTTCCGCAAGAACCGCAGTGGTTGGTTTATTTCGTCGAAGCGATTTATTTATAACCCTAAATCACTTTCCAGCTTCAATGCTGAAGCCTGTGCCCAGGGACGTAAGCCTTTTTGGGATTATTTAACCAAAGAAACCATTGATACAGTCCCACACCATGTTGAGGATGTTTTTCTCTCTTCGGGCGATCGTTATCTGATTACCGGTTGGTGCGGTCTTGATTCACATAAAGTGTTTTACCATGAATCCTATATTGATGCCGATGTTGCGCCAGGATTCATTAATAAATTGGGCAATCAGTCTTTTGCCAGCGTCTGGGAAGATGCATTTGGCCATGTTTTAAATATCAAAGAAATGGTTTTTAAACCGGTCAATATGCCAGAAGTGGCCTGCAAAGAGCTGGGTGTTGCGCCTAATACGTATGGAATTTTAGTAGAAAAACATCGGGCTACCCGAGATAAAAAAGTGGTTCAGGTTGATTTCGAATACTGGCGACTTGAATCAGTGGAACTTGTTATTCGCGATGAATGAGAAAAATAATGGGAAAATGTAACCAAGAACTTCTTGCGGAACGCGCGAGAAATATACCGCTGTACCTACATGCTTATGCTTTTCATCTGAATATGCGCTACGAGAGAGTCCTGCCGGGGGATCTTCTGGATATTGCGCATCAGCAAAAATTGAAGGGTGTAAAAATACATGTTGAGGATGGTGAGTCCCAATCACTGCAGAAACTGAACGATCAGCAGCTACACGATTTTAAAGAGAAGGCCAAAAAATATAATCTGGATGTGCATATCGAAACGAGCGCATCGGATAAGGCGACATTGACGGATGCCATCCGTATTGCTGTTGCTACTGGTGCAACTTCAGTGCGTTTCTACCCGCGTTATGAAGGGCATCTCAACGATGTTATGGCGAAGATTGCCAATGATATTGCGTGGCTGTCTCAGTATGACGATTGCGGACTAAGCTTTACTATCGAACAGCATGAAGATCTGCAAGGCCATGAGCTGGTGACGCTGGTTAATAATAGCGGGATGAAAAATCTCTCTATTCTGTTTGATTTTGGCAACATGATTAATGCCAATGAGCAGCCGCTTTCTGCGTTAGAGGTTATGTCTCCTCTGATCACTCAGGTGCATATCAAAGACGCAAAAATTATTAAAGAAGGTAAAGGCTGGGGGCATGAGGCTTGTCGTTCAGGACACGGCGATTTACCCATGGAAGAGATGCTTAAGGCATTATTACTTTTAGGTGAAGATAAACCGCAAGTACATGCTTTTGGCCTGGAAGAAGAAGTTGAATATTATGCCCCTGCATTTCGCTTCGACGATGAGGGTGATAATCCATGGATCCCATGGCGCGATGCAAGTTATACGCCGCTGCCTGACAGCAACATGATTGATGCGCGACTGGCGCAGGAAAAAGAACATGCTCTTGCCCAAATAAAATACATTCGTGATATATGTGACAAGTTTATAGGCAATTAATTAGTTTTCTTAAAATATTATTAAATGCGGAAAGGATTATGAAAGTAATCCCCTGGCTTTATTAATTATACAATTTAATTTAGATATTTCTCTCAACAAGCAATGAGGGTTTAATCATGTTCATGAATAAATGGGCAAGGCTCTGTTTTTTGATTTTAGGCGGCGGCACGATATTCAAGCTTTCAAGTATGAAAGATGTTTTCTATGTGCCAATGCAGAATGACTGGGGTTTAACTAATACGCAAATTGGGTTGAGCTTTACGGTTTATACGATTGTTCAGACAACCGGACTTTTTCTTTCTCTCTATATCGCAGATCGTTACTCCAAGAAAATATTATTACCGTTCGGTCTGATTGGCGTTGGGTTATGTGGCTTATATCTGGCAACGCTACCGTCATTTACTGGTTATCTCATTTGCTTTGCCGCGATGGCTTTCTTTGCCGATGTGGTTTATTGGCCGGTGTTGCTGAAAGCCGTTCGTTTGCTGGGAACGAAAGAAGAACAAGGACGCATGTTCGGCTTTTTAGAGGCCGGACGTGGCGTGGTGGATGTTATCGTTGCATCTGGCGCTCTGTTTGTTTTCGTCCAGTTTGGTGAAGGTAAAGCGGGGATGCAGGCGGGCCTGTTGTTCTATACGGTAATTACGCTTGTGGCAGGTATTGTGACGTACTTTATTGTCGATGATGACAAAGTGAAAGGCGGCGAGAAAACCAGTGCCAACATGGAAGTGTTAAAGGGTATCAAACATGTTTTGTCCTGCCCTAATGTTTGGCTGGCTTCTTTAGGTATTTTCTTCGTTTATGCCGCGTACTGTGGACTGACTTACTTTATCCCGTTCTTAAAAGATATCTATATGCTGCCGGTAGCTCTCGTCGGTGCGTACGGCATCATCAACCAGTATGCGTTAAAAATGGTAGGTGGGCCGATTGGCGGAATGTTGGCAGATAAAGTTGCTAAATCACCGACAGTGTATCTGAAGTGGACGTTCCTGATCTCTGCTGTGGCGATGCTTGTGTTCATGCAGTTACCGCATCAAACAATGAACGTGTATATCGGTATGGCGGCGACATTAGGATTCGGAGCGATTATCTTCTCACAGCGCGCCATTTTCTTCGCGCCGATGGATGAGATCGGTACCCCACGTGAGTATGCGGGCTCGGCAATGGCATTTGGTTGCATCATCGGTTATATGCCAGCGATGTTTGCGTACACGTTGTACGGCTATTTGCTGGATACCAATAGCGGCATCACTGGCTACAACTATGTCTTTAGCGTGATGATTGCGTTCAGCTTAATGGGCTTTATCTGCTCGACCATTCTGGTGAAGCGAATTAAAAAGCAAAAGCTAGCGGCGGCGGCTGCGGCGGCATAACGTGAATGCTTCCCCGGTAATCATGTCGTACCGGGGAAGCCAGTTAAGCGCGTTTATACAGTGGCAACCAAATCACCAGCCGTAAACCACCCAGTGGGCTGTCTTCGGCCTTTACCCAGCCACGATGCTGCTGAATTGCGGTTTCAACAATCGCCAGACCCAGACCTGTTCCGCCAGACTCGCGATCGCGCGCCTCATCGGTACGATAGAACGGACGGAAAATCTGTTCTCTGTCTTCAGGGCTAACGCCTGGGCCATCGTCGTCCACGGTGATGGTAATCCCGTCGATATCCACCGCGAAGCCAACTTCAATCTTCGTATGTGAATAGCGCAGGGCATTGCGCACAATGTTTTCCAGCGCACTTTCCAACGCATTTGGGTTACCGTACAGCGGCCACGGACCCGGCGGGAAATTCACCGTGAGTGATTTACCCATCTGCTCAGCTTCAAAGGCGGCGTTATCCAACACTTCACCCCAAAGCTGATTAGCTTTCACTGTTTCGCTGACCAGCGCGTTTTTCTGCTGATTACGTGACATCACCAGCAGGTCGTTGATCATGCTGTCCAGTCGGTGAGCTTCTGTTTCAATGCGCTCCAGCTCTTTGCTCTCACCGCTACGACGGCGCAGCAGAGCGGTGCCCAGTTGCAGACGCGTTAGCGGTGTTCTCAGCTCGTGAGAGATGTCCGACAGCAGGCGTTGCTGTGTGGTCATCATCCGTTCCAGCGCCGTCACCATCTGGTTAAAGCTTGCGCCTGCCGCCAGGAACTCCTGCGGACCGGCTTCCAGCTCCGGATGCTGACGCAGGTTACCCTGAGCTACTTCATCCGCCGCGTTTTTCAACTTACGCGCCGGTTTCGCCAGACTCCAGGCAAGCCAAAGCAATAGCGGTGAGCTGACTAACATGGTGACGATCAGCAACAACAGCGGTCGGTCGAACAGCAGGTTGATAAAGTCAGATTGTGAGCTGCTGGCAGGTCGTATGAGATACAACTGGTAGTTATCTTCACCGTCTCTGACGGAGAAAGGCCCGACCATCTCAACGCGACCGTATTTTTTCTTTTGCGGATGGTCGGCGTTATCGGCCTGACCAATAAAGTTACGAATGATCTGCATTTCGTTGCGTTCTGCGCCGATCACGCGTCCTTCCGTCGTAACAAGTAATAACCGCTGTCCTGGCGGCGCCCACTTGTCTATCGCCCGAAACAAGCGACGCCACCACATCAAATCGTTGGGTGGATCGTTCGCCAGTTCAGCTTCAACATGTTGCTCAATCATTAACCCCTGGCGCTGCTCGCTGTCCAGTAGCTCGGTCATCTGGCGTGAGTCGAGCTTGGGTAACATCAGTACCAACATCAACACCAGGGCCAGCGTCAACCAGAAGATGGCAAAGATGCGTGCGGTTAAGCTCCCTATCATGAAGCGGAGACCATCAGGTAGCCGCGACCACGCAGGGTTTTAAACCACGGGTGTCCGTCTTTACGCTCTGGCAGCTTACGACGCAGGTTCGAGATATGCATGTCGATCGCGCGATCGAAAGGCGTCAGGCGTTTGCCCAGCACTTCCTGGCTCAGGTGTTCACGCGAAACCACCTGACCGAGATGCTGAGCCAGCAAATAGAGCAGGGTGAATTCGGTGCCGGTTAACTCCAGAATTTGCCCGTCAAAGCTGGCTTCCTGGCGACCCGGATTAAGGCTTAACGCATCTACTTCCAGCGTCGGCGAGCCGTTATCGCTGTTCTGCTGCTGTTCGCTCCAGTGTGAGCGACGCAGAATAGCGCGGATGCGCGCGACCAGTTCACGGTCGTTAAACGGTTTAGGTAAATAGTCGTCCGCGCCCAGCTCAAGGCCAAGTACGCGATCCAATTCGCTGCCGCGAGCGGTCAGCATGATTACAGGTGTCTGGTGTGTCTGACGAAGTGCTTTCAGCGTATCAATGCCGTTTTTCTTCGGCATCATGACGTCGAGCAAAAGTAAATCGATGCTGTCATCCAGAAGCTCAAGCGCCTGTTCCCCATCATAGGCAACCAGCACATCGAAACCTTCCATTTCGAGCAACTCCTTTAACAGGGAAGTCAGCTCTCGGTCATCATCAACTAACAGGATTTTATTCATTGTTTACGTACCTCCGAGGCAGAAATTACGTCATCAGGCGTCGCTAATCTATGACTTTACGTTGTTTTACACCCCCTGACGCATGTTTGCAGCCCGAATCGTAAACTGTCTCTCGTTGAATCGCGACAGAAAAGATTTTGGGAGCAAGTGATGGGCAAAGTTACCGCTGCCGTCATGGCCTCAACGCTGGCACTCAGTACATTTAGCCATGCAGCTGAAGTCGTCACAGGCGATCACTGGCACCTGGGTGAAGGCTCATCGCAACGCAGCGTTCAGAGCCACATGTTTGACGGTATCAGTTTAACCGAACATCAACGTCAACAGATGCGAGATTTAATGCAGCAGGCAAGACACGAACAGCCTCCTGTTAATGTTAGCGAAATGGAGACAATGCATCGCCTTGTCACCGCAGAGAAATTTGATGAAAGCGCAGTGCGCGCTCAGGCAGAAAGAATGGCGCAAGAACAGGTTGCCCGCCAGGTTGAAATAGCCAGGATCCGCAATCAGATGTATCGCCTGTTAACGCCAGAGCAGCAAGCGGTTTTAAATGAGAAACATGAACAACGAATGGAGCAACTGCGCGATGTAGCGCACTGGAAAAAAAGCTCATCGTTGAATTTATTGAGTAGTAGCAACTCACGTTCCCAGTAGTAACCCTGTTTTCCTTGCCATAGACACCATCCCTGTCTTCCCCCACATGATGTGGGGGTTTTTTTTGCCCAAAATTTGTCCCTCGGTTATTGCCTGACTGTTTTACTTCATCCGTTATACTAGCGGCATATCCTGGCAGGAGTGTTTATGAATCAAACCTATGGGCGGCTAGTGAGCCGGGCGGCAATCGCGGCAACCGTGATGGCATCGCTGTTACTTTTGATCAAAATTTTTGCGTGGTGGTACACCGGATCGGTCAGTATTCTGGCTGCACTGGTGGATTCTCTGGTGGACATCGCGGCGTCGTTAACCAACCTGTTGGTGGTGCGCTATTCGCTGCAGCCCGCCGATGATGAGCATACGTTCGGACACGGAAAAGCGGAATCGCTGGCGGCGCTGGCGCAAAGCATGTTTATTTCTGGTTCGGCGCTATTTTTATTCCTGACCGGGATTCAGCATCTCATCCAACCCACGCCGATGAAAGATCCGGGCGTTGGGGTGGTGGTCACCATCATTGCGTTAGTGTGTACAATCATTCTGGTCTCGTTTCAGCGCTGGGTAGTGAAGCGTACGCAAAGTCAGGCCGTTCGGGCAGATATGCTTCATTATCAGTCTGATGTTATGATGAACGGTGCGATTCTCATTGCGCTCGGGCTGGCATGGTATGGCTGGCATCGTGCAGATGCCTTGTTTGCGCTGGGGATTGGCATCTATATTTTATATAGCGCATTACGCATGGGGTATGAGGCAGTGCAATCTTTGCTGGATCGCGCTTTACCCGATGAGGAACGTCAGGAAATTATTGATATAGTGACGTCATGGCCTGGAGTCAGCGGCGCTCACGATCTTCGCACGCGGCAGTCAGGGCCGACCCGCTTTATTCAGATTCATTTGGAAATGGAAGATAATCTGCCGCTCGTTCAGGCGCATTTAGTGGCTGAACAGGTTGAGCAGGCAATTTTACGGCGTTTCCCGGGATCGGATGTCATCATTCATCAGGATCCCTGTTCAGTCGTACCCAAGGAAGGCAAGATGTTTGAGCTTTCATAATTCGTTGTAAAAAAAGTGAACCGGGCCAGCATTTTGTGTATAAATTACCACCATTTGGCCTGACCTGAATCAATTCAGCAGGAAGTGATTGTTATACTATCTGCATATTCGTTGGATCGTTTCGATATGCGGAATCGACTTCCGGCAGCAGATTTCATTTTGCATTCCAAAGTTCAGAGGTAGTCATGATTAAGAAAATCGGTGTGTTGACAAGCGGCGGTGATGCGCCGGGCATGAACGCAGCAATCCGTGGTGTTGTACGTGCAGCGTTGACGGAAGGGCTGGAAGTCATGGGGATCCATGATGGCTACCTGGGTTTGTATGAAGACCGTATGGTCCAGCTTGACCGCTACAGCGTGTCCGACATGATCAACCGTGGCGGTACTTTCCTCGGTTCTGCTCGCTTCCCGGAATTCCGTGATGAAAACGTACGTGCGGTGGCGATCGAAAACCTGAAGAAGCGTGGCATCGACGCCCTGGTTGTTATCGGGGGTGACGGTTCTTACATGGGTGCAAAACGCCTGACTGAAATGGGCTTCCCATGCATCGGTCTGCCGGGCACTATCGATAATGATATCAAAGGTACCGACTACACCATCGGCTACTTCACTGCTCTGGGCACTGTCGTTGAAGCGATTGACCGCCTGCGTGATACCTCTTCTTCTCACCAGCGCATTTCCATCGTCGAAGTGATGGGCCGCTACTGTGGTGACCTGACCCTGGCAGCAGCGATTGCCGGTGGCTGTGAGTTCGTGGTGGTTCCGGAAGTGGAATTCAGCCGTGACGATTTGGTTACTGAAATCAAAGCGGGCATCGCGAAAGGTAAAAAACACGCAATCGTAGCGATCACTGAACACATGTGTGACGTTGACGAACTGGCGCATTACATTGAGAAAGAAACGGGTCGTGAAACGCGTGCAACCGTACTGGGTCACATCCAGCGTGGTGGTTCCCCGGTTCCTTACGACCGTATCCTGGCATCCCGTATGGGCGCCTATGCCATTGAACTTCTGCTGGAAGGTCACGGCGGTCGCTGCGTAGGTATTCAGAACGAGCAGCTGGTTCACCACGACATCATCGACGCTATCGAAAACATGAAGCGTCCGTTCAAAGGTGACTGGCTGGACTGCGCGAAAAAACTGTACTAATTGCAATTGCCGGATGGCGACTTGCGCCTTATCCGGCCTACATGATGCAAATCGTAGGCCTGATAAGCGTAGCGCCATCAGGCAAAAACTCGACTCCATATATTCCCCCAAGTTATAGCAAATCTTTTTTTATTCTTTAATGTTTGGATGCCTTTCTGGCACGCTTTGCTCATCACAACACTACCTAAGAGAGCTGGGCGATGAACAAATGGGGCGTAGGGTTAACATTATTGCTGGCATCGACCAGCGTTCTGGCAAAGGATATTCAGTTACTTAACGTATCGTACGATCCAACGCGTGAACTGTACGAGCAGTACAATAAGGCCTTCAGCGCGCACTGGAAGCAGGAAACGGGCGACAACGTTGTGATCCGCCAGTCGCACGGCGGTTCGGGTAAACAGGCGACTTCCGTCATCAACGGCATTGAAGCCGATGTTGTGACGCTGGCACTGGCTTACGACGTGGATGCCATTGCTGAACGTGGCCGTATCGATAAAAACTGGATTAAACGCCTGCCGGATAACTCTGCGCCTTACACCTCCACCATCGTGTTCCTGGTCCGCAAAGGCAATCCCAAACAAATTCATGACTGGAACGATTTAATCAAGCCGGGCGTGTCGGTCATTACGCCAAACCCGAAAAGCTCCGGCGGAGCTCGCTGGAACTATCTGGCGGCATGGGGCTATGCCCTGCACCACAACAACAACGATCAGGCCAAGGCACAAGACTTTGTGAAGGCCCTGTATAAAAACGTTGAGGTACTCGATTCTGGCGCACGTGGCTCAACCAATACCTTCGTTGAACGTGGTATCGGTGATGTGCTGATTGCCTGGGAAAACGAAGCGCTGTTGGCAACGAACGAGCTGGGCAAAGATAAATTCGAGATAGTGACCCCGAGTGAATCTATCCTCGCGGAGCCGACCGTGTCCGTGGTTGATAAAGTGGTGGAAAAGAAAGACACCAAAGCGGTGGCGGAAGCTTACCTGAAGTATCTCTACTCTCCGGAAGGCCAGGAAATTGCGGCGAAAAACTACTATCGTCCACGTGATGCAGAAGTCGCGAAGAAATACGAAAACGCATTTCCGAAGCTGAAGCTGTTCACTATCGACGAAGAGTTTGGCGGCTGGACGAAAGCGCAGAAAGAGCACTTCTCTAACGGCGGTACGTTCGACCAAATCAGTAAACGATAAATAAGTCTGTGACTTACCGACCCGGTGGCCAAGCGCGACCGGGTTTTTTATTTGTCATGGTTTTGCGTTACTCTTGCCCTTCAATGGGATACAGGAAACGCGTAATGAAAAAAGCAGGCTATCTTTTACTGGCGGTGATTGTGGTCGCCGCCGCTGCAGGTATCGGGTACTGGAAATTCACCGGCAACCCGGACGCATTACGCCAGATCGTTCTTCAGCAATGCCTGCCGCACCAGTTGCAGCAGCAGGACCCCGCCCCATGCGCTGAAGTAAAGCCGGATGCCGGATATGTGGTGTTCAAAGACCGTAACGGCCCACTGCAATATCTGTTGATGCCTACCTGGCGGATCAACGGTACGGAAAGTCCGCTGCTGTTGAAATCAGGCACGCCGAACTTTTTCTGGCTGGCCTGGCAGGCACGTAGCTTTATGAGCCAAAAATACGGCCAGGAAATCCCTGACAAAGCAGTCTCTCTGACCATTAACTCTCGTAGCGGGCGTACGCAAAATCACCTGCATATTCATATCTCCTGCCTGCGAACCGATGTCAGAAAGCAGCTGGATGACAACCTGGCGAAAATCAGCACCCGCTGGCTACCATTACCGGGTGGGCTGCGCGGTCATGAATATCTGGCACGTCGCGTCACGGAAAATGAACTGGCACAACGCAGCCCGTTTATGATGCTGGCGGAAGAGGTGCCGGATGCGCGTGAGCATATGGGCAGCTATGCGTTGGCGATGGTGCGCCAGAGCGACGAATCCTTTGTCCTGCTGGCTACTCAGCGCAATCTGCTGGCACTGAATCTCGCCTCCGCTGAGGAAATTCAGGATCATCAATGTGATATTCTGCGTTAACCCCACCTAATCTGGCGTTTACTCCGCATGCCTGTCCCCGTATTCTTGTTGAAAAAAACAACAGGAGACAGGCATGTCGCTCTGGCTTACACACCCTCTGTTTATCCCCTCTCTGGTGGTTGGTATCACCATTCTGCTCTGGGCTACGTCGCTGCTGCCGGAGTTTATAACGGCGCTGCTGTTCTTTGCCGTGGCGATGGTGGCCAAAATCGCGCCACCGGATGTGATTTTTGGCGGCTTTGCGTCCTCCGCGTTCTGGCTGGTGTTTAGCGGCTTTGTACTGGGTATCGCGATTCGTAAAACGGGGCTGGCGGACAGGGCGGCGAGGGCGCTGTCATCGAGGTTGACTGATTCCTGGCCGTTAATGGTGGCGAGCGTAGTGCTGCTGAGTTACGCGCTGGCATTTGTAATGCCATCCAACATGGGCCGCATTGCGCTGCTGATGCCGATTGTCGCGGCGATGGCGAAACGGGCTGGAATTAACGACGGCACGCGCGCCTGGTATGGTCTGGCACTGGCCGTCGGGTTTGGGACGTTCCAGCTTTCTGCGACGATTTTACCCGCAAACGTACCGAATTTGGTGATGAGCGGCGCGGCGGAAGGCTCTTACGGCATCCACCTCAATTATCTTCCCTATTTGCTGCTGCATACGCCGGTTCTGGGTTGGCTTAAAGGCGCGGTGCTCATTGTGCTTATCTGCTGGTTGTTCCCTGGCAAGCCGCATGCGCCGCGCGATCTCACGCCGCCTGAGCCGATGAGCCGGGATGAAAAACGTCTGGCCTGGATGTTAGCGGTGGTGCTGTTCTTGTGGGTAAGCGAAAGCTGGCACGGCATTGGCCCTGCGTGGACCGGGCTGGCTGCGGCAGTTATCACATTGCTACCACGGGTTGGCTTTATCAATGGCGACGAGTTTTCCACTGGGGTCAACATTCGTACCTGTATTTATGTGGCGGGTATTCTGGGGCTGGCGATCACCGTCACGCAAACCGGTATTGGTAGCGCTGTTGGCGAAGCGCTGTTACAGGTGATGCCGCTGGATGCGGAAAAGCCGTTTACCAGTTTCCTCGCGCTGACCGGTATTACCACTGCGCTTAATTTTATTATGACGGCGAACGGTGTTCCGGCGCTGTATACCACGTTGGCGCAAAGTTTTGCCGATGCGACGGGATTCCCACTGCTGTCGGTGATTATGATCCAGGTGCTGGGTTATTCAACGCCACTGTTGCCGTATCAGGCTTCACCGATCGTAGTGGCGATGGCGCTCGGGAAAGTACCTGCAAGGGCGGGGATGCTGCTGTGTATCGCACTGGCGGCGGCAACGTATTTGATTCTTCTGCCGCTGGATTACGCCTGGTTTACGGTGTTAGGAAAACTGTAGATGTATCAAAATGTTAATTTTATGTTTTGTGAGTGAGTGAATTGTATTATGTGCGGCAATATCGGTTAATGCCCGAGCGCAGATTTGCGCACTGGAAACTCAAGGATTGATTCATGGACAGTTTGACCCCCATCCGCTGTTGGCCTGCCATCATCTCGCTCGTGATTACGCTGACCATCTGGTTTGTTATCCCGTGTCCTCCTGACGTAACCCCGCAAGCGTGGCACCTGCTGGCACTGTTTATTGGTACGATCGCTGCGATTATCGGTAAAGCTATGCCCATTGGCGCAATTGCGATTGTGGCGATTATGCTGGTGGCTATGACTGGCGTTACTAACCCCGGCAAACCCTCCGCGGCGTTGAACGATGCGTTGAGTGGCTTTTCGAACCAGTTAATCTGGCTGATTGGTTTATCCATTATGCTGTCGCAAAGTCTGTTAAAGACTGGCCTGGGAGCGCGTATTGGCTACGGGTTTATTGCGCTATTTGGTAAAAGAACGCTGGGTATTGCGTGGGCATTAACCCTTGCGGAAACGCTAATTGCACCCGTAACGCCAAGTAATACCGCGCGTGGCGGCGGCATTATCCACCCGGTAATGCGGGCGATTGCGGAGAGCCTCGGCTCGCAGCCAGGCCATGCCGAGAATGGCTCAACGGGCCGTTATCTCGCGCTGGTGAACTACAACATTAACCCGATCAGCTCGGCAATGTTCATCACCGCGACCGCACCTAACCCGTTAATCGTCAGCTTTTTGACGAAGGGGACGGATGGCGTGCTGAACATGACCTGGGGAATGTGGGCTATTGCGGCGCTTCTTCCCGCTCTGGTATCACTGGTTGTCATGCCGATTGTAATCTGGTGGCTCTATCCGCCAGCTATCACGCGCACGCCAAATGCGCCGCAGTTCGCGCGGCAAAAACTGGATGCGCTGGGTCCACTATCATTGGCAGAAAAAATCACCCTGGCAGTGTTCATTTTGCTGCTCTGCCTGTGGGCGGGTGTTCCAGCGATGCTGATGGGCAGTGCCTGGAGCGTAAACCCCACTAGCGCCGCGTTAATTGGTTTGTCGATTCTATTGATGGCGGGCGTATTGAGCTGGGATGACATTCTTAAATGCCGCGGGGCATGGGATACGATAGTCTGGTTTGCCGCGCTGGTGATGATGGCGGATTTTCTCAGCAAACTGGGGTTGGTGGGATGGCTGGCAACCAGCGTTGGTAGCGCAATCGACCATCTTGGCGTGCACTGGAGTGTTGCAACGCTGCTGTTGATTCTGCTTTATGTCTACTCGCACTACTTTTTCGCCAGCACTACTGCGCATATTACGGCTATGTTCGCTGCGTTTTTCGCCGCAGGATTAGGCCTCGGCGCGCCGCCAGCATTGCTTGGTTTAATGCTCGGTTTCTCCTCCTCCCTGATGATGTCGCTCACGCACTATGGCACGGGTACTGCGCCGATCATCTTTGGTTCGGGCTATGTCACGCTAGCAGAGTGGTGGAAAACGGGGCTGGTGATGAGTGTGGTCAACCTGACCATTTGGGGGGTGACCGGCGCCTTCTGGTGGCACTGGTTGGGATACTGGTAGTTAATACAGCGGGAGGAGTGCTCCTCCCGCCTTAACAACTTAAGCCTGTTTAGCGGCTTCTGCTGCTTTAACGATGACGGCGAAGGCGTCTGCTTTCAGAGAAGCACCACCAACCAGCGCACCGTCGATGTCCGGCTGAGCAAACAGTTCTGCCGCGTTAGCTGCGTTTACAGAACCGCCGTACTGGATGATTACTTGCTCAGCGATTTTCGCGTCAGCTTTAGCAATGTGGTCACGAATAAATTTGTGAACAGCCTGAGCCTGAGCAGGAGTTGCAGATTTACCGGTACCGATAGCCCATACTGGTTCGTAAGCGATAACGACGCCTTCGAATGCTGCCGCGCCCTGAGTTTTCAGAACCGCGTCGATCTGACGTGCACAAACTTCTTCAGTTTTGCCCGCTTCGTTTTCTGCTTCGGTTTCACCGATGCACAGAACTGGAGTCAGACCCTGCTCTTTCAGCACGGCGAATTTTTTAGCGATCAGCTCGTCAGATTCTTTGTGGTAAGTACGACGCTCAGAGTGACCGATAATGATGTACTGTGCGCCGATGTCTTTCAGCATTTCAGCACTTGTTTCACCAGTGAATGCGCCAGACAGGTTCAGGTCAACGTTCTGCGCGCCCAGAATGATGTGGCTACCGGCAGCGGCGTGTTTCGCCAGGTCGATATACATTTCCGGCGGAGCAATCGCTACTGCACAGCCAGCAACGCCAGCCAGTTCTTTACGCAGATTAGCAACCAGTTCGTTTACCATGTGGCGGCTGCCGTTCAGTTTCCAGTTACCCATCACTAAAGGATGTCGCATTTCATTTCTCCACGCTTGTCAGCGAATTAAGGAATATGGCCGCCCCTCAGGGCAGCATGGTCTGTGAAACAGTATAGAGATTCATCCCCCGAAAGGCTTTGCTTTTTGTCATTTCCCCGTCATTCTCCACGTTGCAGGTGCGTTGGCTGTACTCTCTCACCCCAGTCACTTACTGATGTAAGCTCCTGGGGATTCGTTGCGTCGCCGCCTTCCTGAAACGTGAATAATTTAGGGGGAATTCGACCCTTCGAGGTTTTCAGATAGAGCCAGCTTAATCGGTTCAACAGCGAAGGTCAGCCCCTTTTCACCGTTATCTGCCACGACATAGCGAATTGCGCCTTCTGTTTCGGCGTAATAGTGCTTACCTTTGCCTGCGGCGAGCAGTTTTTGCAGTTTTTTCTGGCTCTGTTCCTTCGTCAGTAGCGGTGCGACGGTGCGGATGACGGCGGTCATGTATTCCAGCGCTTTCGCTTTAGCTGCCTTTTGCTCTGGTCCCTGAATTGGTAACCAGGTTATCTGCATGCTTTTGATTTTCAGGGTGCCGCGCTCAAGGGCGGAAGACGCATACAGGTTTTCATTGATTTTACTGGCCGCGCGGGTGAGATTTGCCCGATCGCGACTGCTGTCGATGGCGCGGAACTCATTCAGGATCAGCTTCGGATTCTGTGTATTAAAGTTTTCGCGAAACTGGCTAATCGACAGGTCAAAGGTCGGCGCGCCCGCCAGTAAATAGGGGGCTGTGGTTGCCGTCGATGGCGCTTCCGCCAATGCCGCAGGGCTGGCGGTTAAGGCTGAAAACAATAATAAAAACAGTGTAAATCCGTGCTTCATCAATCGTACCTTTCATTCTCACTGCTCACGATTAAAACGGTAACCGTCGAGCTTGTCAAAAGGGTAAACTGTTCTGGAAGGTAATAATAAAGGAACTTACATGACCATACAGCAGTGGTTATTCTCATTTAAAGGGCGCATCGGGCGCCGTGATTTCTGGATTTGGATTGGCCTATGGATCGTCGGCATGCTGGTTCTGTTTTCGCTGGCGAGCAAACAATTACTCGATATTCAGACCGCGGCTTTTTGTCTGGTGTGTCTGCTATGGCCAACGGCGGCAGTGACGGTAAAACGTTTGCATGACCGGGGACGTTCCGGAGCGTGGGCGCTGTTGATGATTCTGGCGTGGATGCTGCTGGCCGGAAATTGGGCGATGTTACCCGGCGTCTGGCAATGGGCGGTAGGCCGCTTTGTTCCAACGTTGATTCTGGTCGGCATGCTTATCGATCTGGGTGCGTTCATTGGCACCCAGGACGCAAATAAATATGGTAAGGATACGCAGGACGTAAAGTACAGGGCTGACTCGTAGGCCGGATAAGTGTATGCGCTATCCGGCAAAATGCCCGGGTGTTTACCGGGCATTGAAACGTTCTTACCAGTAGTGCTCTGCGGTCATATGGCCCGGTCGGCGGCGCAGGTGTTTGGTCATCTGCCGGGTGTCCTTCAGCAACTGCTGGGTATCGCGCACCATCTGCGGGTTTCCGCACAGCATCACATGACAGGTTTCTTTATCCATTGGCAGCCCGACCGCTTTTTCCAGTTCACCGCTTTCAATTAGTGCCGGTACACGCCCGGTCAGCGAATCTGCCACGGTTTCACGGCTGACAACCGTCTGGATACGTAATTTACCTTCGTAGCGCTTTTCCAGCGCCTGCATCAACGGTAGATAGCTCAAATCGGCGGCATAGCGCGCGGCGTGGACCAGCACCAGATTTTTGAAGCGGTCCAGGTCTTTGCCTAATTGCAGAATCGACAAATATGGGCCGATAGCCGTGCCGGTTGCCAGCATCCACAGCGTGTCGCAATCGGGGACTTCATCCAGTACGAAGAAACCAGCAGCTTCACTCACCACCTGGACTTCATCGCCAGGCTTCAGTGCTGCCAGACGAGGGCTGAGTTTGCCGTCGGGAACCGTCACCAGATAAAACTCTAAATCGGGGTTATCAGGGGCATTGACGTAAGAATAGGCACGCTGGACGCGTTCGCCGTCGATCTCAAGGCCAAGCTTGGTGAATTGACCTGCAGTGAAAGGAAGAACCGGAGCTCGCACGGTCAAACTAAACAGGGCATCGGTCCAGTTCTGTACCTTCGTGACTTTGCCTGTTACCCAATCTGCCATGGTTCTCTCCTGTCTGCTTTGATTGCCTTATCTTCGTTCGTTGGACGAAAGATTTCCAGCCCATATGGGCTGGAAGGCTCTATTGATCAAATCAATTACAGGATGTGCGCCTGCACATCGGGATCTTTGCGATCGAGGTAGTGAATCGACTGAATGCGGCGGATCGTACGTGATTTACCGCGGATCAGCAGCGTTTCGGTGGTTGCGATATTACCTTTGCGGCTAATCCCTTCCAGCAAATCGCCTTTGGTGATGCCGGTGGCAGAGAAAATGACGTTGTCGCTACGCGCCATTTCATCGAGGCGCAGCGCTTTGCCCGCTTCAATGCCCATGGCGGCGCAACGAACCAGTTCTTGTTCGCCAATGCGACGGTTCTCTTCGCTGTTGCCTTTGACGTCATGACGTGCCAGCAAACGGCCCTGCATGTCGCCGTCCAGCGCGCGGATAACGGCGGCAGAAACGACACCTTCCGGTGCGCCGCCAATGCCGTACAGCACGTCAACTTCACTGTCTGGCATGCAGGTCAGAATGGAGGCCGCAACGTCACCGTCTGGAATAGCAAAGACGCGCACGCCCAGTTTTTGCATTTCGGCGATCGTTTCATCATGGCGTGGCTTGGCCAGAATGGTGACGGTCAGTTCACTCAGCGGCTTATTGAGTGCAGCGGCAACGTTATGCAGGTTGGCTTCCAGCGGCAGGTTCAGGTCGATAGACCCTTTTGCGCCTGGGCCGACAATCAGCTTTTCCATGTACATGTCTGGCGCGTTCAGGAAGCAGCCTTTATCGCCAACAGCCAGTACGGCCAGCGCGTTTGCCTGACCCATTGCCGTCATGCGTGTGCCTTCGATAGGATCGACGGCGATGTCGACCGCATCACCAAGACCGGTCCCGACTTTCTCACCGATAAACAGCATCGGTGCTTCATCGATCTCACCCTCGCCAATCACGATGGTGCCGTCGATATTGACCTGGTTGAGCATAATACGCATGGCGTTTACCGCCGCGCCGTCAGCGGTATTTTTGTCGCCGCGGCCCAGCCATTTATAGCCAGCCAGCGCGGCCGCTTCGGTCACGCGTGAAAATTCAATGGCAAGTTCTCGTCTCATTGCAAACTCGTAGCTGAAAGGAATGGCGCGAAGTGTAGCACAGGGGAGGGGGCGAGATTATTGATGTGTGTGCGGGGTTGCCCCCGCACGAAGATATTGCCGGATAAGGCACAGTTGCCATCCGGCTATGACGTATTACTCGTCGTGATCTTCCCACGCCATGGCGCGTTTGACCGCTTTTTTCCAGCCGCTGTAACGGAAGTTACGTTCGGTGGTTTCGATGCCTGGGCGGAATTCACGCTCGATGACCGCTTTTTCCTGCAGCTCATCCAGATTCTGCCAGAAGCCTACTGCCAGACCAGCGAGGTATGCCGCACCCAATGCGGTGACTTCGCGGACTTCCGGGCGCTCAACGCGCGTGCCGAGAATGTCGGACTGGAACTGCATCAGGAAGTTGTTGGCGACCGCACCGCCATCGACGCGCAGGGCGTGCAGGCGAATACCGGAGTCAGCCTGCATTGCTTCCAGAACATCACGAGTCTGATATGCAATAGACTCAAGCGTGGCACGGATGATGTGGTTGGAGTTTACCCCACGGGTCAGACCAAAGATGGCACCGCGAGCATACGGGTCCCAGTACGGTGCGCCCAGGCCAGTAAATGCCGGAACGACGTACACGCCGTTGGTGTCTTTCACTTTGGTGGCGAAATATTCGGAGTCGAACGCATCGCTGATGAGTTTCATTTCATCACGTAGCCACTGGATAGATGCGCCAGCCATAAATACCGCACCTTCCAGCGCGTAGTTCACTTCCCCGGTCGGTCCGCAAGCGATGGTGGTCAGCAGTCCGTTTTCGGACTTAACGGCTTTCTCGCCGGTGTTCATCAGCATGAAGCAGCCGGTACCGTAAGTGTTTTTCGCCATCCCTTCCTTCACGCACAGCTGGCCAAACAGCGCTGCCTGCTGGTCACCGGCGATACCGGAGATAGGAATACGAATACCGCCTTTACCACCGATGTTGGTTTGGCCGTACACTTCAGAAGAACGACGTACTTCCGGCAGCATTGCACGCGGAATATCCAGCGCATCCAGCATCGTGTCATCCCAGTCCAGGGAGTGGATGTTGAACAGCATGGTACGTGAGGCGTTGGTGTAATCCGTGACGTGTACACGTCCCTGCGTCATTTTCCAGATAAGCCAGGTATCTACGGTACCGAACAGCAGTTCGCCGCGACGAGCGCGCTCACGCGAGCCTTCTACGTGGTCGAGGATCCACTTCACTTTGGTGCCGGAGAAGTACGGGTCAATGACCAAACCTGTATTATTACGGATGTACTCTTCCATACCGTCGCGTTTGAGCTTTTCGCAGATATCCGCGGTACGACGACACTGCCACACAATCGCGTTATAGATAGGTTTACCGGTTTCGCGTTCCCAGACGATGGTGGTTTCACGCTGGTTGGTAATACCGATCGCTGCAATTTCATCGGAACTGATATCGGCTTTCGCCAGAACTTCTACCAGCGTGGAGCTTTGGGTCGCCCAAATTTCCATCGGGTCATGTTCTACCCAACCTGCTTTCGGGTAAATTTGTTCGAATTCGCGCTGTGAAACGGCAACGATATTCGCATCGTGGTCCATTACGACCGCGCGGGAGCTGGTGGTGCCCTGGTCGAGCGCAACGATATATTTTTTTTCAGTCATAATTTTTTGTCCCGTAGTCACATTACTGCGAAGCTTTTTGTTGAGTGTTGGCCGCAACGTCTTTTTCTTCAATCGCGCAGACATCGCACGGTAAATGACGACCAATCAGTTTGCGATATGCCCATGCGCCCAAAATCGCGCCGGTAATCGGGCCAAACACCGGAACCAGGAAGTAAGGGATATCGCGACCACCCGTGAAGGCAATCTCACCCCATCCGGCCATCCAGGCGAAGAGTTTCGGTCCGAAGTCACGTGCCGGGTTCATCGCAAAACCTGTCAGCGGACCCATGGAAGCACCAATAACGGCAATCAACAAGCCGATCAGCAGTGGTGCCAGCGGACCACGAGGTACACCGTTACCATCGTCGGTCAGAGCCAGAATCAGCCCCATTAGAATAGCGGTAATGACCATTTCAACCGCGAAGGCCTGCACAAAATTGATATGCGGGTTCGGATAGGTGGAGAAAGTACCTGCCAGACCCAGGCTCTCGGTACTGCCGCGTACGATATGGTTAGTTTGTTCGAAATCGAGGAAAAGATTGTAATAAAGCCCGTAAACCAGTGCCGCTGCGCAAAAGGCGCCGGCAATTTGCGAAATAATAAAAGGAACAACTTTGCGTTTATCAAAACAGGCGAACAGCCAGAGTGCGATGGTTACCGCGGGATTCAGGTGTGCACCAGAAACGCCTGCGGTCAGATAGATAGCCATCGCTACCCCCAGACCCCAGATGACACTGATTTCCCACTGACCGAAAGTAGCCCCAGCCACTTTAAGTGCAGCGACACAGCCCACACCGAAGAAAATCAACAACCCGGTACCGAGGAATTCAGCAATGCACTGGCCTTTTAAGGTTGATGTTTGACTCATAATCGGATCCTGAAGAGAGTTTAATGTTTATTGTGTGCGAGAAGGTCACTGACATCCCCGGAGCCGGTAGGCACACTGTTAATTTATCGTTAACGCGCAAAAACGAGAAATATCGAAATTAAAATGTGTGTACTGCATCAACAAAATGAGCGTTTTCGCGCCATTGTGAGGTATTTGTTATACAAAAATAGTGTGAGCTGAATCATTTCACTGATCAACCTGTTAACACTTAAGAGTTATGACAGTAATGTCACCAGGAGAAAGACTAAAAGTGTTGCAAACCGCAATCTGCGCGGGATGCCGCTGGACAGGGATGACGCGGCTTCATACAATCGGTGTTAAGTAGAGTGCGCTCGTTTTTATTAAGGCGTCGCCGGTTATCGGGACGAGGATTTTTATCCATCAACGCCTTGCAATTCAGGAGAGGTATGACGATGTCATTAGAAGTGTTTGAGAAACTGGAAGCAAAAGTACAGCAGGCGATTGATACCATCACGCTGTTGCAGATGGAAATCGAAGAGCTGAAAGAAAAGAACAACTCACTGTCGCAGGAAGTTCAGACTGCACAGCAGCAGCGTGAAGAACTGGAGCGTGAGAACAACAGCCTGAAAGAACAGCAGAGCGGCTGGCAGGATCGTCTGCATGCCCTGCTGGGTCGTATGGAAGAAGTCTAATTACGCTTTATCTTTCGCGTAACCGCCCCTGATTGTAGGCCGGATAAGGCGTAAGCCGCCATCCGGCAATCAGTGACACGCATAAAAAAGGCACCTTGCGGTGCCTTTTTCGCTTACTCGATATCGAGCGGGTCTTCGGAGAGGATTATCCCGGTGTTATCGGCGTACAGGTGGTCGCCGGAGAAGAACGTCACGCCACCGAAGTTGACGCGTACATCGCTTTCTCCAATGCCTTCACCTGAGGCACCTACCGGAATAGCGGCAATCGCCTGAATGCCGATATCCAGTTCTTCCAGATCGTCTACCTGGCGTACTGAGCCGTAGATGACCAGACCTTCCCATTCATTCTGTACGGCCAGCCGTGCCAGTTCGGCATCGACCAGCGCACGACGAACAGAACCGCCGCCATCGACCAGCAGAATGCGACCACGGCCGTTTTGTTCGAGCAGATCGTACAGCAACCCGTTGTCCTCGAAACATTTTACCGTGATGATTTGTCCGCCAAACGACGACCGTCCTCCAAAGTTAGAGAACAGCGGTTCCACGACGTTGACATCTTCCTGATAGATGTCACAAAGCTCGGATGTATCGTATTTCATAGGCTTAACGTTCAGTTGCTGCGAGAATTTTTAGTATATCGCGCTATGTGTACTGTTGGCAAAATCATCAATTGTTAATTGATATTTGTCAGTTAAAGAGACCACTGACTTAAGAAAATTCCAACGACAAACAGCAGGTTAGTTAACAATGCCGCTTTTACGGTGCGTTCCAGCATCGGACGCATTGCTGCCGGGTCCATCTCGCGCATTACATAGCGAGCCTGTTTGATCAGCAGCGGAGCGGCGAGGATAAACAGCCATCCCCACAGGCTTTGCAGTGAGAACAGGTTGAACAGTGCCAGACAGACCAGCGTGCCCATCAGCAGACAGGCGTGGTAGCGGCGGGCATTGACAGCGCCTAAACGCACGACCAGCGTGTTCTTGCCGTTTTCTCTGTCGCTGTTGATATCGCGCAGGTTGTTGACGTTGAGCACGGCGGTTGCCAGCAGGCCGCAGGCGGTGGCAGGCAGAATCAGCGCTGGAATCAACGTATGCGCCTGCAGATACCAACTTCCCATTACGCTGAGCCAGCCGAAGAATACCAGCACAGAAATATCGCCCAGGCCGATATATCCGTAAGGGCGATTACCCACGGTGTAGGTGATCGCGGCGATAATCGACAGACCGCCGAGCACCAGGAAACCGACAAAGTCCGCCAGCGTGTGACAGGCTACAGCAACCAGGGCCAGCCCGGACAGACAGATCAGCACCACGGTGACGATCAGCGCGCGCTTCATCTGCTGTTGGGTGATGACCCCTTTTTGCATACCGCGCAGCGGTCCAATACGGTCGGGCTTGTCGCTGCCTTTGACGGCATCGCCATAGTCGTTAGCGAGATTGGACAGAATTTGCAGCAGTCCTGCCGTAATCAATGCCAGCAGAGCAACCAGCGGATCGAAGTATCCTTGCCACCATGCTAATGCCGTACCGACGATGATCGCCGCGAAGGCGAGCGGTAAGGTCTTAGGTCGTAAACTTTCCAGCCAGGCTTGTGAGCGGCTAATTTGTTGTTGTTCAGTCATATTTAGCGCCAATAAAAATGGGGCTTTATCAGCCCCATCAACAGTGATGAAAATGCATTGAACGCGATTATAGGATAAAACGGCTCAGATCTTCATCTGCGACCAGCGCATCCAGATGTTTGCTCACATATTCGGCATCAATTGTGATGCTTTGGCCGTTCAAATCGCTCGCATCATAGGAAATATCTTCCATCAGACGTTCCAGAACGGTATGCAGACGACGTGCACCGATGTTTTCGGTGGTTTCGTTAACCTGCCAGGCCGCTTCGGCAATGCGTTTAATACCGGATTCAGTGAAGTTGATGTCCACACCTTCAGTCGCCATCAGCGCTTTGTACTGGACGGTGATGGAGGCATTCGGTTCGGTAAGGATACGCTCAAAATCGCTGGTGGTCAGCGCCTGCAGCTCGACACGAATCGGCAGACGACCCTGCAGTTCTGGGATCAGGTCGGACGGTTTGGCTACCTGGAATGCACCAGAAGCGATAAACAGAATGTGATCTGTTTTCACCATGCCGTGCTTGGTGGAGACAGTGCAGCCTTCAACCAGCGGCAGCAGGTCGCGCTGTACGCCTTCACGGGACACGTCCGGGCCGGAGGATTCACCGCGCTTACAGATTTTGTCGATTTCGTCGATAAACACGATCCCGTGCTGCTCAACGGCGTCGATAGCTTCTTGTTTCAGCTCTTCCGGGTTCACCAGTTTGGCAGCTTCTTCTTCAATCAGCAGCTTCATCGCGTCTTTGATTTTCAGCTTACGCGGTTTTTGCTTCTGACCGCCCAGGTTCTGGAACATGGACTGCAGCTGGCTGGTCATCTCTTCCATTCCTGGAGGCGCCATAATTTCAACGCCCATCGGTGCGGCCGCGAGATCGATTTCGATCTCTTTATCATCCAGCTGGCCTTCACGCAGTTTTTTACGGAATGCCTGACGCGCTGCAGAAGGTTCCTGCGGCTGCTCTGACTGCCCCCAGTTATTTTTAGCTGGTGGGATCAGCACGTCGAGAATGCGCTCTTCCGCCATCTCTTCGGCACGGAAGCGGTTTTTCTCAATTGCCTGCACGCGGACCATTTTGATGGCAGCATCGGTCAGATCGCGGATGATGGAATCTACTTCTTTACCAACATAGCCGACTTCGGTGAATTTTGTTGCTTCGACTTTGATGAACGGCGCGTTGGCCAGTTTTGCCAGACGACGGGCGATTTCGGTTTTACCGACGCCGGTCGGGCCAATCATCAGAATGTTTTTCGGCGTGACTTCATGACGCAACTCTTCGTTGAGCTGCATACGACGCCAGCGGTTACGCAGGGCGATCGCCACGGAACGCTTAGCGTTATCCTGGCCGATGATGTGTTTGTTCAGTTCGCTGACAATTTCGCGTGGGGTCATTTCAGACATGGGGGATCCTTACGCTTTGGAGTTCAATTCTTCGATGGTATGGAAGTGGTTGGTATAAATGCAGATATCCCCTGCAATATCCAACGCTTTCTCAGCAATCTCGCGTGCGCCAAGCTCGGTATTTTCAAGCAGAGCGCGTGCAGCAGCCTGGGCGTAGGGACCGCCGGAGCCTATAGCAATCAGATCGTTTTCTGGCTGGATGACGTCGCCGTTACCGGTGATGATGAGCGATGCAGTTTCATCTGCGACGGCCAGCAGCGCTTCGAGTTTGCGCAGCATACGGTCGGTACGCCAGTCTTTTGCCAGTTCAACGGCAGCTTTCACCAGGTGACCCTGGTGCATTTCCAGCTTGCGTTCAAACAGTTCAAACAGCGTGAATGCATCCGCAGTACCGCCCGCAAAGCCCGCGATGACTTTATCGTTGTACAGACGGCGGACTTTCTTCACGTTGCCTTTCATTACGGTGTTACCCAGTGTGGCCTGACCATCACCGGCGATTACCACATGGCCGTTACGGCGTACGCTTACTATTGTTGTCACGAGCAGACCCCTTGGTTACAAATGCAATGTACAGGCCCCGCACAGTGTACGGGGCGTAATGCAAGTATAGATGGGGGGGATTTTGGGGGTTTCAACCCCCAGTGGCGAGTCGAATGCAGTTTGTGTGACCAGCAACCTTCAGGCGGCTGATGGTGTTGTCGGCATTCTCTTTGCCCTTGACCGGACCAATGACCACACGATTCCAGCCGTTATTGGTGGTAATACGGGAGTTAAAGCCTTCAAAGGCCAGCTGCGCACGCACAGTTTCTGCCTGCTCAGCGCCTTTAAATGATCCGCACTGAACCATCCAGCGGCGTTCATCTTTTTTCTCAGCAGTCTGTTTTGGCGGCTGCGTTTCATTCGTTATTGGCGCGGCCGGCTGCGGTTTTGGCTGAGCAGCGGTGGTATGCGCTGGCGTTTGCAGCAGATCCTGATACGGCTGTTGCGCCGCCGGTTTTGGCTGCGGTTTCGGCTGCTGTACCGGCGCGGCTTGTGCTGTACGCGTTTGCTGCTGCTGATACGGCTGTTCTGTTGCCCGTGGACGCGGCTGCTGAGCCTGCTGCTGTGCGTTATTCCACTGCTGCTGTTGCACCTGACGCTGACGCTGCAGCGTTTGCTGGCGTTGTTCAGGCGTTTGCTCGTTCCACGGTACTTCGTTGAGCTGCGTCGGCTGTTGACGCATATCAGCCTGCATTTGCGCCAATAGCTGGCGCTGCTCATTGGTTAGCTGATCGGCATTCAGCACCTCGCCGCCCGCAGACGGTTCGGTAGGCGCACGTACGCCAGGCTGACGGCTTTCCAGCTCTTTGATGTATCGCCAGCGCTCTTCCGGTTTTGGCGGAATGCCATTACCGGTGACTTTCTGGTTTTGCAGCGTTTCGGACTCTTCTTTCTTGTGATGCGTAATGAAGTACAGACCACCGATAAAGGTCACGAGTACGGCTGCAGCAATAGCAACCATTGCGGGCGATACCGCAGGCGTATTGCGTTGTTTTTTCCGTGATGTGCTCTTCTTGCGCCGCGAAGGTGCCGGTTGGCCGCGACGTACATAATCTCGTTGTGCCACTATCGTTTCGCTGTATTTATTCGTTCGTCAGCCCGCCATGTTACTTAAGCGGCGGGCCTTTGACCAGACAGGGGAGTCCGAAAGCACTTTACTTTACGTCAGTGCCCGGGTAGTACCCCGAATAATAAGCTCGCAGTCCAGTAAACGTGAGCCACTGCTGACGCTCTGCCCTTGTAATTGATCGAGCAGTAACAGCATAGCTTCACGTCCGATATCGAAACGCGGCTGTGCGACGGTTGTCAGGGGTGGATCACAAAATTCCGTGAGCGAAATGTTATCAAAGCCAATAATGGATAAATCATCAGGGACTTTCAGACCCTGACGTTTGGCGTAAGAGAGTGCACCCAGCGCCATGACGTCGCTGTGACAAAAGACAGCGGTCGGCGGCTGCGGTAGTTCAAGGAGCTGCTTCAACGCATTGGCTCCCGCTTCATAGGTAAAGTCACCGCGCGCGATGAAATGCGGATCGACCGTAATTCCGCTGCGGCGTAATGCCTGAACGTAGCCTTGCAGACGGTAATGGCACAGCGGCATATCTTCGGGGCCGGCGATACAACCAATGCGTTTATGCCCCAGTTCCAGCAGATAATTCATCGCGTTAAAGGCGGCGGTGAGGTTATCAATGTGCACGGTAGGGAGTTCCAGCTCTGGCGCGAACTCGTTCGACATGACCATCGGCGGTAAATTGCGCTGTTCTTCCACGCTGGCATCAAACGGCAGGCGCGAGCTGAGCAGTACCATGCCATCGATCTGCTTGGTGATAATGAGGTTAAGAAACGTCTTTTCCTGCTGATTCTGGTGCGCGCAGTCGCCAATAAGCACCAGGTATCCCTGTTCTGCGGCAGTCACTTCGATGCCACGAATCACTTCGCTAAAAAACGGATCGCAGATATCCGGCACAATCACCAGAATGGTACGTGACTCATTACGCTTAACGTTACGTCCCATTGATTGGGGTAGATATCCCACTTCCAGCGCTGCCTGCTCAACCTTGTTACGGGTTGACTGTGAGACTTTGTCCGGGTTCATTAATGCGCGGGATACGGTTGCCGTTGAGACTTTCGCCTTCAGAGCAACATCTTTCATCGTAGCTGCGGCAACCTGCTTATTCGGTTTCACTCTTTCTCCTCGCCAGAGAGCTGCTGGCACAGACTCGTCCCTGGATAACCTTCATCTGAAACATTTTTATCAGATAGTGAATGGAAGCGGTTACAGAATTTTCATAAAAAGTGTGATGGATCTTTAATTTTACGATCCGCCTCGCATCGTGAGGGGTTATCCCTCGATGGGATCGACATCCAGCACCCATTTAACCTTGCGTGCATCGGGTAGCGTATTGATCAGTGCCAGCGTGCCGCTGACGATATGTTGCAGACGAATTCGTGATGGATGTTGCAACAATATTTGCCAACGATAACGACCACCGCGTTTGGGCGCCAGTGCGGGAACCGGGCCGAGCACCCAGAGTTTGTCATCGGCCAACGGGCTGGCTTGAATGAGATTCCGTAGCTGCTGCAAGAACATTGGTGCATGCTGGTTGTTATGGTCTTCTGCCCGCACGATCACATGGCTGGTCCACGGTGGAAGCTGGAGCGTTTGTCGCTCGGCCAGCGCCTGTTCGGCAAACGCGTCATAGCCTTTATACAGCAAGGTTTGCAGCAGCGGATGTTCAGGATGGTGCGTTTGCAGCACCACTTCGCCTTGCTTCCCGGCGCGTCCGGCACGGCCAGAGACCTGCGTATAGAGCTGGGCGAAGCGTTCTGCTGACCGGAAATCTGCGGAGAATAGCGCGCCGTCAACGTCCAGCAGCGCCACCAGAGTGACGTCCGGGAAGTGGTGGCCTTTGGCCAGCATTTGCGTGCCTATAAGAATTCGTGCGCCGCCGCGATGCACTTCTGCCAGATGCTGCTCCAGAGACCCTTTACGGCTGGTGGTGTCGCGATCGATGCGTGAAATTGGCACGCCGGGGAAAAAAGGTGCCAGCGCCTGTTCAAGCTGTTCGGTGCCGAGCCCTACCGGAACCATATGCGTCGAGCCGCAGGAAGGGCACTGACGTGGTATTGGGCGCTGGCTGTCGCAGTGGTGGCAACGCAGGTGGTGCTGCGCCTGATGTAGCGTGTAGTAATGATCGCAACGCGGACATTCGGCAATCCAACCACAGTCGTGGCACAGCAGCGCAGGCGCAAAACCACGACGGTTCAAAAACAGGATCACCTGGTTATCCGCCTGCAGGTGCTGACGCATACGGGCGATCAGCGCAGGGGCGAGTCCGGCCTGCACCTGCTGACCTTTGAGATCCAGCACGTGCTGAGTGGCTGGGCGCGCATTTCCGGCGCGGCGCGTCAGGCGTAGCATGCGATATTTGTTCTGCCGCACGTTACACAGCGTTTCCAGTGCCGGGGTGGCTGAGCCGAGAATAATCGGGATCTGCTCACTATGGGCGCGGTAAACCGCGAGGTCGCGCGCATGATAGCGCCAGCCTTCCTGCTGTTTATAAGAGCTGTCGTGTTCTTCGTCGATGACAATCACGCCGAGATTTTTAAACGGCGTAAATAGCGAAGAACGCGTGCCGATAACAATCGCCGCCTCGCCATTTTTTGCTTTCAGCCAGGCTGAAAGACGTTCACTGTCGTTTAAACCGGAGTGCAGGACTTCGACCGGCGCATTAAAACGTTCGCGAAAACGGGCAATAGTTTGCGGCGTCAGGCCAATCTCCGGCACCATCACCAGCGCCTGCTTGCCCTGGGCAAGGACGTTTTCCAGAACGCTGAGATAGACCTCTGTTTTGCCTGATCCCGTTACGCCCGCTAATAGCCATGCGCTAAAACTGTCTGAGGCGCTGTGAATCGCCCCGACGGCGGTGGCCTGCTCGGTGTTCAGCCGCAGACGCTCACCGGAAACCGCGTAGTGCGTACGCCAGTCGCTAAAGCCTGGTGTTTCGCTCGCCAGATCGCACAGCCCTTTTTTCCGCAGTGCCTGTAATGCGGCATCATTAAATTCCAGTTCAGCCACCTGGTCGCGCCAGATTTTCCCCTGGCGTAGCGCAGCCAGCGCCTGTTGCTGCTTGGGAGAACGCTTCAGGCTGTTGAGGTCAATTACCTGGCCTTCTTCAGTGGCAAACCAGTACCACATGGGCGCGTTTGTCGCCGGGCGTCCCTGGCGCAGTAAAATTGGCAGAGCGTGAAACAGTACGTCACCGATGGGATGATGATAATAATCAGCCGCCCACAACAGCAGACGCCAGACAGAGGTCGAGTAGACCGGTTCGCTGTCCAGCACTTCGAGAACGGCTTTCAATTCGCTCCGCGGCAGTTCACTGTGCTCGCTGACGGAAAGGACGATACCCACGCGCTCCTGCTGCTTGCCAAAGGGCACGCGTACACGACACCCGGCTTTGGCACTCAAGCCTTCCGGCAGGAGGTAGTCAAAGGTGCGAGGTAGCGGAACAGGTAAGGCAACGTGCGCAACGGGCATTGAATCATCCTGACTTGAAATCTGGCGGGTTAGTATACACATTAGTGGAGGGTAGAATGCGGATCAGTTTGCATGAGCAGGTTAATTTCTGTATGATTCGCCGCCTTTGATGCAAATTGATTGCGTCAAACAATGACCATTACCCGAGAGTTTCAGGCTGTTGATGCAGCGTGAAAGGTGACGGGGAATAATTAACATCGCGTGGTGTCTGGCGTTAGGGCTGGAAGAGCGACGCGGCCTTAAACCGAGGTTTTCCCATGAAAAAAGATATTCACCCGAAATACGAAGAAATTACTGCAAACTGCTCTTGCGGTAACGTCATGAAAATCCGCTCTACCGTCGGTCACGATCTGAACCTGGACGTGTGCGGTCAGTGCCACCCGTTCTATACTGGCAAGCAGCGTGATGTTGCTACCGGTGGCCGTGTTGATCGCTTCAACAAGCGTTTCAGCATCCCAGGCAGCAAGTAAGTTTCAGCTGTCAGAAAAAAGCGCCTTATGGCGCTTTTTTTGTTTCTGCGCTTCAGAACTGAAATATATATTGATGTATTGAATAATCTATTTTATTCAATAAATAAAACGGTGTTTTATTTTCTCGATAAAATATTGCAACTGGTGATCTGAGTCCTTTTTATCTTCTGTCTTTTGCCATATTTAGCAGTTCCTGGCAAAATACCAAAGGTTTCTGCTTTCTTTCTAAAATACACTTTCGTGGAAATATAAAATTAATCTAAAAGCCTTTTTGTTTTCCCATTTTATGGACAAACGAGATGGATTATTTCCGTTGTTGAGTGTGAAGAGGGATTGTCATGAAATTTAAATCTGCGTTATTACTGATTCCATTATTCTCTGCGGCCGCACAGGCGGGTTATGTTGATTACCGACATGAATATTATGACGATGGACGTAATTACGATCGTGTGTATATGTCTCACCGTTTTGCCACGGGTTTTGGTGTGGCAGTAGAAGCCATTTCTCGTTCCGAAAACACGCAGTCAAATGATGCGTGGAATAATATGGAAAGTAACGGCAACGAGTATACCGCAAGCTATCAGTTCACCTGGCAGGGTCTTGTCTGGCAGCCCGGCATTGCAATCGAAACGGGCGATAATATCGCGATTTATAAGCCTTATATCCGCGTACAGTACAACATCAACGACAACTGGTGGACCGCGTTCCGCTATCGTCAGGAGTACATGCGCAGAAACACTGACGGCAAAGATGACCGCATGGTCTATCGTCCGGAAGCCTGGCTTGGTTATAACGTCAATGACTGGATGTTTGAGCTAAATGGTATTTATAAAATTGCCGATAGCGAAGATTTATATAACAACCGGAAAGATGATTATGAATATAACTTCCGCGTGGCGTACAAATTAGGCTCCTGGGTTCCATTTGTTGAGGTTGGCAATGTTTCCTCGGGTTATAACACAACAACGACAGACGATCGTCAGACCCGTTATCGTGTCGGCCTTGGTTATAACTTTTAATCGGTAATAGTTTTCGTATCGGCTGATTACGTCGATAAGCATAGTTTGTGTGAATAATATGTCTAAGGAGTTGACATCATGTCTAATGATGGAACTATTATCGGAAATAATGAAACCACTGCCGTCAGGCCTTTCGGAATTAGAGATAAAATTGGTTATTTATGTGGTGATCTCGGAACCTGTTTTATTCTTGGCTTAGTTAATAGTTTTTTAATGATTTATTACACTAACGTCCTCGGTATTTCCGGCGTTATTGTTGGCTCACTCTATTTTGTGACCAAACTCTTTGATGCGTTCGTTGATGTTGGTGTAGGGCGCTTATGCGATACCTCTAAACTGACGGTACATGGACGTTTCAACCCGTGGGTGCGTCGTATGAAGTATCCATTTTGCATCATTGCGGTTGTCCTGTTCCTGCCGTTTGTGAATGATTTTTCTTATACGGCGAAAATCATCTACATCTGCTGCTCCTATTTCATTTACGGTTCGCTGTTATCGACCGTGAGTATTCCGTACGGTGCTATGTCTGCGGCGATTAGCTCGAATCCTGAAGATCGTGTATCGCTTTCAACCTGGCGTAGCGTTGGGTCAGCAATTGGCGGTGGGGCAACTGGCTTTTTCATTCCAATCCTGATGTACACCACCCTGGTGGATGGAAGCCAGGTGATTTCCGGGCAACACTTCTTCTGGATTTCCATTGGTTGCGCAGTGCTGGGCTTGATCTTTTTATCCTTGACCTGTCATTTAACGACGGAGCGCGTGCGCGTGGAGAGAAAAGAGAGCATGCCCGTTTCGGTGTTGCTGAAGGGACTGGCACGCAATAAGGCGCTGATTGTTTTAGTGGTTGTGGATTTGCTGATTGTAATTAATCAGGGGTTGTCCGGTACCAACATGACTTACCTGTTTAATGACTATTTCCACAATAAAGAGGCGATGTCAGTCGCGTTGCTGTTTACCTTTGGTTCCCTGGTTTTGCTGGCGCCATCGGCATCCTGGCTCACGAAGCGGTTTGGTAAAAAAGAAGCCAGCGTAGGCGCGTTGCTTTTTGCCGTGGTCATGTATGTGATTATGTACTTTGTCCACATTACGGATGCAAAGGTCTATCTGGTTTTCTTGTTCCTGGCGACGCTGGGTGCAGGGTTATTCAACCTGATGATTTGGGCGTTTATGACTGATGTTTGTGACTACCATCAGTATGTCACTGGCGATCGCGAGGATGGCACGGTTTATGGTGTGAACTTCTTTGCGCGCAAGGTTGGTCAGGCATGCGCAGGAGCGATTGGTGGCTTTATGTTGGCTATCATTGGCTATCAATCATCGTCAACAGGTGGTGCAGTGCAAACCAGCATTGTGCAGGAAAATATTTATACGATGGCGAATCTCTTGCCGGCGCTATGCCTGTTTTTGGCGGCGGTCATTCTGATTTATTTCTATCCATTGAACCGTACGGAAACGCTCAAAATGGAAGAAACATTGAATAAACTCAATGGTATTAGTAAGTAATACTGTGAGAAAAGGCGGGAGCATTCCCGCCTCTACATGCCCATTGCCGTTCTAACTATCAGTATTCCCACGTTTCCGGGTTGATACCCAGTTCACGCATGATTACCTTTGCTTCTTCCGGGATTTCATCACTGCGTTCTTTACGCAGGTCGTCATCGTTGGGTAAGGGTTGCCCAGTAAAAGCATGCAGAAACGCTTCACACAGCAGTTCGCTGTTGGTGGCGTGGCGCAGGTTGTTCACCTGACGACGCGTGCGTTCATCGGTAAGGATTTTTAACACCTTCAGAGGAATGGAAACCGTAATTTTTTTGACTTGCTCACTCTTCTTACCGTGCTCAGCGTATGGGCTGATATATTCGCCGCTCCATTCAGCCATGAGATACCTAATCCTCTTCGTCATTAATATTGAGGCCAGAACCTGAGCCCGGACCATAATTGCGCGTAGTTTATCGTAGTGGCGTGGCCCTGACACGAAGTAAGCCGACGCAGATGTACGCTAATGCATATAATTTTAACGGCTATTTCCAGTTTGCTCAATCTATACGCAAAGAAGTTTAGATGTCCAGATGTATTGACGGCTATCGTAACTATGATTACTCTGGTGTCTGACTTTTCACCGACTCAGCCAGGATCTCCTCAATATGACGCGTAAACAGGCCACCATCGCAGTGCGTAGCGGGTTAAATGACGACGAACAGTACGGTTGCGTTGTCCCGCCGATTCACCTCTCCAGCACCTATAACTTTACCGGATTTAATGAACCTCGCGCCCATGACTATTCGCGTCGCGGCAACCCAACGCGCGATGTTGTTCAGCGTGCGCTGGCGGAACTGGAAGGCGGTGCAGGTGCTGTGCTGACCAATACTGGCATGTCGGCGATTCATTTGGTGACCACGGTCTTTCTCAAGCCAGGCGATCTGCTGGTCGCACCGCATGACTGCTACGGCGGGAGCTACCGACTGTTTGACAGTCTGGCAAAGCGTGGCTGTTACCGGGTCCTGTTTGTCGATCAAGGAGATGAGCAGGCATTACAGGCCGCATTGGCGGAAAAACCGAAGCTGGTGCTGGTAGAAAGCCCAAGCAACCCGCTGCTGCGCGTGGTGGATATTGCGAAAATCTGCCAGCTGGCGCGTGAAGCTGGCGCGGTCAGCGTGGTCGACAACACTTTTTTAAGCCCGGCACTGCAAAATCCACTGGCATTGGGCGCCGATCTGGTGTTGCATTCATGCACGAAATATTTAAACGGTCACTCAGATGTGGTGGCTGGTGTTGTGATAGCGAAAGATCCGGAAACGGTCACTGAACTGGCATGGTGGGCGAATAATATTGGTGTGACCGGCGGCGCGTTTGATAGTTATCTGCTGTTGCGCGGCCTGCGTACTCTGTCTCCTCGAATGGAGGTGGCGCAACGTAATGCTCAGGCGATAGTCGATTATCTGCAAACTCAGCCGCTGGTGAAAAAATTGTATCACCCGTCATTGCCGGATAATCAGGGCCATGAGATTGCCGCGCGTCAGCAAAAAGGCTTTGGCGCGATGTTAAGTTTTGAACTGGATGGTGATGAGCAAACGCTGCGCCGCTTCCTCGGAGGGTTGTCATTGTTTACGCTGGCGGAATCGTTAGGGGGCGTTGAAAGTCTGATCTCCCACGCCGCAACCATGACACACGCGGGCATGGCGCCAGAAGCGCGTGCTGCTGCCGGAATTTCCGAAACGCTGCTGCGTATCTCCACCGGTATTGAAGATGGCGAAGATTTAATTGCCGACCTGGAAAATGGCTTCCGGGCTGCAAACAAGGGGTAAACATGAGTGTGATTGCGCAGGCAGGGGCGAAGGGTCGTCAACTGCACAAATTTGGTGGTAGTAGTCTGGCTGATGTGAAATGTTATCTGCGTGTCGCAGGCATTATGGCGGAGTACTCGCAGCCTGATGACATGATGGTTGTTTCAGCCGCAGGCAGTACCACTAACCAGTTGATTAGCTGGCTGAAATTAAGCCAGACCGATCGCCTTTCTGCGCATCAGGTTCAACAGGCGTTACGTCGCTATCAGAGCGAGCTTATCAGCGGTTTGTTACCGCCTGAGATAGCGGATGGACTGATTGGCGCGTTTATTCACGATCTGGAGCGTCTGGCCGGATTACTCGACAGCGGCGTGAACGATGCCGTCTATGCTGAGGTTGTTGGGCATGGTGAGGTATGGTCCGCGCGTTTGATGTCTGCGGTCCTTAACCAACAGGGGCTGGAGTCAGCCTGGCTGGATGCGCGCGATTTTTTACGTGCTGAACGCGGTGCCCAGCCGCAGGTAGATGAAGGTCTTTCTTACCCGCTGCTACAGCAACTGCTGGCACAGCATCCGGGTAAACGGCTGGTGGTTACCGGCTTTATTAGCCGCAGCAATGCCGGTGAAACGGTCCTGCTGGGGCGTAACGGCTCCGACTACTCGGCGACGCAGGTTGGCGCGCTGGCGGGCGTTTCTCGCGTAACTATCTGGAGCGATGTCGCCGGGGTTTACAGCGCGGACCCGCGTAAAGTAAAAGACGCCTGTTTGCTGCCGCTGCTGCGTCTGGATGAAGCCAGCGAACTGGCGCGTCTGGCGGCGCCGGTTCTCCATGCCCGTACCTTACAGCCGGTTTCCGGTAGCGATATCGATCTCCAACTGCGTTGTAGCTATACGCCGGAGCAGGGTTCAACGCGCATTGAACGCGTACTGGCCTCCGGTACCGGGGCGCGTATTGTGACCAGTCATGATGACGTCTGCCTGATTGAGTTTTTGGTTCCGACTGGCCAGGACTTTAAGCTGGCTTATAAAGAGATTGATCAGGTTTTAAAACGTACCCAGGTGCGTCCGCTGGCAGTGGGTGTGCATCCTGACCGCCAACTGCTGCAATTTTGCTATACCTCCGAAGTCGCTGACGGCGCACTGAAAATTCTGGATGAAGCTGGTCTGCCGGGCGAGCTGCGTTTGCGCCAGGGGCTGGCGCTGGTGGCGATGGTCGGGGCGGGCGTCACCCGTAATCCGCTGCATTGCCACCGTTTTTGGCAACAGTTGAAAGGTCAGCCGGTTGAATTCACCTGGCAATCGGAAGAGGGTATCAGCCTGGTCGCGGTACTGCGTACTGGGCCAACAGAGAGCCTGATTCAGGGCCTGCATCAGTCAATTTTCCGCGCGGAAAAACGCATTGGTCTGGTGTTGTTCGGCAAAGGCAACATTGGTTCGCGCTGGCTGGAGCTGTTCGCTCGCGAGCAGAGCACGCTCTCGGCGCGCACCGGATTAGAGTTTGTGCTGGCGGGTGTGGTTGATAGCCGTCGTAGCCTGCTGAATTACGAAGGGCTGGATGCCAGCCGCGCGTTAGCTTTCTTTGATGACGAGGCAGTAGAGCAGGATGAAGAGTCTCTATTCCTGTGGATGCGTGCTCACCCGTATGATGATTTAGTGGTGCTGGACGTTACTGCCAGCGAGCAACTTGCGGATCAGTATCTGGATTTTGCCAGCCATGGTTTCCACGTCATCAGCGCCAACAAACTGGCGGGGGCGAGTAGCAGTCATAATTATCGCCAAATTCATGACGCTTTTGAAAAAACCGGCCGCCACTGGCTGTATAACGCCACCGTGGGAGCAGGTTTGCCGATCAATCATACCGTGCGCGATCTGATTGATAGTGGAGATACCATTCTGTCGATCAGCGGGATCTTCTCCGGTACGTTGTCGTGGTTGTTCCTGCAATTTGATGGCACGGTCCCGTTCACCGATCTGGTGGATCAGGCGTGGCAACAGGGGCTGACTGAACCCGATCCGCGCGTAGATCTTTCCGGCAAAGATGTGATGCGTAAGCTGGTGATTCTGGCGCGTGAAGCAGGTTACGACATCGAACCGGACCAGGTTCGCGTGGAATCGCTGGTGCCTGCGCATTGTGAAGAAGGCTCTATTGACCATTTCTTTGAGAATGGTGATGAGCTGAACGAGCAGATGGTGCAGCGTCTGGAAGCGGCGCGTGAAATGGGGCTGGTGCTGCGCTATGTGGCGCGTTTTGATGCTAACGGTAAAGCGCGCGTTGGTGTTGAGGCGGTTCGTCCTGAACACCCGCTGGCGGCGCTGTTGCCGTGCGATAACGTATTCGCCATTGAAAGCCGCTGGTATCGCGATAACCCGCTGGTAATCCGTGGACCGGGCGCAGGTCGTGACGTTACCGCCGGCGCTATTCAGTCAGACATCAACCGTCTGGCGCAGCTGCTGTAGTTTTTGTTGCCGGATGATCCGGCCGACGGTTCGTTTGTGACCCAGGCCGGATAAAATACGTCAACAGCCATCTGCATAATCACTTCAACGCTCTCATCCTGCGTTAAACCTACCCGTATTGCGTCTTACCCGCGCTCTGGCCAGAGGCGAGTCTGTCACCGCTCTCGTTAACGGCTGGCAGACGGTCATGCCACAATTCCCCATCATTTCAGGCTGATGTGAATTTTTTTCACGTTGGCTGAGTATTCCTCACCTTTAACGATGATTTTTGTGTTGACGCCAGCATGCTTTTCCGTCATTTTTACATCTAGACGTCTAAACGTATAGCAGTTCACAACACAACATATAACGACAAAAGATTGATGAGGTAAGGTATGAGCTTTTTTCACGCCAACCAGCGGGAAGCCCTGAATCAGAGCCTGGCGGAAGTACAGGGTCAGATTAACGTTTCGTTTGAGTTTTTCCCGCCGCGCACCAGTGAAATGGAGCAAACCCTGTGGAACTCCATCGATCGCCTGAGCAGCCTGAAGCCGAAGTTTGTTTCAGTCACCTATGGTGCAAACTCTGGTGAGCGCGACCGTACGCACAGCATTATTAAAGGCATTAAGGATCGCACTGGTCTTGAAGCAGCTCCGCACCTGACCTGTATTGATGCAACCCGCGATGAGCTGCGCACCATTGCTCAGGACTACTGGAATAACGGTATTCGTCATATTGTTGCTCTGCGCGGTGACTTGCCGCCGGGAAGCGGTAAACCGGATATGTATGCCTCTGACCTGGTGACTCTGCTGAAAGACGTTGCGGACTTTGATATCTCCGTTGCGGCTTACCCGGAAGTACACCCAGAAGCGAAGAGCGCTCAGGCCGATTTGCTGAACCTGAAGCGTAAGGTTGATGCCGGTGCAAACCGCGCCATTACTCAGTTTTTCTTCGATGTGGAAAGCTATCTGCGCTTTCGCGATCGCTGCGTGTCTGCGGGAATCGATGTGGAAATTATTCCGGGTATCCTGCCAGTCTCCAACTTTAAACAGGCGAAAAAATTTGCCGATATGACCAATGTTCGTATCCCTTCCTGGATGTCGACCATGTTTGATGGTCTGGATGATGATGCGGAAACCCGCAAGCTGGTAGGTGCAAACATCGCTATGGACATGGTGAAAATCCTCAGTCGCGAAGGGGTGAAAGATTTTCACTTCTATACCCTTAACCGTGCCGAGATGAGCTACGCTATTTGTCACACACTGGGTGTAAGACCGAATTAAACAGATGCCCCAGCCCTCTACGGAGGGCTTTTTATTGATCATTTTGATCTACATCTCTGTAACTTTAAATATAAAAGGAATTAGCTATCGAATCTGTGGGTTTTTTCGACTATATCTTATCTCTGGTGGTGTATATCGTAGTCAGAACACTGTAAAGGGAGCATATAGATGAGCATGTCCGACGATAGCCAGAACGCATCAACTGCCGGTAAGTGTCCTTTTCATCAGGGCGGTCACGATCAGAGTGCGGGAGCAGGAACGAACAACCGCGACTGGTGGCCCAATCAACTCCGTGTAGATCTTTTAAACCAACATTCCAACCGTTCTAACCCGCTGGGTGAGGACTTCGACTACCGAAAAGAGTTTAGCAAACTCGACTATTCAGCCCTGAAAGGGGATCTCAGAGCCCTTCTGTCCGAATCTCAACCGTGGTGGCCCGCTGACTGGGGAACCTATGCCGGATTATTTATCCGCATGGCATGGCACGGTGCAGGGACCTATCGCTCCGTCGATGGACGCGGTGGCGCGGGTCGCGGACAGCAGCGTTTTGCACCACTGAACTCCTGGCCGGACAACGTCAGCCTGGATAAAGCGCGTCGTCTGCTGTGGCCAATCAAGCAGAAATATGGCCAGAAAATTTCCTGGGCCGACCTGTTTATCCTTGCGGGTAACGTGGCGCTGGAAAACTCAGGCTTCCGTACCTTCGGCTTTGGTGCCGGTCGTGAAGACGTCTGGGAACCGGATCTCGACGTAAACTGGGGTGATGAAAAAGCCTGGCTGACCCACCGTCATCCGGAAGAACTGGCAAAAGCGCCGCTGGGCGCAACCGAAATGGGCCTTATCTATGTGAACCCGGAAGGGCCGGACCATAGCGGCGAACCGCTCTCTGCGGCCGCGGCTATTCGCGCGACCTTCGGTAACATGGGTATGAACGACGAAGAAACCGTAGCGCTGATTGGCGGCGGTCATACGTTGGGTAAAACTCACGGTGCAGCACCGGCTTCGCACGTAGGCGCCGATCCAGAATCCGCACCAATTGAAGCGCAGGGCCTGGGCTGGGCCAGCAGCTACGGCAGCGGCGCGGGTGCAGACGCAATTACTTCCGGTCTGGAAGTGGTCTGGACGCAGACGCCGACCCAATGGAGCAACTATTTCTTCGAGAACCTGTTCAAATATGAATGGGTACAAACCCGCAGTCCGGCAGGTGCGATTCAATTTGAAGCGGTTGACGCACCGGAAATTATCCCCGATCCGTTCGATCCGTCGAAAAAACGTAAGCCAACAATGTTGGTTACCGACCTGACGCTGCGTTTCGATCCGGAGTTCGAGAAGATCTCCCGTCGTTTCCTGAACGATCCGCAGGCCTTCAACGAAGCATTTGCCCGCGCATGGTTTAAGCTGACGCACCGTGATATGGGGCCAAAAGCACGTTACATCGGACCGGAAGTGCCAAAAGAAGATCTGATTTGGCAAGACCCGCTGCCGCATGCGTTCTTTAACCCAAGCGAAGAAGATATCCTGAAACTGAAGGCGACCATTGCTGCTTCCGGGTTGTCCGTGGGCGAGCTGGTGTCAGTGGCGTGGGCTTCGGCATCAACGTTCCGCGGTGGGGATAAACGTGGCGGCGCTAACGGTGCGCGTCTGGCGCTGGACCCACAGCGTGGCTGGGATGTGAATGCTACCGCGGCACGCGTACTGCCTGTGCTGGAAGGCATTTATAAGTCAGCCCATACCGCTTCGTTAGCCGATATTATCGTGCTGGCCGGTGTTGTCGGTATAGAGCAGGCGGCTAGCGCTGCGGGTGTCAGCATTAAAGTACCTTTTGCGCCGGGCCGCGTGGATGCGCGTCAGGACCAAACGGATATTGAGATGTTTGAACTGCTTGAGCCGATTGCCGATGGTTTCCGTAACTACCGCGCTCGTCCTGACGTATCGACCACCGAGTCGCTGCTGATTGATAAAGCACAGCAGCTGACGCTGACCGCACCGGAAATGACCGTGCTGGTGGGCGGTATGCGCGTACTGGGCACCAACTTCGACGGCAGCCAGCATGGCGTCTTTACCGATCGTCCTGGCGTGCTCAGCACTGACTTCTTCGTCAATCTGCTGGATATGCGCCATGAGTGGAAGGCGGTTGATGAGTCAAAAGAGCTGTTTGAAGGTCGTGACCGTCTGAGCGGCGAAGTAAAATACACGGCAACCCGCGCCGATCTGGTGTTCGGTTCTAACTCCGTACTGCGCGCAGTGGCTGAAGTTTATGCCTGCAGCGATGCTCACGAGAAGTTCGTGAGAGATTTCGTTGCCGCATGGGTGAAAGTGATGAACCTGGATCGTTTCGATCTGCTGTAACAGATAATGCCGGATGTCGCTTGTGCGTATCCGGCATAGTATGAATAAAAAAATCCCCGCGATTGCGGGGATTTTCTATTGGCAGGTTATTCCCACTCTTGCAGGTAACGTTGACCGTACTGGTCAGCCACCAGCAGGGCGGCATACACCTGGTCCGGCGTCGCGCCGCCAGGCATGTTGTGGATGGTTTCGCCTTCGGCACAGGCGGCCTCAGCCACAATGCGCATTTTCGCCGGGATATCCTGTTTGATGTCCAGTTGCGCCAGGGTAATCGGCAGGCCAACGGAATGGCACAGCGCGGCAACGGTTTCAATTTCATCAACTGGCGCGTTTTCCAGCACCAGCTGCGTCAGCGTACCAAACGCCACTTTCTCGCCGTGGTAGTAATGATGCGCATCCGGGATTGCGGTCAGACCGTTATGAATGGCGTGAGCCGCTGCCAGACCACCGCTTTCAAAACCGACGCCACTCAGATAGGTGTTGGCTTCAATAACACGTTCCAGTGCTGGTGTAACCACGTGCTGCTCTGCTGCCAGCATCGCTTTTTCACCTTCTTCGATTAGCGTATTAAAGCACAGCTCTGCCAGCGCCAGCGCCGCCTGAGTACACTGACCGCCCGCCATGGTGGTTGCGCCGCTGCGTGAACAGGCACGCGCTTCGAACCAGGTTGCCAGCGCATCGCCAATACCCGCAGCTAACAGACGCGCCGGTGCGCCCGCGACAATTTTGGTATCCACAATGACCCTGTCCGGGTTGTTGGGCAGCAGCAGATAGCGATCGAATTCACCGGCATCGGTGTAAATGACGGACAGCGCGCTGCACGGCGCATCGGTAGAGGCGATGGTTGGGGCAATGGCGACAGGCACGCCCATAAAGTGCGCCAGCGCTTTGGCGGTATCCAGCGTTTTACCGCCGCCAATACCAAGTACTGCGCCACACTGCGCTTTTTCCGCTACGCCGCGCAGACGGTCGATTTCGTTTTGTGAACATTCGCCGCCAAACGGTGCAATTTCCAGCGCCAGTCCGGCATCCTGGAAGCTTTTTTCCAGTGCGCCCTGGGCAAAGCCTAAGACAAACTTGTCCCCAACGACCAGCCAGCGTTCTGCCAGTGGTTTGAGGTAGCTGCCAAGACGGGTAATAACATCGGCACCCTGGATGTACTTACCAGGTGATTGAATAATGCGATCCATACTTTATTTCCCTCACAGGTTGATGTGACCAAATGCGTTGTTCCAGTCCTGCTCAAACTTCTCTATTGCTGACTCTACCGCAGGGGTATTGAGCATTTGTTGCGCTACGTCTAATGGCAGGGTGATAGCTTCACATCCTGCCAGTAAGCAATCCAGCGCCTGACGCGGGGTTTTAAAGCTGGCTGCCAGTACCATGCTGTTTGGCGCATGCAGCTCCAGTAACGTTTGCAGTTCTTGTACTGTGCGAATCCCATCGCCGCCCTGTGCGTCGATACGGTTAACGTAAGGCGCGATATATTTAGCTCCTGCCAGCGCAGCCAGTAGCCCCTGAGAAGCACTGTAAACGGCGGTTCCCAGCGTGGTGATACCCTCTTTTTTCAGCATCTTAATCGCGGCCAGACCTTCGGATGTCACCGGGATTTTCACTACCAGACCGGGCACTGCATTGCTCAGGCGTTTGGCTTCTTCCACCATGCCCTGCGCCTCGCGGCTCATGGTTTGGGCAAACAAAATACCCTCTTCGCCGATGGCATTTTGCAGGCGCGGCAGTACATCCCAGATAGATTCTTTGCTTGCCGCCACAATGCTTGGGTTGGTGGTAACACCCGCGATAGGGAAGATGCGTGCCAGACGTTCAACTTCCGCGACGTTGGCGGTATCAAGGTAAAGTTCCATACAAAAACATCCTCTTTAAAGTTCAAGTTCATGTTGCAACAGGCTGGCGATAGCGTCGGCTGAGGCGGCGCTAACCAGCGCGTTACGGAATTCTTCATGCATAATGCGGCGCGCCAGACGCGAGAAAATACGCATATGCTGATCGCCAGCGGCATGTTTGTTGAGCGTCAGCATAATAATGAACTGTGCATCATCATCACCCCAACGTACCGGCGCTTGCAGGCGCGCTACGCTGATGGTGGACTGCTCAATATGTTCGGATTTGCTGTGTGGAATGGCGAAGCTAAAACCTAATCCGGTAGAGAAGACGGCTTCGCGTGCCCACAGGTCTGCTTCCAGTTTACGTGGATAGCGGCAACGGCCTGCCAGCAGGAGGTTGTCGGTCATCCCTTTGATGACCTCTTCTTTACTGCGCCAGTTGCTGTCCAGTGTGATGCATTCGGCGGTAACCAGAGGCGTATCCTGTTGGGTCATGCGGAACTGAGCCAACAGATGTTCGACCTCCAGCGAGGTTCGACAAGCCATCGCTTGATTCAGCAATTGACGGCAGGCACGGCTGTCGAGTTGCGCCATCCGCGCTTTGGCGGCGGGAATGGAGGGAGCGCTCATACTGATTTCGTCCAGACCCAGTCCCACCAGCAATGGCAGCACCGAACCTTTGGCACCCAGTTCGCCACACAGGCCAATCCATTTCCCCTGCCGATGTACTGCCTGCACGGCGTAATCCAGCGCGCGCAGGAAGGCCGGATTCAGGCTGTTGTAGTGGCGGGTAACTTTGGCGTTGTCACGGTCGACCGCCAGCAGGTATTGCGTCAGGTCATTGCTGCCAATACTAAAGAAATCAATCTCTTCACAGCATTGGTCAATGATGAACATCACAGACGGAACCTCCAGCATAATACCGAGCTGGATCTTCTCATCAAACGGAATGTGTTCACTTCGCAGTTGCTGCTTGGCTTCTGCCAGTTTCTCTTTGACCCACAGGATCTCTTCCATCGAGGAGATCATTGGGATCATGATTTTCAGGCTACCGTGCGCTGAGGCGCGCAGGATCGATCGCAGTTGCGTAGTAAACAACGTGGCATATTCTTCATAAATACGCACCGCGCGATAACCGAGAAATGGGTTGGTCTCAGCAGGAATATTCAGATAATCAACGGGTTTATCACCGCCGATATCCATGGTGCGTACAATAATGCTGCGTCCCTTTGCGGGTTCCAGCGCCTGGCAGAAAATGTTGTATAGTTCGTTCTCATCCGGGGCGCAGGTACGGTCCATATACAGCATTTCCGTACGGAACAGGCCAACCGCTTCCGCACCGTTACTAAAGGCTGCTTGTGCTTCCACGGAGTGGGCGATGTTGGCGGCGACTTCCATACGGATGCCATCAGCCGTGCGTGCCTCCTGGGTCAGCCAGATACGTTGCTGTTCCCGAATGGCATCCTGGATACGGGCTTCTTGCTGATAATAACGTACGATGGATTCATCAGGGGCAACGACGACTGCTCCTGCGTTACCATCGATATAAACCGTTTGCTGTAGCCATGGCATCAAAGATTCAATATCTACGCCAACCAGCGTAGGGATGTTGAATGACCGGGCGAGAATCACCGTGTGTGACGTAGTACCACCGCTTTTTAACAGCAAGCCTTTCAGCAATGTTTTGTCCAGTTCGAGGAACTGGCTCGGTGTTAGCTCATCCGCCATGCAAACCGTAGGCTGGGTCAGTTTTCCCGGTGCAGGGAAGCGCTGTTCCCCATAAATTTGCTGCAGAAGCTGGAAGCAAACATCGCGTACATCCAGTGTACGCTCCTGTAAATAACTGCTGCTTGAACGGGCGAATTCATCACAAAAATGTCCGGCACTTTCGACAACCGCCTGGGCGCAGCTTAACCCGCGTGATACGCCAGCTAGCAGGTGCTGGCGCAGTGAGAGGTCGCTTGCCAGCGAGCGGTGTGCTTCCAGAATCGCACTGGTAGCGCCGTCGCTGTCGAGTAATCGAAACTCAATATTTTTCATCAACAGCGTTAAACCGTTATCCAGTGCCGCTTGCTCGGTTTCAATATCTTGAGCGGATGGAAGGTTACTGAGCGCGTTAAGATCCAGCGAAGAAAGCAGACTCAGAACGCCCCCTGCGCTGCCGTTGCAGACGGTGCGAGCGCGGAAAAGCTGTGGATTTAAATGGGTGAGTGATGCCGGAAGTGGCTCCAGCTCGTTGTTTTTGGCTTCCGCTAGCGGTGCATCGCAGTGCGGAAATTCATTTCGTAACCATTGGCTCAGATGCAGGTGGGCTGCCTGTTCATCTGTACCGGAAATCAGCAACTGGCAGCTATCACCCGCCAGAGTATCGGTGCCAATCAACGATAGTGCGCTCTTAGCGTTGCCCTTACGTTCGGTACGCAGGTTGTGCCACTCAATGTGTGAGGTAAAGGTGTTGCACTGCGTTTCTATGTGGCTTGCCGGGCGTGCATGTACGCCATTGGGTAGCTCACAGGTAAATTCCACAATCAGGGCCATAGCCTCATCTCCCATAACGATTTCTCGCTACAGGATAAAAGGGCAACGCCTGAGCCTGCCATGTGACAAATCTGCCAAAAACTGGATAAATGTAATGTAACTATCAAAGTGAGACATCCCTCACAAGTCAGCGTATCCACTATAAATTCCGAGAAACTGCAAGTTATGAGGCGGATCGCATTTTTGTACTGATATTACAAAAGTCCAGCAAATGGCCTTTTTATCCACTGTTTGCGTCGCGTCAGATTGCCTATTGTTTTCCGCAACAAGTTTATGGATATGGGCTTTAGGCAGCCCGGGAGCGACTTATGAAAGAGTTGGTACAAATCCTGAAAAATACTCGTCAGCACCTGATGACCGGTGTTTCGCATATGATCCCCTTCGTCGTAGCGGGCGGTATTTTGCTGGCTGTCTCCGTCATGCTGTATGGCAAAGGCGCGGTACCGGATGCTGCGACCGATCCTAATCTTAAAAAGCTGTTTGATATTGGCGTCGCCGGGTTGACTTTGATGGTGCCATTTCTTGCTGCTTATATCGGCTATTCCATCGCTGAACGTTCTGCTCTGGCCCCTTGTGCGATTGGCGCATGGGTGGGAAACAGCTTCGGTGCAGGTTTCTTTGGCGCATTAATTGCTGGGATTATTGGCGGTATCGTTGTCCATTATCTGAAGAAGATCCCCGTACATAAGGTGTTGCGTTCGGTAATGCCTATCTTCGTTATTCCCATCGTCGGCACTTTTATCACCGCAGGTATCATGATGTGGGGGCTGGGGGAGCCTGTTGGCGCGTTAACTACTAGCCTGACCGAGTGGCTGCAGGGTATGCAGCAGGGCAGCATTGTGCTGCTGGCGGTAATTATGGGACTGATGTTGGCCTTCGATATGGGAGGGCCAATTAACAAAGTTGCCTACGCCTTCATGCTGATTTGCGTGGCGCAGGGGGTTTATGCCGTCGTGGCAATCGCCGCAGTAGGGATCTGCGTACCGCCGCTGGGTTTAGGTTTAGCGACGCTGATTGGTCGTAAGAATTTCTCTTCTGAAGAACGCGAAGCCGGTAAAGCTGCGCTGGTAATGGGCTGCGTTGGCGTAACGGAAGGCGCGATTCCGTTTGCTGCAGCCGATCCGCTGCGTGTCATTCCATCGATTATGGTGGGTTCCGCCTGTGGCACGGTAACCGCCGCCCTGTTTGGTGCGCAGTGTTATGCCGGCTGGGGCGGGCTGATTGTTCTGCCTGTAGTGGAAGGAAAACTGGGTTATATTGCGGCGGTTGCCGTTGGTGCTGTAGTGACCGCCGTGTGCGTTAACGTACTGAAAAGTCTGGCGCGGAAAAAAGTGTCTCAGGTCGATCAGAAAGAAGATGACCTGGATTTAGATTTTGAAATGAATTAAGTGAGGAATGAGTCATGACCAAGATTATCGCAGTAACCGCATGTCCTTCTGGCGTTGCCCACACCTATATGGCAGCCGAAGCGCTGGAAAGCGCCGCTAAAGCTAAAGGTTGGCAAGTAAAGGTTGAGACTCAGGGTTCGATCGGTCTGGAAAACGAACTGACCGCGGCGGATGTGGCGGAAGCCGACATGGTCATTCTGACCAAGGACATTGGTATTAAATTTGAAGAACGTTTTGCGGGCAAAACTATCGTTCGCGTCAACATCAGCGATGCAGTGAAACGTGCCGACGCCATCATGAGCAAGATTGGCGCGCATCTGGCGCAAACCGCTTAACCGTTTGTTTGCCGGATGGCGGCTTCGCCTTATCCGGCCTACAGATGCGTAGGCCTGATAAGCGTAGCGCCATCAGGCAACTATTCCCGCAGGAGTTCCTCATGACGAACCGCATCCAACGTTTAAAAACCGCTCTGTTTCAGAACAACCGTGAAATTTCGCTTGAACGTGCGCTGTTATATACCGCCAGCCACCAGCAGACGGAGGGAGAGCCGGTTATTCTGCGTCGGGCGAAAGCCACCGCATATATTCTTGAGCACGTTGAGATTTCGATTCGTGATGAGGAACTGATTGCCGGAAACCGTACTGTTAAACCGCGTGCGGGCATTATGTCACCGGAAATGGATCCTTACTGGCTGCTTAAAGAGCTGGAGCAGTTTCCAACCCGTCCGCAGGACCGTTTTGACATCAGCGAAGAGGATAAACATCTCTATCGCGATGTGCTGTATCCGTACTGGGAAAAGCGGTCGATGAAAGATTTCATCAACGGTCAGATGACCGATGAGGTTAAAGCCGCCGTCAGTACCCAGATTTTTAGCATTAACCAGACTGACAAAGGTCAGGGACATATCATTATTGATTATCCACGCCTGTTGAATCATGGGCTTGGCGAACTGGTAGCGCAGATGCGAGCGCATTGTCTGCAGCAGCCGGAGAATCACTTTTATCAGGCTGCGCTGCTACTGCTGGAGGCTTCGCAAAAACATATTCTGCGTTACGCTATGTTGGCAGAGAAGATGGCGGAAAGCTGCCCGGATGCGCAGCGACGCCAGGAATTACTGACGATTGCTGAAAACTCTCGGCATAACGCCCAAAGCAAGCCGCAAACTTTCTGGCAGGCATGTCAGCTGTTCTGGTACATGAACATTATTTTGCAATATGAATCCAACGCCAGTTCTCTTTCACTCGGACGCTTCGACCAGTATATGCTGCCGTTTTATCAGGCCTCGCTGACGCAGGGGGAAGACCCGGCATTCTTACAAGAGATCCTCGAATCCCTGTGGGTGAAATGTAATGACATCGTACTGCTGCGATCCACCAGCAGCGCGCGCTATTTCGCTGGCTTCCCAACAGGCTACACCGCGCTACTGGGGGGATTGACGGAGAATGGTCGTAGTGCGGTAAATGTATTGTCTTTCCTCTGTCTTGATGCGTATCAGAACGTACAGCTACCACAACCAAACCTCGGTGTGCGCACGAATGCGTTGATCGATACACCGTTCCTGATGAAAACAGCACAGACCATTCGTCTTGGTACCGGCATCCCGCAAATCTTTAACGATGAAGTGGTGGTGCCCGCGTTTCTTAATCGCGGTGTTTCGCTGGAAGATGCGCGGGATTACGCGGTAGTAGGCTGTGTCGAGCTGTCTATTCCAGGCAGAACATACGGTTTGCACGATATCGCTATGTTTAATCTGCTGAAAGTGATGGAAATTTGTCTGCATGAGAACGAAAGCAACCGTACTCTGACGTACGACGATCTCCTGGCGCATATTCGTGCCAAAATCAGCCACTACATCACGTTGATGGTGGAGGGCAGTAATATCTGCGATATCGGTCACCGCGACTGGGCGCCGGTGCCGCTGCTCTCCTCGTTTATTAGCGACTGTCTGGATAAAGGGTGCGATATTACCGACGGCGGTGCGCGTTATAACTTCTCCGGCGTACAGGGGATCGGTATTGCAAACCTGAGCGATTCGCTGCATGCGCTCAATGGGCTGGTATTCGAACAACAGCGCTTATCTTTTGATGAACTTTTGTCGGTGCTAAAAGATAACTTTGCTACCCCGGAAGGCGAGAAAGTTCGCGCCAGGCTGATCAATCGCTTCGAAAAATACGGCAACGATATCGATGATGTAGATAACATCAGCGCCGAACTGCTACGTCATTACTGCAAAGAGGTAGAGAAATACAAGAATCCACGCGGCGGGCAATTTACGCCGGGTTCGTATACCGTCTCTGCGCACGTGCCGCTGGGTTCGGTCGTTGGGGCAACACCGGATGGCCGCTTCGCCGGGGAGCAACTGGCAGATGGGGGGCTGTCGCCGATGCTGGGACAGGATATGCAAGGACCGACGGCGGTATTGAAGTCGGTCAGCAAGCTGGATAACACACTGCTTTCCAATGGGACGTTGCTGAACGTGAAGTTTACGCCAGCCACACTGGAAGGTGAGGCCGGTTTACGCAAGCTGGCGGATTTTCTGCGGGCATTTACCCAGCTCAAACTCCAGCATATCCAGTTTAACGTGGTGAATGCCGACACATTGCGCGAAGCGCAGCAGCGCCCGCAGGATTTCACCGGGCTGGTGGTGCGTGTGGCGGGTTACAGCGCCTTCTTTGTCGAGTTGTCGAAGGAGATCCAGGATGACATCATTCGCCGCACCGCGCATCAACTGTGAGGTAATTGACCCACGAGGCGAGGAAGTCGCGCGTATATTCAACATTCAGCGTTACTCACTGAATGATGGGCAGGGTATTCGTACGGTCGTCTTTTTTAAAGGCTGTCCGCATACCTGCCCTTGGTGTGCTAACCCGGAATCACTCTCACCACGTATTGAAACGGTACGGCGGGAGAGTAAATGTCTGCACTGTACACCCTGTCTGCGTGATGCTGACGAGTGTCCCTCTGGGGCGTTTGAACGTATTGGTCGTGATATCACGTTGGACGAGCTGGAACGTGAAGTGATGAAAGATGATATTTTCTTTCGCACTTCTGGTGGGGGGGTAACGCTTTCCGGCGGTGAAGTGCTGATGCAAGCGCCCTTTGCCACACGGTTCCTGCAACGTCTGCGGCGCTGGGATGTGCGCTGTGCAATTGAAACGGCTGGCGATGCGCCGGCCGGTCGCTTGTTATCGCTCGCAAAAGAGTGTGATGAGGTGTTGTTCGACCTCAAAATAATGGATGGAGATCTGGCTCGTGAGGTCATCAACATGAACCTACCGCGTGTACTGGCGAATTTACGGCTATTGGTGGAGGAAGGGGTTAATGTCATACCTCGCCTGCCGCTGATTCCGGGCTTTACGATGAATTCAGATAACACGCAGCATGTGTTGACGATGTTGTCATCGCTAGGCATAAAACAGGTACACCTGCTACCGTTTCATCAATATGGCGAGCCCAAATACAGCCTGCTCGGTTTGCCCTGGTTGATGAAAGAAGTGCCCGTACCGACTGCGCAAGAGGTGGATATTATACGTAAGATGGCAGAATGCGCCGGATTTCAGGTAACAGTAGGAGGATAGTATGACCATCGCACCTGTACGATATCTGGTTGCTGTCACCGCGTGCGTAAGCGGCGTAGCCCATACCTATATGGCAGCTGAGCGGCTGGAGAAACTCTGCCAGCAGGAAAAATGGAGCATCAAGATCGAAACTCAAGGGGCATTGGGTACCGAAAATCGCCTGACGGAAGAGGATATTAACCGCGCTGATGTGGTGTTGCTCATTACTGATATTGAACTGGCAGGAGCAGAGCGTTTTACGCAGAGCCGATACGTTCAGTCGGGCATTAGCGCATTTCTGCGTGAGCCGCAGCGGGTGATGAGCGCCGTGCGAAAGCTGCTTTCAGCACCACAGCACACACATCTTACTCTGGATTAGCTTCTTTCTCCGTCAATTGGCTGTGGTACTGCCGACGGTATTCTGATGGTGAACGTTCGGTATTTTTGCGAAACAGGCGGCAGAAGTAGTTGCTGTCAACAAACCCACAAATGTGCGCCACCTCTTTAATCTTCAATTCGTAACCCTTCAACAGCGTTTTTGCGTGTTCTAGTCGCGTGTGGTTCAGGTATTCGTTAAAACCGATAGCGCCCGTTTTTTGAAAAAGGTGGGAAAGATAATTGGGTGAGATGTAGAACGCCTGCGCGACGGATTCTCGGGTGAGCGGTGAAGCGTAGCGTTCGTCAATATAGTTGCGAATGGCTTCGAAAAGCGCCTGGCTGCGTGATGCGGTTTGGATCTGGCTGCCGAGCAGATCGCGGCAGTGGCTCAGTAAGCTTGCAACGATTAGCCTGGCGGTTTGCTGCTCCTGCGGCTGCATCTGCATTTCATTGAGCGTTTGCAGCAGGAATGAGCCAATACGCGGTCCACGCCGCGCGACGTGCTGGCGGGTAAGGTTTTGATATTGCTTACCGTCCCACTGAACGATGCTAAAACCCAGTTGCTGTTTGCCAAATAAGATACTGAGTGTGGTCACCGGTGTGAGCCACTGTGGAAAGTTCCAGCCACCAGCCGGAACGAACAAGGCATCGCAAGGCTGTAACGTCGCGGATGCACCAGCAACACCGTTATCGGTGAATTCACCTTCCAGCACAATCTCCAGTCGGGGAAAATCGACCTGATACGCCAGTTCCGGCGTTGAGCTACTGGTGCTGGCAAAGTAAATCTGCCGCAGCGGTGTGGGGCCGTTGATCAGGCGAGAGAGCAGGTGGCTGATGTCGTGATACATGTTAATCCCTTGCAGGCAGCAGACAGGGAAACAGTAACGTTGAAAACAATCGCCCTCAAGCGATTATTGCCGGATGGCGGCTAATGCCTTATCCGGCCTACAAGTCTTTGCGAGCTGTAGGCCGGATAAGCGTAGCGCATCCGGCAGACTGTTACTGATTACCGATTTGATCGCCGTAAGGAAGGGTATCGTAATCAATCAGGGCATTCTTTTTGTACGGGTTGCCAATCCAGCGGGTCGTCTCTTTGAACTGCGGGCTGGTAATGGCACGAGTTGGATCGAAACCATCATAGGTGAAGCCCGCTAAATCAGACCAGGTGTGGATAAGCTCTGAGCTGCTGTATTTACGATTCACATCCTGTGAGAAGTCACGCGGGTGTGCAGCCTGCCATTTTTCCGAGGTCCACAGCAGGAACGGCACCGTATACATATGACGCGTTGGGTTGTCTTCATTACGACCCTGCGTTTTATGCGGCGGCGTATCGTATACCTCTTCCCCATGATCGGAGAAGTACAGCAGGAAGCCGTTCGGATCGGTCGCTTTATAGTCTTTGATCAGACTGGCAATGATATGGTCATTGTAAACATTCGCGCTGTCGTAATCGTTGTAAGCTTCCAGCTCATCGTTACTCAGGCCAGCGGGCACATTGTCGATATTATTGTCGAACTTACCCTGACCATCCGGGTAACGGAATTTGTACTTAATATGCGTACCCAGCAGGTGAACGATGATGAACTTTTTCGGTGCAGGGTCAGCCAGTACTTCTTTAAATGGCGCCAGCACGTTGCTGTCATATTCGCGCGCACTTTGGGTACGCTGCTGGTTCATATAGAACTGTTTATCCGTCTGCTTAGAGAACACCGTCAGCATGGTGTTGCGGGCGGTCATCGTCTGCTGATTGGTGATCCAGAAGGTTTTATAACCTGCCTGTTTCATCATGTTCATCAGGGACGGCTGAGTCAGATACAGATCTGGGTTCTTCTCGTTGGCAAAGGTCAGCGCCTGCTGCAGGATTTCAATGGTGTACGGACGTGAGGTCACGACATTATTGAACACGGTGAAGTTAGGATCGGATTTATGCAGCGCATCCAGTTCAGGCGTTGTTTCGCGTGGGTAACCGTACAGGCTCATGCGGCCACGTTGCGTTGACTCGCCAATCACCAGTACCAGCGTACGCGGCGCATCACCGGAGTTGTCTTTAAAGTTGGCCAGCGGCGGCAGGGCATTGTTCTCATTCAGCAGGCTATTCAGCGCGGTCAACTGCTGACGATACTGATAATACCCGGAGATGAACTGCCACGGTGCGGCAGGCTCCATGCGTGAGGCGAGACCATCCAACGTTTTTTCAAACGGCTTATGTTTGATAAACGTGTTCACTGTCATCGGATGCAGAATCAATCCGTATAACAGTGCAAACGACACCAGATAGCGCCAGGGTGATGGAATATGCACAGGACGCAGACGTGTCCATAGCAGAATTGCCACAGCTGTATAGGCCAGCGCAATTAAGACAATCTTCAGGCTGAAATATTGGCTCAGATATTCGCTGGCTTCGTTCGCATTGGTTTCAAACATTACGTACAGAACGCTTTGCGAGAACTCTTGCCCGTAGATGACGTAATAGCTCAGAGCAGCCAGCGAGGCCGCCCATAACACCACGCCTATCACGGCAGCAATAATGCGGATACGGTTTGGAAATAAGAATACCGGAATCAACCACAGCGAACTAAACAGCAAGGAGTCGCGTAAACCGGTAGATCCGCTGTAGCCGCTAAAATAGATAACGGCCTGCAGTAACGAAGAAAAGAACCAAAAATAGAGGAGCGCCCAACCCAGGGCTTTCCAGCTAAATACGGGTTTAGACTGGAGTTGTAAGGATTGCATAGTATGAGCCTGTCTTTAATTGTAGCGCCAAGATTAGCACCTAAACATTAAGAGGAACTGAAGCATCACGATCTTAGGATCGTGTTTTGCCGTTGTTATATTCACGTGGTGAATATGTTCGAGGGGAAATATATTGAAAATGAAGTGGTTGTAACAGTGGTTTTTGCTGTCGCCTTCGTACAATAGCACGAAGGCGACGGGGGGAGGGACGTTAGCCAGTATTACGCATACCAGCGGCGACACCAGCGATTGTGACCATCAATGCTTGTTCCACGCGTGGGTCCGGTGCATTGCCCTGTTCTTCTGCCTGGCGTGAGCGGTGTAACAGCTCTGCCTGTAAGACGTTCAGTGGGTCAGTATAAACATTCCTTAACTGAATGGACTCGGCAATCCACGGCAGGTCGGCCATCAAATGCGAGTCGTTGGCAATCGCCAGTACGACATCGATATCTGCTGCCAGGCGTTGGCGTAGCTCTGCACCCAGCGGCCACAGATCTTTTTTGACCAGGCGCTGATCGTAATACTCTGCCAGCCACAGGTCTGCTTTTGCGAAAACCATTTCCAGCATGCCAAGGCGTGTGGAGAAGAATGGCCAGTCGCGGCACATGGCTTCAAGTTCGCTTTGCTTGCCGTCTTCAACCACTTTTTGCAGCGCGGTACCTGCACCCAACCAGGCCGGGAGCATCAGGCGGTTCTGCGTCCAGGCGAAGATCCACGGAATGGCGCGCAGAGACTCTACCCCGCCGGTCGGACGGCGTTTTGCCGGACGTGAACCGAGCGGGAGTTTACCCAGTTCCTGCTCCGGTGTCGCTGAGCGGAAATAAGGGACGAAGCCTTTGTTTTCACGCACATATCCACGATAGAGCTCGCAGGAAATATCGGAAAGCTCATCCATGATATGACGCCAGCTATCTTTCGGTTCTGGCGGTGGTAACAGGTTGGCCTCCAGAATTGCTCCGGTATACAGCGACAGGCTGCTGATGGTCACTTCCGGCAGGCCGTACTTAAAGCGGATCATCTCCCCTTGTTCTGTCACGCGCAGACCGCCTTTCAGGCTGCCCGGCGGTTGAGAGAGTAGCGCCGCATGTGCAGGCGCGCCGCCGCGACCAATGGAACCACCGCGACCGTGGAAAAGCGTCAGTTCGATACCGGCTTTTTCGCAGGTTTTGATTAGCGCGTCCTGAGCCTGGTATTGCGCCCAGGAGGCCGCCATCACGCCCGCGTCTTTTGCAGAATCAGAGTAGCCAATCATGACCATCTGTTTGCCCTGAATAAAGCCGCGGTACCAGTCGATATTTAAAAGTTGAGACATGACGTCATCGGCATTGTTGAGGTCGTCCAGCGTTTCAAATAGCGGAGCGACCGGCATAGCAAAACCAATTCCGGCTTCTTTCAGCAGCAGATGCACGGCCAGCACATCCGACGGAGTTTTCGCCATCGAGATAACATAGGCGGCAATGGAGCCATATGGGGCTTCGGCAATGACCCGACAGGTGTCGAGCACTTCACGGGTGTCGTTGCTCGGTTCCCAGTTACGCGGCAGGAGCGGACGCTTGGAATTCAGTTCGCGGATCAGGAAAGCCTGTTTATCCGCTTCCGACCAGTTTTCGTAGTCGCCAATACCCAGATAACGGGTCAGTTCGCCCAGGGCTTCAGTATGACGGGTGCTTTCCTGACGAATATCAATACGCACCAGCGGCACACCGAAACACTTCACGCGCCTAAGGGTGTCGAGCAATTCGCCATTGGCGATGATGCCCATGCCACAGGCCTGTAGAGACTGGTAGCACGCGTATAGCGGGTCCCAAAGCTGTTCGTTTTGGGTGAGCAGTCCCGCAGGTTTCGGCAATTTCTCGCCTTTCAGACGGGCTTCAAGCCAGGCCTGGGTTGCCATCAGACGAGAACGCAGGGTTTTCATCAGATAGCGATAAGGTTCAGCTGCACCTTCTTCGCCTACCAGCGCCATCAGCTCCGGCGTGGCATCCACCATCGACAGCTCAGAAATCAGAAACTGGATGTCTTTCAGGAACAGGTCTGTCGCTTTCCAGCGGCTGAGCAGCAGCACGTGACGGGTGATATCTGCCGTTACGTTCGGGTTACCATCACGGTCACCGCCCATCCAGGAAGTAAATCGAACCGGGACAAAATCAACCGGCAGCTTATAACCCAGATGCTCTTCCAGTTGTTCATTCAGCTCACGCAGGTAGTTTGGTACACCGTCCCACAGGCTGTTTTCAACTACCGCGAAACCCCATTTGGCTTCATCAACCGGGCTTGGGCGCAGCTTGCGGATCTCATCCGTATGCCAGGACTGGGCAATGAGCTGACGCAGACGGCGCATCAGTTGGTTGCGTTCATAATCGACGAGGTCTTTGTTATCAAGCTGCTTGAGGCAGGCGTTCACTTCACCCATTTTATGGATCAGCGTACGACGAGTGATCTCGGTCGGGTGGGCGGTGAGTACCAGCTCCAGAGAGAGTGATTCTACGGCTTTCTTGATGGTGGCGTCATTGAGGTTGGGTTGCTCTTTCAGTTTACGCAGAGTGCGAGCAATCACTTCCGGGTTGCTGGCTGCTTCGCCTTTTGGCGAAATGCTGTGGTATTGCTCGGCGGTGTTGGCCAGGTTCAGGAACTGGCTAAATGCGCGGGCAACCGGCAGCAGCTCGTCGTTAGACAGATTTTGCAGTGTGGTGAGCAATTCCTGGCGATTAACTTCATTGCCAGCGCGAGATGATTTGGACAGCTTACGAATTGTTTCTACGCGATCAAGAATGTTCTCTCCCAGCGCATCCTTGATGGTCTCTCCCAGCACTTTGCCGAGCATACTGACATTACTACGCAACGCGGAATATTGTTCGTTCATATTAACCCAGACACCCCATCTATTTTGAATATGTCCTGTATCTTTCGCGCCTGACTATCACGCGAAATCTTGCGGACTTAACTTTTTAGCCGTCTTTTATAAAGCCACGTAAAACACGTGACGTCAATTGCTGCGAAATCGGTTCAGCAAACGAATAAATGCCGTGAATTTACGTTATTTAATTCACATCCAATCAAATAAGCGTTGCTTATGGAAATGTTAAAAAATCACCCCGCTTACCACTAAAGGATTAGCGGGGTGATAAGCAGTTAATGCCAGCAGAAATGATGCACAACCTGGGTGATTAATTCGCGAGTTGGCTTAATAAAGCGTGTTTCCAGATATTCATCCGGCTGATGCGCCTGATTAATAGAACCTGGACCCAATACCAGCGTCGGGCAAAGCGTCTGGATAAATGGCGCTTCGGTGCAGTAGTTCACCACTTCAGTCTGTGCGCCCAGCAGTTTCTCAACCACCTCTACCAGTTGATGGTCAGGTGGACACTCATAGCCTGGAATCGGTGGATGCAGTTCCGATATGGTCAGGCGACCCGGCCAGCGTTCGCTGACAGGGGCCAGCGCTTCGTTAAGTAACCCATTGAGATCGTTTAGCGTCATACCCGGTAGCGGGCGAATATCCATATGCAGTTCGCAGCAGGCGCAGATTCGGTTGGCGGCGTCGCCGCCGTGGATGTGGCCCAAATTTAACGTTGGATACGGAACGGTAAAGGCATTATGGTGATAGCGCGCTTTCAGGTCATCGCGCAGATGCATGATATGGCCGATGGCATCATGCATCAGTTCAATCGCATTAACGCCACGCGCCGGATCGCTTGAATGACCCGACTGCCCCAGAATGCGTATCGCATTAGAGATATGACCTTTGTGCGCGCGAACCGGTTGCAGTGAAGTGGGTTCGCCAATAATCGCGCAGTCCGGGCGCAGAGCGGTGGTTTCAGAGAAATAGCGTGCTCCCGCCATGCTGGTCTCTTCGTCGGCAGTGGCCAGAATGTAGAGGGGCTTTTTCAGCTTCGTGACGTCGACATCACGCAACGCGTCGAGGATAAAGGCGAAGAAGCCTTTCATGTCCGCCGTACCCAAACCATACAGCTTATTGTCATGCTCGGTCAGGGTGAACGGATCGCGCGTCCAGCGTCCGTCGTCAAAGGGTACGGTATCGGTATGGCCCGCCAACAACAGACCACCAGCGCCCTGTCCAATGCTCGCCAGCATATTGAATTTATTTCGCGTATCGGGAACCGGCTGGACCTCCACATTGAAGCCTAAATCTTTAAACCAGCCCGCCAACAGAGTGATTAAACCTGCATTGCTTTGATCGAGCGCTTCTTCGGTAGCGCTAATCGATGGCGTGGCAATCAGAGCGCGGTAAATCTCGATAAATGGCGGTAAATTGTTTTTCATTGTTGACACACCTCGGGTCATGATAGTATCAATATTCATGCAGTATTTGTGAATAAAAATACATTAACGTTGAGCGTAATAAAACCCACCAAGTGTAAGGTGAGGTGATAAAGGCTTATACCTGGCAACAGAATCTAAGAAGGTGAGCAGCCCCGATGTTGAATACGCTGATTGTGGGCGCCAGTGGCTATGCCGGCGCAGAGCTTGTGACCTATGTAAATCGCCATCCTGATATGACCATAACCGCTTTGACCGTCTCAGCGCAAAGCAATGATGCAGGAAAATTAATCTCCGATTTGCATCCGCAGTTGAAAGGCATTGTCGATTTACCGTTGCAGCCAATGTCAGATATCAGCGAGTTTAGCGCAGGGGTGGATGTTGTGTTCCTCGCAACGGCTCATGAGGTAAGTCATGACCTGGCTCCGCAGTTTTTGCAGGCCGGTTGCGTGGTGTTTGACCTCTCTGGCGCGTTTCGCGTAAATGACGGCGCGTTCTATGAAAAATATTATGGTTTTACCCATCAGCATCCCGATCTGCTGGAGCAGGCAGTTTACGGGCTGGCGGAATGGAACGAAGACCAACTGAAAGAAGCGAATCTGATTGCTGTGCCGGGTTGTTACCCGACGGCGGCGCAGCTTTCGCTGAAACCACTGATTGACGCCGGGCTGTTGGATCTCAGCCAGTGGCCGGTAATTAATGCGACCAGCGGCGTGAGCGGCGCGGGCCGTAAAGCGGCTATCTCTAATAGTTTTTGCGAAGTAAGCCTGCAACCGTATGGCGTGTTTACCCATCGTCACCAGCCGGAAATCGCCACTCATCTGGGGGCTGAAGTGATTTTCACCCCGCATCTGGGCAACTTCCCGCGCGGAATTCTGGAAACTATCACTTGCCGCCTTAAAGCGGGTGTAACTTATGCTCAGGTAGCGCAGACGCTGCAACAGGCGTATGGCGATAAACCGCTGGTGCGTCTGTATGACAAAGGGGTTCCAGCGCTGAAGAATGTGGTTGGATTACCATTCTGTGATATCGGGTTTGCTGTGCAGGGTGAGCATCTGATCGTTGTGGCGACGGAAGACAACTTATTGAAAGGCGCGGCGGCACAGGCGATGCAGTGCGCAAATATTCGTTTTGGCTTTGCCCAAACGCAGTCTCTTATTTAAGGGTGCAACAATGAATCCATTAATTATCAAGCTGGGCGGCGTTTTACTGGATAGCGAAGAGGCGCTGGAGCGCTTGTTTACCGCACTGGTGAATTATCGTGAGTCGCACCAGCGTCCGCTGGTCATTGTGCACGGTGGCGGCTGCGTGGTCGACGAGCTGATGAAGCAGCTGAATCTGCCAGTGAAAAAGAAAAATGGTCTGCGCGTCACGCCAGCCGATCAAATTGACATTATTACCGGTGCCCTGGCGGGAACGGCGAATAAAACCTTGCTGGCCTGGGCGAAAAAGCATCACATCGCGTCTGTTGGTCTGTATCTTGGCGATGGCGACAGCGTAAAAGTGACGCCGCTCGATAAAGAACTGGGTCATGTTGGACTGGCGCAGCCGGGTTCGCCTAAGCTGATTAACACGCTGCTGGAAAGCGGTTTTCTGCCGGTAGTGAGCTCTATTGGTGTCACTGATGATGGTCTGCTGATGAACGTGAATGCCGATCAGGCTGCAACGGCGCTGGCGGCAACGCTGGGTGCGGATCTGATCCTGCTCTCTGATGTGAGCGGTATTCTGGATGGCAAAGGCCAGCGCATTGCCGAAATGACCGCGGCGAAAGCGGAACAGCTGATTGAACAGGGCATTATTACCGATGGCATGATCGTGAAGGTGAATGCAGCGCTGGATGCCGCGCGTACGCTGGGCCGTCCGGTGGATATCGCCTCCTGGCGTCATGCAGAGCAACTTCCCGCGCTGTTTAACGGCACGCCAATTGGTACGCGTATTCTGGCTTAACTATTAATGTGCCGGATGGCGGCTTCGCCTTATCCGGTCTACGTGGGTTTTGTAGGCCCGGTAAGCGCAGCGCCACCGGGCAAAAATATCATATTAAGGAAATTCGTTATGGCACTTTGGGGTGGGCGTTTTACACAGGCAGCAGATCAGCGGTTCAAACAGTTCAACGACTCGTTGCGTTTTGACTACCGCCTGGCAGAACAGGATATTGTTGGCTCTGTGGCCTGGTCCAAAGCGTTGGTAACGGTAGGTGTACTGACTGCCGATGAACAGCTGCAGTTGGAAGAGGCGCTGAATAACCTGCTGGAAGAGGTTCGCGCGAATCCTCAGCAGATTTTGCAAAGCGATGCCGAAGATATTCACAGTTGGGTGGAAGGTAAGCTGATTGATAAAGTCGGCCAGCTTGGTAAAAAACTGCATACCGGGCGTAGCCGTAATGACCAGGTTGCGACCGATCTCAAGCTGTGGTGCAAAGATACGGTTATCGAATTACTGTCGGCCAATCGTCAGTTGCAAACTGCGCTGGTGGTGACGGCGGAGAATAACCAGGACGCCGTCATGCCGGGTTACACCCACCTGCAACGTGCGCAGCCGGTGACGTTTGCTCACTGGTGTCTGGCCTATGTTGAAATGTTGGCGCGTGACGAGAGCCGTTTGCAGGATGCGCTCAAACGCCTGGACGTCAGTCCGTTAGGCTGCGGCGCGCTGGCGGGTACGGCGTATGAAATCGATCGCGAGCAGTTGGCGGCTTGGTTGGGCTTTGCCTCGGCAACGCGCAACAGCCTGGACAGCGTTTCTGACCGTGACCACGTGCTGGAGTTACTCTCCGACGCCTCTATCGGCATGGTACACCTGTCGCGTTTTGCTGAAGATCTGATTTTCTTTAACACCGGCGAAGCGGGCTTTGTTGAACTCTCCGACCGTGTGACTTCCGGTTCATCTCTGATGCCGCAGAAGAAAAACCCGGATGCGCTGGAGCTGATCCGTGGCAAATGCGGTCGCGTGCAGGGTGCGCTGACCGGCATGATGATGACTTTAAAAGGCCTTCCACTGGCATACAACAAAGATATGCAGGAAGACAAAGAAGGGCTGTTCGACGCGCTCGACACCTGGCTGGACTGTCTGCATATGGCCGCGCTGGTGCTGGATGGAATCCAGGTGAAACGTCCGCGTTGCCAGGAAGCGGCGCAGCAGGGTTATGCTAACGCCACTGAGCTGGCGGATTATCTGGTGGCGAAAGGCGTCCCGTTCCGCGAAGCGCACCATATTGTGGGGGAAACGGTGGTCGAGGCGATTCGTCAGGGCAAACCGCTGGAAGCGCTGTCGCTTGCCGACTTACAAAAGTTCAGCCAGGTGATTGGCGATGACGTTTACCCGATCCTCTCGTTGCAATCGTGTCTGGATAAACGTGCAGCGAAAGGTGGCGTGTCGCCGCAGCAGGTTGCGCAGGCGATCGACTACGCGAAGGCACGCCTGTAGGTCGGATAAGGCGAAGCCGCCATCCGGCACTGTGCGCCGTTCTGCCTGATGGCGCTACGCTTATCAGGCCTACCAAACCATAACCCGGCCGAGCTTTGCGACGCCGGGCTTTTTGTGCACAGAAAACCCCCAGCTAGGCTGGGGGTTCCGGAAAGCTTTCAGCTTTGGGCCAGTTATTAAAACCCCTTTTGATTTGTTAAAACACCTTGCGGTCTGGCAACTGCAAGGGTTAAACAAGAAATCAAAAGGGGGTCCCAATGGGGGACGAAAAGAGCTTAGCGCACACCCGATGGAACTGTAAATATCACATAGTTTTTGCGCCCAAATACCGAAGACAAGCATTCTACGGGGAGAAACGTAGGGCGATAGGCAGCATCTTAAGAAAGCTGTGTGAGTGGAAAAACGTGCGGATCCTGGAAGCGGAATGCTGTGCAGATCATATCCATATGCTTGTGGAAATCCCGCCCAAAATGAGCGTATCCGGTTTTATGGGTTATCTGAAAGGTAAAAGCAGTCTGATGTTGTATGAGCAGTTTGGTGATATGAAGTTTAAATACAGGAACAGGGAGTTCTGGTGTCGTGGGTATTACGTAGATACGGTGGGTAAGAACACGGCAAGGATACAGGAATACATAAAGCACCAGCTTGCAGAGGATAAAATGGGCGAGCAGTTATCGATCCCTTATCCGGGTAGCCCGTTTACGGGCCGTAAGTAACGAAGTCTGATGCAAATGTCAGATCGTATGCGCCTGTTAGGGCGCGGCTGGTAACAGAGCCTTATAGGCGCATCAGAAAAACCTCCGGCTATGCCGGAGGATATTTATT
>NZ_JAOWGR010000033.1:0-277370 GCF_030333015.1 Citrobacter sp. Cpo012 | reverse complement strand
GTCAAAATCTGGTTTTCCGATGTCGCCGGACGCCCCAGCCTGCCGGTCACGCCCCTGAAACTGACAACCCGCTCCGGCAAAGACCTGACCCTGTGTAAAGACTACGTCGTCCCGGGCGGCAGTTTTACCTTCCTCCGGTCAACGCAGGCATTTATCAACGGTAAAACCTACCCCTATGGCAACTGGGATTAAGACTGGTTCTAAAGAAAAGGGCCGCGAATGCGGCCCTGATGGGGATTACTTAGCAACTTTGGTAATCTGTTTCACGTCGATTTCAACGGAGTTCCAGTCTTTATCCACTTCACCCTGGATTTCAACCACATCCTGCGGTGTGACGGTTACGCCGTTCCAGCGCTTGTGGTCGATATCCACATTCACCGTGCCGGTTGCATCTTTAAACACGTACAGGTCGTCGGAAATACGCTCAACGATGTTCCCGCGCAGGGTAACCCAGGTGTCATCACGCAGTGATTTGGCGCTTTCTACCGTCGTGCTGCTACCGTTAGGGCCGACAAATCCGCCGTTTTGGCTCTGCGTGGTGGTTGTCGTTGGCCCAGAGAAGCCGCCCTGCTGAGCTGCCAGAACAGGTGCGGAACACAGTGCCATTACGGCAACCATTGCAGCTAATTTTTTCATCGTCATGTCTCCCTTTCATGTTGGTTTACGACTATTAAATAAGTTAATCCTTAACAAGTTCTTAAGGCAAAAAAAGATACTTTTTTTGCTGTACAGAGACTGTAGCCACAGGTTTACTGACTGCAAATGAGTTATCGCAGGGATGAACATATGCGTATTTTACTGATCGAAGATGACACGTTGATTGGCGATGGCCTGAAAACAGGTCTGAGTAAAATGGGTTTCAGCATCGACTGGTTTACCGAAGGTCGCCAAGGGAAAGAAGCACTCTACAGCGCACCTTATGATGCGGTAATCCTCGACCTGACGCTGCCAGGCATAGACGGACGGGACATTTTGCGCGAATGGCGAGCCAACGGAAAGCAGGAGCCTGTGCTGATTCTGACCGCTCGCGACGCGCTGGCAGAACGCGTAGAAGGCCTGCGCCTGGGCGCAGATGACTATCTGTGCAAACCCTTTGCGCTGATCGAAGTTGCCGCCAGACTGGAGGCGCTGGTGCGTCGTGCCAGCGGTCAGGCCAGCAACACATTGTGCCATGGCCAGGTAACGCTCGATCCCGGCGCGCTGGTCGCCACGGCGGCGGGTGAACCTTTGTCACTCAAACCTAAAGAGTTCGCGCTGCTGGAACTGCTGATGCGCAACAAAGGTCGCGTCCTGCCCCGCAAACTGATTGAAGAAAAACTGTATACCTGGGACGAAAATGTCTCCAGCAATGCGGTTGAGGTCCACGTCCATCACTTACGCCGTAAGCTCGGCAGCGACTTTATCCGTACCGTGCATGGCATTGGCTATACCCTGGGTGACGCATGAAACTTACACAACGCCTCAGCCTGCGAGTCAGGCTAACGCTTATTTTTCTGATTCTGGCATCAGCAACCTGGGCCGTATCCAGTTTTGTGGCCTGGAGGCAGACTACCGATAATGTCGATGAGCTGTTTGATACGCAGCTGATGCTGTTCGCCAAGCGGCTTAGCACGCTGGATATCAGCGATGTCACCACCTCAAGCAATATGGCCCGCACGCCAAAAAAACTGAAACATGGCCATATTGATGACGACGCACTGGCGTTTGCCATCTACTCCACCGACGGCAAAATGGTGCTACACGATGGCGACAATGGCCAGGATATTCCCTACAGCTACAGCCGGGAGGGGTTTAGCGACGGCCAACTCAGGGGCGACAACGATTCCTGGCGCTTCCTGTGGCTGAATTCCGCTGATGGAAAATATCGCATTGTGGTGGGCCAGGAGTGGGAATACCGGGAGGATATGGCGCTGTCGATCCTTACCGCACAGTTAACCCCGTGGCTGGTTGCGCTGCCGCTGATGTTGCTGATCCTGGTGGTCATGCTGAGTCGCGAACTCAGGCCGCTAAAAAAACTGGCGCAAGCTCTGCGCTGGCGCGCCCCGGAATCAGAAGAACCGCTCGACCCGAAAGGTGTGCCAAGCGAAGTGCGCCCGCTGGTTGAATCGCTTAATCAGCTGTTTACTCGCATTCACTCTATGATGGTCCGCGAACGGCGCTTTACCTCTGACGCCGCTCACGAGCTGCGCAGTCCGTTGACCGCGCTGAAGGTGCAAACCGAAGTGGTGCAACTGTCAGACGACGACCCGCAAACGCGGGAAAAAGCGCTGGTGCAGCTGCATGCGGGAATTGAACGCGCCACCCGACTGGTCGATCAGCTCCTGACGCTTTCGCGCCTCGACTCCCTCGATAATCTTCAGGATGTGGCAGAAATCTCGCTGGAGGAGCTACTGCAATCCGCGGTGATGGATATCTACCACCCGGCCCAGCAGGCGCATATTGACGTACGTTTGCAGATTAACGCACACAATATCACGCGCACAGGACAGCCGCTGTTGCTGAGCCTGATGGTACGAAATCTGCTGGATAATGCCATTCGCTACAGTCCGCAGGGGAGCATTGTGGAAGTGACGCTCAACGCCCGTAACTTCAGAGTCAAAGATAACGGTCCTGGCGTTGCGCCGGAGGTACTTACACATATCGGTGAACGCTTTTATCGTCCACCGGGACAAAGCGTGACCGGTAGCGGTCTCGGCCTGTCGATTGTCCGTCGTATCGCGATATTGCATGGGATGTCAGCCTCGTTCGGCAACGCTCCGGAAGGTGGCTTTGAAGCAAAAGTCAGTTGGTAATTGCGTTATTGTTGCTCATATAGCAAAAGACTTTGCACATTTTGCTAATTTCACCGCACCGCTGGTGGGAGTAAAATCGTCCTCAAACGTATTTCCTTGAGGACACAAAATGAGCAACATTCTGATTATCAACGGGGCGAAAAAATTCGGCCATTCTAATGGTCAACTGAATGACACCCTGACCGAGGTCGCGGACGGTATCCTGCGCGACCTCGGGCATGATGTTAAAGTCGTACGCGCAGACAGCGATTATGACGTAAAAGCAGAAGTGCAGAATTTCGTCTGGGCCGATGCGGTTATCTGGCAGATGCCTGGCTGGTGGATGGGCGCACCGTGGACCGTGAAAAAATACATCGATGACGTGTTTACCGAAGGTCACGGTACGCTGTACGCCAGCGACGGCCGCACACGTTCAGATGCCTCTAAAAAATACGGCTCCGGCGGGCTGATTCAGGGCAAAAAATACATGCTGTCCCTGACCTGGAACGCACCGATGGAAGCCTTCACTGAAAAAGACCAGTTCTTCCATGGCGTTGGCGTTGATGGCGTCTATCTCCCGTTCCATAAAGCAAACCAGTTCCTGGGAATGGAAGCGCTGCCGACCTTTATCACCAATGACGTGATTAAAATGCCGGACGTCCCGCGTTATATCGCAGAATATCGCAAGCATCTGACCGAAATTTTTGGTTAACTGGTAACCTGGAATTAGAAGGAGTTAACCATGCTTACCGTTATTGCAGAAATCCGTACACGTCCAGGTCAACATCACCGCCAGGCGGTACTGGATCAGTTTGCCAAAATCGTTCCGACCGTACTGAAAGAAGAAGGCTGCCACGGCTATGCGCCGATGGTGGATCACGCCGCAGGTGTGAGTTTTCAGACTACAGCACCAGATTCAATCGTGATGGTTGAGCAGTGGGAAAGCATCGCGCATCTTGAAGCGCATTTGCAGACCCCGCATATGAAAGCCTACAGCGAAGCCGTGAAAGGTGACGTGCTGGACATGAATATTCGTATTCTGGAGTCGGGCATTTAAGATTGTCGATTTGCCGGGTGACGCTTAGCTATCCGGCATAAATCGCTTCGTCAGATGAGAGCCGGATAAGGCATTTTACGCCCGTCTCCGGCTTTTCTACATGCAATTACCCTTCGAGATCCGCCAGGTCGCCTTTCTCCTGCAACCAGTTACGACGATCTTCAGAACGCTTCTTGGCCAGCAGCATATCCATCATTGCGTTGGTACGCTGATCGTCTTCATCATCGATAATGAGCTGCACCAGGCGACGGGTGTTCGGATCCAGCGTAGTTTCACGAAGCTGCATCGGGTTCATTTCACCCAGACCTTTAAAGCGCTGCACGTTCGGCTTGCCTTTCTTGCGCTTTAACTGCTCCAGTACGCCCGCTTTCTCTTCTTCCGTCAGCGCGTAATAGACCTCTTTGCCGAGGTCGATACGGTATAACGGCGGCAGCGCCACGTAGACGTGACCGTGTTTCACCAGCGTGCGGAAGTGCTTCACAAACAGCGCGCACAGCAGCGTAGCGATGTGCAGACCATCGGAGTCCGCATCCGCCAGGATACAGATCTTGCCATAGCGCAATTGGCTCAGATCGTCGCTGTCCGGATCGATACCGATCGCCACGGAAATATCGTGAACCTCCTGCGAAGCCAGCACTTCATCGGAAGAGACTTCCCAGGTATTGAGGATCTTACCTTTCAGCGGCATGATCGCCTGATATTCACGATCGCGCGCCTGCTTGGCCGATCCGCCCGCCGAGTCACCTTCGACAAGGAACAGTTCGGTGCGATTAAGATCCTGTGCGGTACAGTCCGCCAGTTTACCCGGCAGCGCCGGCCCGCTGGTCAGCTTTTTACGCACTACTTTTTTCGCTGCACGCAGACGACGCTGCGCGCTGGAAATCGCCATCTCAGCCAGCAGTTCGGCTGACTGCACGTTCTGGTTCAGCCACAGGCTGAATGCATCTTTCACCACGCCAGAGACGAATGCCGCACACTGACGCGAAGAGAGGCGCTCTTTGGTTTGTCCGGCAAACTGCGGATCCTGCATTTTTACCGACAACACATAAGCACAGCGATCCCAGATATCTTCCGCCGACAGCTTCACGCCACGCGGCAGGATGTTACGGTACTCGCAGAACTCGCGCATCGCATCCAGCAGTCCCTGACGCAGACCGTTAACGTGCGTACCGCCCTGCATGGTTGGGATCAGGTTCACATAGCTTTCGGTCAGCAGCTCGCCGCCTTCCGGCAGCCAGAGCAGCGCCCAGTCCACCGTCTCCGTCTCACCGCTGAAATTACCGATAAACGGTTTTTCCGGCAGCGTCGGTAGGCCATTCACCGCTTCGCTCAGATAGTCATTTAAACCATCCTGGTAGCACCAGCGCTGCTCGCTGTTGTTGACCTCATCCTTAAAAGTGATCTCAACGCCTGGGCACAGTACCGCTTTGGCTTTCAGTACGTGCGTTAAACGCGAAACAGAAAAACGCGGGCTGTCAAAGAAGCTTTCATCCGGCCAGAAGTGCACGCTGGTCCCGGTATTGCGTTTGCCGCAGGTACCGACAACCTGTAAATCCTGCACTTTATCGCCATTCTCAAACGCGATGTTGTATACCTGCCCGTCGCGGCGCACGTTCACTTCCACACGTTTGGACAGGGCGTTAACAACGGAGATACCCACACCGTGCAGACCACCGGAGAACTGGTAGTTCTTGTTAGAGAACTTGCCGCCCGCGTGCAGACGACAGAGGATCAGCTCAACCGCCGGAACGCCTTCTTCAGGGTGAATATCTACCGGCATGCCGCGTCCGTCATCAATGACTTCCAGAGACTGGTCGGCATGTAAGATCACGTCCACGCGTTTCGCGTGGCCCGCCAGTGCTTCATCCACACTGTTATCAATCACTTCCTGCCCAAGATGGTTCGGACGGGTCGTATCGGTGTACATCCCAGGGCGACGGCGTACCGGCTCAAGCCCAGTGAGTACCTCAATGGCATCAGCGTTATAAGTTTGCGTCATGGTTTAAATAAGCAATTCGAATTGATCGTCAGAAACTGTGCAGTCCAAGGAAATCGACAATCGGGTTGAAATAATCTTCGAAGCCCGTGAATGCGTGGTTTCCGCCCTCAATAACTGTCTGACGGCAGGAGGCGTAATACGCCACCGCCTGGCGGTAGTCCAACACTTCATCGCCCGTTTGTTGGAGCAGCCAGATCAAATCCGGCGCTTCCAGCGGGTCAATCTGCATGACTTTAAGATCGTAAATATGGCGTGACTCTAGCACATATTGCTGCCCCGTGTAGGGGTTCTCGTTTTGACCGAGATAGTCGACCAGCAGTTCATAAGGCCGTACGGCAGGGTTCACCACCACTGCCGGCAGCATAAAACATTGCGACAGCCAGGTGGCGTAATAGCCGCCTAAAGAGGAACCGACAATCCCCAGCGACTCTCCGCCGTGTTCAAGAATGATCGATTCCAGCATCTCTGCGGCCTGCGCCGGATACGGAGGTAGCTGCGGCACGATCATCTCAACGTGCGGGTGGTGTTCCGCCAGCCAGTTTTTCAGTAAACACGCCTTCGCCGAACGAGGAGAGCTATTAAATCCGTGAAGATAGAGAAGCGTAGACATCAGTAGCCTTCTGAAGCGGTATCAGGGTGGAACCGATTACCCTGCAGACGACGTACCTGAGTCTGCAACGTCCCGTCGGCAAAAAGCTCCAGCGTCCGCCAGCCTGGGCTGATGGTATCCAATGTGAAGTTGGAACAGTGCGGTTTAAACTGCACGCAGGTCGACGGCGTCGCCAGCAGACGGCGTCCGTTCCAGTCCAGATCCAGTTCCTGATGAATATGCCCGCACAATAGATACTTGGCGCGAGGATAATTCACCAGCACGTTATCCAGTTCAGCGGCATTACGCAGACTGTGCTGATCGAGCCAGCTGCAGCCCGCAGGCAGAGGATGATGATGCAGAAGCAGCAAGGTATTACGCTCTGGCGCATCAGCAAGTTTACGCTCCAGCCATTCGAGCTGGAATTCACTTAACTCACCGTGGGGAACGCCGAACACCTGGCTGTCGAGCAGCAAGATTTGCCACTGTTCGCCAATGAAAACGCGTTTGGCCGGGGAAATGCCCGCATCCTGCAGCGCGCTGTACATTGCCGGCTGAAAATCGTGATTGCCCGGTAGCCAAACGCAGGGCGCACGAAAACTTGCGATGCCCTCAGCAAAATGCTGATAAGCCGCAGCGGATTGATCCTGCGCCAAATCACCCGTCGCGACGATCAGATCGTACTCAGGCGACTCTGCATGTATTGCATCCAGTACGGATTGATAGCTGTCCCAGGTGTTCACACCCAGCAGCGTTTCATGCTTTTCGGCAAACAGGTGAGTGTCTGTAATTTGTAAGATCCTGACTCTGGCCTCACCAGCCAAAGGAAGGGTTAACAGGCTTTCCAAATGGTGTCCTTAGGTTTCACGACGCTAATAAACCGGAATCGCCATCGCTCCATGTGCTAAACAGTACCGTAACCAGTCGGCCAAAAACTGATTAATTTGATGCTTTTCGTCGCGTTGATGCAACTTTTTATTTGGATAATCATACCGCGCTTTGAAGCGAAAGATCTGCTGACTTGAACACACTTCAGCCACCCTTGCGTCATGATACAGGCGCACGGTCAATGACGGCAGGCTCCAGTATGTGACGGCCGGTGCCGTTTGTTCGATCGCAACAAGCGTAGTGTATCGGGTCGATTCAACTATCGTTAACCGATATTGTGCGTTTGCTACCTGATAGCTCACTGTTTCACCGGCTGCATCATTACGTGGCAGCAGGCGGCGCAATTGCGAATAGTTGGTTTCGCACAGACGCATCATTTCAGGGAAGTCAGGTGTGTAACGCTTCATTTTTTCCACTCAGTTTTTAACTCTTGATAGTGCAGCTGTAACCATTGCAAGGCGATGACAGACGCTGCGTTGTCGATTTTCCCCTCTTCAACCCATTGATAAGCCTGTTCCCGGCTCACCACATGAACACGAATATCTTCGTTTTCATCAGCCAGACCATGGATCCCGCTCGCGGTCGTGGCGTCCACTTCGCCGACTAAAATAGACAGGCGTTCACTGGTGCCACCCGGGCTTGCCAGATAGCTCAGAACGGGCTTCGTCCGTTTAACTTCCAGCCCGGCCTCTTCCATTGCTTCACGACGGGCTACATCTTCAACGGTTTCGCCCTCTTCGATCATCCCGGCCACCATCTCCAGTAACCACGGGCTTTCGCTGGTATCAAATGCCGCGATACGGATCTGCTCGACCAGCACAACTTCATCTCGCTCAGGGTCAAAGGGTAGCAAGACTGCCGCGTGTCCGCGCTCAAAAATTTCGCGCGTTACCTCGCCGCTCATCCCCCCGTTAAACAGGCGATGGCGAAACCGATAAAGATCCAGTGAAAAAAAACCGCGGTATAGCTTTTCTCGTGCAATAATTTCTACATCATTTTTAGTGAAAGTCATTGGCAAGTTGTCTGGTTTACGCATTGTGCTGTCCTGAAACCAATAGTGATTAAAATGTGAATTTCAAGGTCGTTTGACTGATGTTTGAACGCCCTTGTGTTAAATTGATGCAAATTAACGCCGTATGGCACGTAACGCCAACTTTTTGAAGTGGCGGATTCTGCTAGAATCAGCAAATATTTTTACAATTTGATCAGCGCTAAATACTGCTTCACAACAAGGAATGCAAATGAAGAAATTGCTCCCCATCCTTATCGGCCTGAGCCTGTCGGGGTTCAGTACTTTGAGCCAGGCAGAAAACCTGATGCAGGTTTATCAGCAAGCACGCCTGAGCAACCCGGAATTGCGTAAATCCGCCGCCGATCGCGATGCTGCATTCGAAAAAATTAACGAAGCGCGTAGTCCATTGCTGCCGCAACTGGGTTTAGGTGCCGATTACACCTACAGCAATGGTTACCGTGATGCAAATGGCGTCAACTCCAATGCAACCAGCGCGTCATTACAATTGACTCAGACGCTGTTCGACATGTCTAAATGGCGTGCCCTGACGCTGCAAGAAAAATCAGCGGGCATCCAGGACGTGACCTATCAGACCGATCAGCAAACGCTGATCCTGAACACCGCCACGGCCTATTTTAACGTACTGAACGCAATTGACGTGCTTTCTTACACTCAGGCACAGAAAGATGCGGTCTATCGTCAGTTAGATCAGACAACACAGCGTTTTAACGTTGGCCTGGTTGCCATCACTGACGTACAGAACGCCCGTTCACAATACGATACTGTACTGGCGAATGAAGTTACCGCGCGTAACAATCTGGATAACGCGGTAGAACAGCTGCGCCAGGTGACCGGTAACTACTATCCGGAACTGGCTTCACTGAACGTTGATGGTTTTAAAACCAACAAGCCGCAGGCGGTGAATGCGCTGCTGAAAGAAGCAGAAAACCGCAACCTGTCGTTATTGCAGGCCCGTTTGAGCCAGGATCTGGCACGTGAGCAGATTCGTCTGGCACAGGATGGTCACTTACCGACTCTGGACCTGACCGCCTCTACCGGGGTATCTGACACCTCGTACAGCGGGTCTAAAACCAACAGCTCCCAGTATGACGACAGCAACATGGGCCAGAATAAAATCGGTCTGAGCTTCTCACTGCCGCTGTACCAGGGCGGAATGGTTAACTCGCAGGTGAAACAAGCGCAGTACAACTTTGTTGGCGCGAGTGAACAACTGGAAAGCGCACACCGCAGCGTGGTGCAGACCGTTCGTTCTTCGTTCAACAACATTAATGCGTCTATCAGTAGCATTAACGCTTACAAACAAGCGGTTGTCTCTGCACAAAGTTCTTTGGATGCGATGGAAGCCGGCTATTCTGTAGGTACACGTACCATTGTGGATGTGTTGGATGCCACCACCACGCTTTACAACGCCAAGCAGCAACTGGCGAATGCGCGTTATACCTATCTTATCAACCAGTTAAACGTCAAATCTGCGCTCGGTACGCTGAACGAGCAGGATCTGGTGGCACTGAACAATACGCTGGGTAAACCAGTATCCACGACTCCGGATACGATCGCGCCGGAAAATGCGCAGCAAGACGCCGCGGCGGACGGTTATACGTCCAACAGCGCGACACCTGCGGCGCAGCCGACAGCAGTACGTTCAACCAGCAGCACCGGCAACAACCCGTTCCGTAACTGATGCTGATGACGGGGCTTCGGCCCCGTCTGAACGTAAGACAACGTAAAGATCCGCCCCTTCTTCCGCATTCTCGCCTCTTACCGCTTCAATTTCGACCAGTCATCCTCTATTCTGAGCAGAGTTACCACTGGGTACTGGAAGACACAAATGAAACGGACAAAATCTATACATCACGCCTCGTTCCGCAAAAGCTGGAGCGCGCGCCATCTGACTCCTGTCGCCCTGGCAGTTACCGCTGTGTTTATGCTCGCGGGCTGTGAAAAGAGCGACGAAACGGTTTCGCTTTATCAGAACGCTGACGACTGCTCTGCGGCGAATCCGGGTAAAAGCGCCGAATGTACTACCGCGTTTAACAATGCGCTGAAAGAAGCTGAACGTACCGCGCCAAAATACGCCACTCGTGAAGACTGTATCGCTGAATTCGGCGAAGGCCAGTGCCAGCAGGCTCCTGCGCAAGCGGGTATGGCACCGACCGGTGAAGGCCAGGCTCAGGCACAGAATCAAAGCAGCGGCAGCTTCTGGATGCCGCTGATGGCGGGCTACATGATGGGTCGACTGATGGGCGGCGGAATGGGCGCTCAGCAACCGCTGTTCAGCTCGAAAAACCCAGCCAGCCCGGCTTACGGCAAATACACTGATGCCAGCGGTAAAAACTACGGCGCAGCAACGCCGGGTCGCACCATGACCGTACCGAAAACCGCTATGGCACCGAAACCAGCCACCACCTCTACCGTAACCCGCGGCGGATTTGGTGAGTCTGTGGCCAAACAGAGCACCATGCAGCGTAGCGCAAGCGGCACCACCACACGTTCAATGGGTGGCTGATCGTCATGGAAAGAGTCAGTATTGTTGAGCGCCCGGACTGGCGCGACAAAGCCACCGAATACGGTTTCAATTTTCACACTATGTACGGCGAGCCGTACTGGTGTGAAGACGCGTACTATAAGCTCACCCTTGCTCAGGTTGAAAAGCTGGAAGAGGTCACCGCAGAGCTGCATCAAATGTGCCTCAAGGTGGTGGAAAAGGTCATCGCCAGCGATGAGTTGATGACCAAGTTTCGCATTCCGAAGCATACCTGGGGCTTTGTCCGCCAGTCCTGGCAGACACAGCAACCGTCGCTCTATTCACGTCTCGATCTGGCGTGGGACGGCACGGGTGAACCCAAGCTTTTAGAAAACAACGCCGATACGCCAACCTCGCTGTACGAAGCCGCGTTTTTCCAGTGGATCTGGCTGGAAGATCAGCTCAATGCGGGCAACCTGCCGGAAGGCAGCGATCAGTTCAACAGTCTGCAGGAAAAACTGATCGAGCGTTTCACCGAGCTACGTGAGCAGTATGGTTTTCAACTGCTTCATCTGACCTGCTGTCGTGATACGGTAGAAGATCGCGGTACGATCCAGTATCTGCAGGATTGCGCTGCCGAAGCTGAGATCGCTACAGAATTCCTCTATGTAGAAGATATTGGTCTTGGTGAAAAAGGTCAGTTCACCGACATGCAGGATCAGGTAATCGCTAACCTGTTCAAGCTCTATCCGTGGGAATTCATGCTGCGTGAAATGTTCTCCACCAAGCTGGAAGACGCTGGCGTTCGCTGGCTGGAACCGGCCTGGAAGAGCATTATCTCCAACAAAGCACTGTTGCCGCTGTTATGGGAAATGTTCCCGGACCATCCGAACCTGCTGCCAGCGTACTTCGCCGAAGACGACCATCCGCAGATGGATAAATTCGTCGTCAAACCGATCTTCTCGCGCGAGGGGGCTAATGTCTCCATCATTGAGAACGGTAAAACGATCGAATCCGTGGAAGGACCGTACGGTGAAGAAGGCATGATCGTGCAGCAGTTCCATCAGCTACCGAAGTTTGGCGACAGCTATATGCTGATTGGCAGCTGGCTGATCAACGATCAACCAGCTGGGATCGGCATTCGTGAAGACCGCGCGTTGATCACGCAGGATCTGTCACGTTTCTATCCGCATATTTTTGTCGAATGATTGAAAGTGCCGGGTGGTGGCTTCGCCTTACCCGGCCTACGACGCGAACTTAATGCCCGATAAGCGCAGTGCCATCGGGCATTCATCATCCTACCTGCACCGACAACATACTTAAACTTCCCATCTCAATACCATCTACCGGGATCGTGACAGACTCTTTACCATCCCAAGCCCCGAGTACATACAGCAGCGGCAGATAGTGATCCGGCGTCGGGTTCGACAACGATCCACCTTCATGATCGAGATAGTTCACCAGTGGGTGCTGCTCAACCGGTCCCTGCCATGTCAGGTTTGCCTTAACATAGTCATTGAATGAAGTCGCCCACGGATAAGGCGTGTTCTCACCGTGCCAGCGCGCAGTGCGCAGGTTATGCACCACGTTACCACTGGCCACCAGCATAATGCCCTCATCACGCAGCGCCGCCAGCTTACGGCCCATCTCAAAATGCCATGACGCGGGTTTGGTGCTGTCGATACTCAACTGCACCATCGGAATGTCCGCATTCGGATACATCTTGATCAGCACGCCCCAGGAACCGTGGTCAAAACCCCAGGCTTCTTTGTCCAGGGTAACAGGCACAGGAGCAAGCAAGTCAACCAGATGCTGCGCCAGTTCAGGCGAGCCGGGAGCCGGGTAATGGGTGTCATATAATGCTTGCGGAAAACCGCCAAAATCGTGGATCGTTTTGGGGGCTTCCATCGCAGTCACACCCGTTCCACGGGTGAACCAGTGCGCCGAGACCACCACAATGGCTTTCGGACGCGGCAACGTTTCCCCCAGTTGCTGCCAGGCACGGGTATAAACGTTATCTTCCAGAACATTCATCGGGCTACCGTGACCCAAAAACAATGCTGGCATACGAGTTGAAGACATGATGATATCCTTACTGAGGGAGTCATTTTGATACCACCACAATACGCTTATTCGGTTGATGAAGAACTCAGATAACGATGATGAAGATCATCAGTTATTTTGACGATCCAACCCGGATAGCAGATTGATAAGGAGTTTTATTTGTCGATGTCAGTACCTTTACTTCTGACTTTACTGGCAGGTGCCGCCACGTTTATCGGCGCATTTCTCGGCGTGTTAGGGCAAAAACCGTCTAACCGCGTTCTCGCCTTTTCTTTAGGCTTCGCCGCCGGGATTATGCTACTGATCTCCCTTATGGAGATGCTACCTGCTGCGCTGGCCGCTGAAGGTATGTCGCCAGTATTAGGCTACGGAATGTTCATCGTTGGCTTACTGGGCTACTTTGGCCTGGACCGTCTATTGCCGCACGCGCACCCTCAGGATCTGGTACAAAAAACAACGCAGCCTCTACCCGGCTCTATTAAACGCACCGCGATTTTATTAACGCTCGGCATCAGCCTGCACAACTTTCCTGAAGGGATTGCGACGTTTGTTACCGCCAGTAGCAACCTTGAGCTGGGCTTTGGTATTGCCCTCGCCGTTGCATTGCACAATATTCCTGAAGGATTAGCGGTGGCGGGTCCCGTCTATGCCGCCACAGGCTCCAAACGTACGGCGATATTCTGGGCAGGGATTTCAGGTATGGCAGAAATACTGGGCGGCGTACTGGCGTGGTTAATTCTCGGTAGCCTGATATCACCGGTGGTGATGGCGGCAATAATGGCGGCTGTCGCAGGTATTATGGTGGCGCTGTCCGTCGATGAATTGATGCCGTTGGCAAAAGAGATCGATCCCAATAATAATCCCAGCTATGGGGTGTTATGTGGAATGTCGGTGATGGGATTAAGCCTCGTCATCCTCCAGTCAATGGGAATCGGATAATCCAGAGGGCGGATGCCACCCTGCAAATTTACAGCATCCGCTCATCCATAGCAGAATATGAAGGACTAATCCTGTTCCTTAATCGCGCTGTTATCTTCACCAGAGCGACGAAAGAGTTTGTTTCGCGCTTCAAGTAAGGCATCTCTGTCCTGGCGGAATGCCCGACAATAACGTTTCATATGGCAATAATAACCCACCGCAACGAGTGCAATTAATACAATCCAATACCAGGCAATAAACATTCTTCTACCCTTAAAATTTAACATCATTAAACATTTAACGTTAAAATTTTACACAACCTTATTCTGACATACTCATATAGTGGCATATTTCAGAAACAAATATATGATTTCGATCATATAAATCAGCGGCTAAGCTATTAGCCAAACTCGTTATAGACAATTAAAACAATGTCGACAAGATCACACTACGCAATAATAAATATTGTTCTTAAAATATCTCACTCATACTATCAAAAAATAATAAAAATTAGCTCCTGAAGAATAATACATTTCATCAATATTAATTAATGCATTACAAAAGTAGTATTAGCAATACCATTTTATTTTATCAAAACCGTAAAAACATAATATATTCAGCAAGATTATATTTATAGGTAATATAAGGAGATATATCCATGTTTACACAATACCGAAAAACACTTCTGGCAGGGACTCTGGCACTGACATTTGGATTAGCAGCAGGAAACTCTCTTGCCGCTGGTTTTCAACCGGCCCAACCTGCAGGAAAATTGGGCGCAATAGTAGTTGACCCTTATGGAAATGCCCCGCTTACTGCGCTGGTTGAATTAGATAGCCACGTTATTTCAGATGTTAAAGTTACCGTCCATGGTAAAGGTGAAAAAGGCGTTCCGGTGACTTATACCGTCGGCAAAGAGTCACTCGCCACGTACGATGGCATTCCTATTTTTGGCCTTTATCAAAAGTTCGCAAATAAGGTAACCGTTGAATATAAAGAAAACGGTAAGGCCATGAAAGATGATTATGTGGTGCAAACATCAGCCATCGTAAATCACTACATGGATAACCGCTCAATATCTGATTTGCAGCAAACAAAAGTGATTAAAGTAGCACCGGGTTTTGAAGATCGTCTTTATCTGGTGAATACCCACACCTTTACCCCGCAGGGTGCAGAATTCCACTGGCATGGCGAAAAAGATAAAAATGCCGGCATCCTGGATGCGGGTCCAGCTGGCGGCGCACTCCCCTTTGATATCGCACCCTTTACCTTTGTCGTCGATACGGAAGGTGAATATCGGTGGTGGCTGGATCAGGACACCTTCTATGACGGCCATGACATGGATATCAACAAGCGCGGCTACCTGATGGGTATTCGTGAAACACCGCGAGGCACCTTCACCGCCGTCCAGGGCCAGCACTGGTATGAATTCGATATGCTGGGGCAAATTCTGGCCGACCATAAGCTGCCTCGCGGATTCCTCGACGCGTCGCATGAGTCGGTCGAAACAGTGAACGGCACCGTACTGCTTCGCGTGGGTAAACGCGATTATCGCAAAGAAGATGGCCTTCACGTACATACCATCCGCGACCAGATTATTGAAGTCGATAAATCTGGACGTGTTGTTGACGTATGGGATCTGACACAAATTCTCGACCCGATGCGTGACGCGCTGCTGGGTGCGCTGGACGCAGGCGCGGTATGCGTCAACGTGGATCTCGCTCACGCAGGCCAACAGGCGAAACTGGAGCCAGATACCCCCTATGGTGACGCCCTCGGCGTTGGTGCGGGCCGTAACTGGGCTCACGTCAACTCCATTGCCTATGACGCTAAAGATGACTCCATCATTCTTTCTTCCCGCCATCAGGGTGTCGTCAAAATCGGTCGTGATAAACAGGTTAAATGGATCCTGGCACCGTCTAAAGGCTGGAATAAGGCGCTGGCAAGCAAACTGTTAAAACCGGTTGATGATAAGGGCAACGCGCTGAAGTGTGATGAAAACGGTAAGTGCGAGAATACTGATTTCGATTTTACCTACACCCAACACACCGCCTGGCTCTCCAGCAAAGGAACGCTAACCATCTTTGACAATGGCGATGGCCGTGGACTCGAACAACCGGCTCTACCAACAATGAAATACTCCCGATTCGTCGAATATAAAATTGACGAGAAAAAAGGAACCGTTCAGCAAGTTTGGGAATACGGGAAAGAGCGCGGTTATGATTTCTACAGTCCTATCACGTCGGTAATTGAATATCAAAAAGACCGCGACACGATGTTTGGATTTGGTGGTTCTATTAATTTATTTGACGTTGGACAGCCAACCATCGGCAAAATCAACGAAATTGACTACAAAACAAAAGAAGTCAAAGTCGAAATTGATGTCCTTTCCGATAAACCAAACCAAACGCACTACCGCGCATTACTGGTTCGCCCACAACAAATATTTAAATAATTTCGTTAGATTAAGGATTAATTATGTCATCTAAATGGATTACTTCATTATTTAAAAGCGTGGTATTAACGGCAGCGCTGGTTTCACCATTTGCAGCATCGGCTTTTACTGAAGGTACTGACTATATGGTGCTGGAGAAACCGATTCCCAATGCTGATAAAACGTTGATCAAAGTATTCAGCTACGCCTGCCCATTCTGCTACAAATATGATAAAGCCGTGACCGGCCCGGTGTCAGATAAAGTTGCCGATCTCGTCGCCTTCACACCGTTTCATCTCGAGACCAAAGGAGAATACGGCAAACAGGCCAGTGAAGTATTTGCAGTAATGATTGCTAAGGATCAGGCCGCAGGAATTTCATTGTTTGATGCCAAATCACAGTTCAAAAAAGCTAAGTTTGCTTACTACACTGCCTACCACGATAAGAAAGAACGCTGGTCTGACGGTAAAGATCCCGCTTCATTCATCAAAACAGGACTGGACGCTGCAGGTATGAGTCAAGCAGACTTCGAGAGCGCCTTAAAAGAACCCGTAGTCCAGGAGACACTGGAAAAATGGAAAGCGGCTTATGATGTTGCCAAAATCCAGGGGGTTCCGGCTTACGTCGTCAATGGTAAGTACCTGATCTACACCAAAAGCATCAAATCGATTGATTCCATGGCTGAGCTTGTCAGAGAGCTGGCGACAAAATAAACAGGGAACCGGCTATGGATTTTATCAAAGGATTGTGGCGAGACTTATGTACCGCACCGGTTAATACCCTGGTGAGATGGCAGGAGCGACGCTTTTTGTGGTTGCTAATGGCTTGTGCCATGGGTGGGTTAATTATTCTGGCGCACTCGTTCTTCCAAATCTATCTCTACATGGCCCCTTGCGAGCAATGTGTATACATCCGCTTTGCCATGTTTGTGATGGTTTTCGGTGGGCTGATCGCGGCAATAAACCCTAAAAACCTCATTCTAAAACTGGTCGGCTGCATTGCGGCATTTTATGGCAGCATTATGGGCATTAAGTTCTCTATCAAACTTAATGGCATTCATTATGCGGTACATAACCCGGACCCGGATTCGCTCTTTGGCGTACAGGGATGTTCCACCGATCCGACATTCCCTTTCAATTTGCCGCTGGCAAACTGGGCTCCAGAATGGTTTAAGCCCACTGGAGATTGCGGCTATGACGCACCTGTCGTTCCTGATGGCGTAGCGCTTAGCAGCATGCAAAAGTGGTTTGTCGATTTGTACCAGCAGTCCGAAGGCTGGTATCTGCTCCCGCCATGGCATTTTATGAATATGGCGCAGGCTTGCCTGCTCGCTTTTGGTTTGTGTTTAGTGCTGTTGCTGGTAATGAGCGGAGCCTGGGCACTTAAACTGGCCAGAACTAAATAGCCAGGCTGCAATAACAAAAAACCGAAGTCAGAAAACTGACTTCGGTTTTTTTATCCCTACCACGGTTGTCGCGGTAGTCAGCAATTAGCTGGCTTTGCGCTCATGCGCCTGACGGTAAGCCACCAGGTCTTCGATAGTCACTACAGCCATATTATGCTTACCGGCAAATTCGATGCACTCTGGCGCACGGGCCATGGTGCCGTCATCATTGGTCAGTTCGCACAGCACACCGGCTGGTTTAAACCCTGCCAGCGTCATCAGGTCGATGGTTGCTTCAGTATGACCACCGCGGGTCAACACGCCGCCAGCCTGAGCACGCAGCGGGAAAACGTGCCCCGGACGGTTAAGATCGGAAGGTTTTGCGCCATCCTTAATTGCCGCACGCACCGTTGTAACACGGTCTGCTGCGGAAACGCCGGTGGTTACGCCTTCTGCGGCTTCAATGGTCACGGTAAAACCGGTACCGTAAGCGCTGGTGTTATTTTCCACCATCATTGGCAGATCGAGCTGTTTGCGTCGGTCTTCAGTGATGCACAGGCAAACAATACCGCTACCGTGACGGATGGTCAGCGCCATCTGTTCTACGGTCATGGTTTCTGCCGGGAAAATCATATCGCCTTCGTTTTCACGGTCTTCGTCGTCAAGCACCATTACACCGCGTCCTTCACGCAGCGCAGACAGCGCATGTTCAACACGTTCGAAAGGCGTACCAAAAGAGGAAAGTAGCGTCTGATTCATGGTAAAAAAACCTCACTAAAATTATGGTTACCAGAATCAGGGCAGTCTTAGGAGTACCGTCTAAGCGGCAAAAAAATAACGTGAGCGGGTCCATGCCCGACTGGATCGTTACTCTCTCCCATCCGGACTCTAACCGTCGGCCCCGGAATTACACCGGATCTGCTGACCTTTTTGCCGTAACAAAAAGCGCTCGCGGGCTTTCAACATCAGTTGATTTACCGCCGGTGGGGAATTTCGCCCCGCCCTGAGAATAAGCGGGTTAACTATAACGCTATTGATTACCTTCATCAACGCCTTTACTCGTCTTAGCTTCACACAATTCTGGTTTATGCCTGTGCCAGTTCGCACTACAATAGGCAGCAACACGTACCAGTTCAGGGAAACCACAATGATTGACCCGAAAAAAATTGAGCAGATTGCTCGTCAGGTTCACGAGTCGATGCCGAAAGGGATCCGCGAGTTTGGCGAAGACGTCGAGAAGAAAATTCGTCAAACGCTGCAGTCACAGCTGACCCGTCTGGATCTGGTAAGCCGCGAAGAATTCGATGTACAGACTCAGGTTTTATTGCGCACGCGTGAAAAGCTGGCGCTGCTTGAGCAACGTCTGACTGAGCTTGAATCACGTGATAAAACGGCAGACGTTAAGCCTGCCCCCGCGATCCCGTCAGTTGATCCCCAAGAGTAAAAACGACAACGGGCCGCAAGGCCCGTTTTTCTGTTAGTGTTCCAGTTCTAGCTTCCTGGCTTCCGTCGCCTGCTGGCAGTACAGCGCATAGCGTTTGCAAAACCAGCTACGATGTTCTTCATCCATATTCCCGGTTATCGCCTGGATATCAATGGGATGGCCCTCAGCCTGCATCCTGGCAAAACTACGGGCCAGGAAATCGAAATTGTTCAGTGAATACATATTGCTGTTCATGAGCATACCCTCCAGTTATTGAATATCTGCTAAGGCCATATGCTTTTTCTAATTTCAGTATTTCCCTGGATACGAAGTTATTCTGTACATATTGTGCGCAAAACTACTGCGCGGGTTCACAGTTTCCTATGAAATCTAAGAGGGCATGAAATATGGCGGGTATATCAGGGAAAGAGGCGCTGCGGCTGAAGAATAAAGCGAAAAAAAGCCGGATGGCGACGCGAAAGCGTCTTATCCGGCCTACAAACGTTACGTCACGTAGGCCGGATAAGGTGTTCACACCGCCATCCGGCAAACTTTTCAGGTGTTATTTATCGCTGTCTTTCTGGATCTTATTGATGATATTAGTCGTGGAGCAGCCATCTTCGAAGTTCAGCACCAGCACTTCACCGCCGTTCGCCCACACCTCTTCACTACCCGCAATCTGCTCCGGCTTATAGTCGCCGCCTTTGACCAGCAGATCCGGCAGAATGCCAGCAATCAGACGCTGCGGCGTATCTTCTTCAAAAGAGACCACCCAGTCGACGGCCTCCAGCGCGCCCAGTACGATCATACGCTGTTCCAGCGGGTTGACCGGACGCGTTTCACCTTTCAGACGTTTGGTCGAAGCATCGCTGTTGACCGCCACGATCAGGCGATCGCCCAGCTTGCGCGCATTCGCCAGATAGGAAACATGGCCCGCATGCAGGATGTCGAACACACCGTTGGTCATTACCACTTTCTCGCCGCGCTTGCGGGCGCTGGCAACGGCCTGTTTCAGCTCAGATTCGCTCATCACGCCAAAGCCAGTATCGGCCCGACCGCGCACGGCGTTTTCCAGTTCAATCGGAGAAACAGTGGAGGTCCCCAGCTTACCAACGACAACACCGGCTGCGGCGTTAGCAAAATAGCACGCCTCTTCCAGTGAGTTACCCGCCGCCAGCGTCGCCGCCAGCACGCCGATAACCGTATCGCCCGCACCGGTCACGTCATACACTTCCTGCGCCTGGGTCGGCATATGCAGCGGCGATTTTCCCGGCTGCAGCAGCGTCATCCCCTGTTCGGATCGCGTGATCAGCAGTGCGGAAAGGTCGAAATCAGCAATCACTTTCATGCCGCGTTCAACCAGTTCATCTTCGCTTTTGCACTTGCCCGCCACCGCTTCAAACTCAGACAGGTTCGGCGTCAGCAGCGTTGCGCCACGGTAGCGTTCAAAATCGGTTCCTTTCGGATCGATAAGCACCGGCACCCCAGCCTTACGCGCCAGAGCAATCATCTGCTGCACGCTTGCCAACGCGCCTTTGGCGTAGTCGGAGAGCACCAGAGCACCGATAGAACCCAGCGCCTGGTTAATACGCTCGTGCAGCGGCTGCGGATCCACACCTTCAAAACCTTCTTCGAAATCCAGGCGAATCAGCTGCTGGTTGCGGGAAAGCACGCGCAGTTTGGTGATCGTCGGATGGGTCGGCACGGAAACGAAATCGCATTTTACGTTCACATCCGCCAGCGTTTTGCTCAGCGCACGCGCCGCGTCGTCAATACCGGTCAGGCCCACCAGACGCGAATTCGCTCCCAGAGAGGCAATGTTCATCGCCACGTTTGCTGCGCCACCGGGACGTTCTTCGATGGTATCGACCTTCACCACCGGAACCGGCGCTTCAGGTGAAATACGGCTGGTAGGACCGTACCAGTAGCGATCCAGCATAACATCACCGACAACCATGACTCCTGCACGTTCAAACTCTGGCAGCGTTACTTTCATTCCTGTCTCCTGAGAGATTCTCTGAGGGTCTTAAAATTTGCGCGCGATAATAGCACACTTCACTCGGCAACCAGCCACTTCTGCCAGCTGTCACGCACCAGCGTACGTTCAGCGTCAAAGTGCTCCAGCGCCACATGGCCCGGAAGTTCCTGCAACGCAAGATGATGAAGTTCATCACGCAACGTCGTATAAGCACGGGTAAGCGCCAGCGCTTCCTGCTCGTCCATAATGTCGTTTTGCGCCAGTAATTCCAGAATGCGCACGTTATCCGACCAGCGCGTCAGCTTCGGTTTTTCATGCGCATAGCGCAGCACCAGATACTGCGTAATAAACTCAATGTCTGTGATGCCGCCTTCATCCGCTTTGATATCAAAACGATCGCGATGCTTATTGCCCAAATGGGCACGCATTTTCTCACGCATTTCGCGCACCTCGGTCTGCAAGGTTTTCCCATCGCGGACGAGGGTCATGATATCGCGACGAATCGCATCAAACTGAGAGGTCAACTGCGGGTCGCCGTACACTACGCGAGCACGCACCAGCGCCTGATGCTCCCATGTCCAGGCTTCGTTACGCTGATAATCGGCGAAAGCATCAGCCGATGTCACCAGCATTCCCGCCGCCCCTGACGGACGCAAACGCGCATCCACTTCGTACAAAATACCGGACGAAGTACGGGTACTGAAGAGGTGCATAATGCGCTGCGCCAGACGCAGATAGAACTGTCGCCCGTCAATCTCACGCTCACCGTCCGTCATCACGTCCATCGGACAGTCATGCAGGAAGATCAAATCGAGATCCGAGCTGTAACCCAACTCCCAACCGCCCAGCTTGCCATACCCGACGACGGCAAAGCCACGCCCCTCGCGTTCGCCAAGATGAGTGGGTTGACCGTAGCGCGCGACCATCTGCGTCCACGCCTGCTGGACTACCGCATCAATAATAGCTTCCGCCAGCCAGGTTAAATGGTCGCTCACCTTCATCACCGGCAGCGTACCGGCGATATCAGCCGCAGCAATACGCAGTAGCTGCGTTTGCTTAAACTGGCGCAGAGCCTCAAGTTGCTGCTCTTCGTCATCTTCCGGCACGCGCAGCAAATACTGGCGCAGCTCATCACGGTAGGCGTCCGTCGCGGTGGGTTGATACAGGGTGTTCGGATCCAGCAGTTCATCGAGCAACAGCGGATACCGCGCCAGCTGGCTGGCGACCATCGGCGAGGCCGCACAGAGCGAAATCAGATGCTTCAGCGCCCCGGGGAATTCGCTCAGCAGTTCCAGATAGGTCGTACGGGTAACAATCCCTACCAGCAGAGGGGTAATGCGCGATAGCGGGACTGAGGCATCGTCACGCGTACAGACATCGCTCAGCAGATGCGGCATTAAATGATCCAGCACCTGGCGTCCGCGTGGACCAATGGTGCGTTTATCCAGCTCTTTGCGGAAATCAGCAATCAGAGACAGCACGCGCCGGCGATCGTCATCCGCCAGATGCGTCAGCACCGGCGTGGTGTCATCTTCCTGTAATGCATCCTGCCACAGTTCGCGCCACTGTTCTGAAAGCGACTCTTCCTGGGTTTCAGATTCGTCATCGCCAATCAGCTCGTTAAATACCCGGCGTACGTTGTCCATATGATTGGCCAGCACATCAGTTAATTGCTGCCAGTCATCAACGTTCATCCCCCACGCCAGCCGCGCGCGATTCAGTTCATCGCCTGGCAACGTTTGGGTCTGTTCATCATTGATGCTTTGCAGCAGGTTTTCCAGGCGGCGTAAATAGAGATAGGCTGCTCGCAGTTGTTCCGTATCGGTATCAGACAGCAGGTGCAGCGCATTGATGGCGCTAAGCGTCGGTAACAGCGAGCGGGATTGCAGCGACGGTTCACGTCCGCCGCGAATCAGCTGGAATACCTGCACGATAAATTCTATTTCGCGAATACCGCCCGCCCCCAGCTTGATGTTGTCTTTCAGACCACGGCGGCGCACTTCACGCGCAATCATCCCTTTCATGTTACGCAACGACTGGATCACGCTGAAATCAATATAGCGACGGAAAACAAAAGGCCGCAGCATGGCACGAAGCTCGCTGACGTAAGTGCCGTCGGCATCGCCCATAATGCGGGCTTTGACCATCGCATAGCGTTCCCAGTCGCGCCCTTGCTCCTGGTAATAATCCTCCAGCGCAGAGAAGCTCAGTACCAACGGACCGCTGTCACCAAACGGGCGTAAACGCATATCCACCCGATAGACAAACCCATCCATTGTGGGCTGATCTAATACCTTAATGAGCCGCTGGCCCATACGGGTAAAGAACTGGGCGTTATCCAGCTCGCGTCGCCCGCCCTGTGTGCTGCCATGTTCTGGCCAGGCAAAAATCAGGTCGATATCGGAGGAAAAATTCAGCTCGCCGCCACCCAGTTTCCCCATGCCTAAAATCAGCAGCGGCTGCGCCACACCTTCAGGATTACAGGGCGTACCCCATTCGCGACAGCAGGCGGCGTATAACCAGTCACGCGCGGCGACGATCAACGTTTCAGCCAGATGGCTTAGCTGCTGCAAAATACTCTCTTCGGTCACCAGCGACAACGTCTGTGCCCAGGCGATACGCACCATAATGCGACGGCGAAACAGGCGTAACTCACGCATCAGCGTGTTTTCATCACTAACGTCAGCCAATGTTTGCTGTAACCAGTCGGCATAGTGTTGCCATTCATCCGCCAGGGGTGGAGCGCTTTCCAGCTCAGCCAGCCATTCGGGATGGGCAATAATGCTGTCACGGACAAAATCGCTGAATGTAAGTACTGACTTCGCCTGAACGCTAAGCGAGGACTCAGATATTGCTGCTGGCAGCCGCTCAACAACGGTCGGCCAGTACTGCTGTAACGGTGAAGAGAGCTGCTTCATTTACGGGTTATCCTTTGAATGGTGCCGGATGCGTCTTTTCGCCTTATCCGGCCTACATGACAGTTACACACATCGCGTAGGCCTGATAAGCGCAGCGCCATCAGGCATCCCGGCCTCGGCGCTGATTATCGTTTTCCGCTGTGCAGCCAGAACGGTTCCAGTGCAATTGCCTCGTTACGGAAGTGTTCAATTTCAATATATTGGTTGGCCGCAATGGCGTGGCGCAAACCCTGCCAGTTGGCGATCCATTCTGATGCGACATTTTCATCGTAGTATCCCGCCAGCATCAGCATGCTATCAATGTTGCGCGTCAAACGTGGAAGCTGATCGGCGTACTGATCGCCCAGCGGCTGCGCAAAAGCGGTTTTCAGCTCAGCGGCATGGCGTGAAAGATGGGTATCCGAGAAACGCTTAAAGGAGTCGGCAATTTTTCCCTGCGCCTTCGCATCAAGGAACGGCTGCCATCCTTTGGTCACCAGCCATTCGGTCAGCGCCAGCTTGGCCATTGCCGTTTGCGTGCTGTAAACCGCCGAAACAGCAGAAACGTCCGACGAAATGATCGCTTCCGACTGGGTCAACAAATCACGTAAGTGAGCGCTCGCTTTTCGCGGCACATTACCGCCAAACAGCATCAGAATGTGACGCACCAGGCCCATAGCCGCCAGCACCTCGGCTTTCGCCCCTTTAACGCCGCGCACCCACAGCTCTTCATGGTACTGCCACTGTGATAATGCCAGCTCCAGCGCCGCTTCCAGCCCCTGCTCAATACTCGCTTTCGCCGGAACTTTCAAAATGCGTGTCGGCTTAAGTTCGCGCGGCGCATTCCCCTGAGCCAGGTGATAACCGCGCGCTGCTTTGCTCAAGCTACCCTGGCGTAAACCGGTTTGCGAAACCAGCTGGTTTGCCAGCTTCAGTACCGCACGGGTATCGCCGCTTAGCAGTTCAAGTTCAAGCTCACAGATAGGTTCTGCAAACTCGCCCGCTTTCACCTCCCCCAGATCGAGGGCCATTTCAATCCGGCTGCCATCAACATCAACCAACCATTTCTCACGGTAAAAATCGGTGCTGAACAACGGCTGCACTTGAGAAGCAAGTTCAGCAGGCAGCTCGCCATCAGGCCAGACTTCCGTTGGGAACAAGGTGAGGTCCAGCTCAGGCGCGTTTAGCGCAACGTTATATTCCGGCCGTTGGTGCAGTCCGCCCGTCACGCGTCCGGCAATTTTCATGGTCATTTCGTAATGACCATTTTCACCGCGAATACGCAGCCCCATATCGTGACCACGCAACCACGCATCCGGTGTTTCGTAGTAGATATTCAGCAACTGGCTGGGCGCATGATGCTCTCCCCCCAGCGTATTCAGACGTTCACGTAGCGCATCTACAGCGTCACTATTGACGATAAATTTTAATTCGATTTCCTGGGCCATGGTCTTGTACTTATGGGTTATGTCACAGTTGAGAAAACTGACTGCGAACTAAGTTCGTTCTTTATGGTCAGTAGATAGTATTTTGCGCCAAATTGCCATGCAACGAGCAATTTGACGGGCGTAAAAGTTTCGAGTGGTGGCAAAAAGGACACAGATGATTCCGATTGATGTCGAATGCTTTGCGTAGAGACACTGATGCCACTACTATCGTTCCACTTTCTATGACAATAACGACAGCCTGATGCCAAAATTACGCCTGATTGGATTAACTTTACTCGCACTTAGCGCCACTGCAGTCTCTCATGCCGAAGAAAAGCGCTATGTCTCTGACGAACTGAACACCTGGGTCCGCAGCGGTCCGGGAGATAATTATCGCCTCGTGGGTACGGTTAACGCCGGCGAGGAAGTCACGCTATTACAGACCGATGCCAACACTAACTACGGCCAGGTGAAAGACAGCACCGGACGTACCGCCTGGATCCCACTGAAAGAGCTGAACAGTACGCCGAGCCTGCGTACCCGCGTTCCCGACCTGGAAAACCAGGTTAAGACCTTGACCGATAAGCTCAATAATATCGATACCACGTGGAACCAGCGCACCGCTGATATGCAGCAAAAGGTAGCGCAAAGCGACAGCGTGATCGACGGGCTGAAACAAGAAAACCAGAAGCTGAAAAACGAGCTTATCGTGGCGCAAAAGAAGGTCAGCGCAGCCAACCTTCAGCTTGATGACAAACAGCGCACCATCATCATGCAGTGGTTTATGTACGGTGGCGGCGTGTTGGGTCTTGGTCTGCTGCTCGGCCTGGTTCTGCCACACATGATCCCAAGCCGTAAACGCAAAGATCGCTGGATGAACTGAATCGCCTTCTCCGCCACACTGACATATGATTAAGGGATCATAGTTTTCAAAAGGAAAGTGGCGTGAAGATTTATCTGGTCGGTGGTGCTGTTCGGGATGCGTTATTAGGGCTACCGATTAAAGATAAAGATTGGGTTGTTGTTGGCGCCACGCCGCAAGAGATGCTCGACGCGGGCTACCAGCAGGTAGGCCGCGATTTTCCCGTGTTTCTGCATCCGCAAACCCGCGAAGAGTATGCGCTGGCGCGTACCGAACGTAAGTCAGGCTCGGGGTATACCGGGTTCACCTGCTATGCCGCCGCAGATGTCACGCTGGAGGCCGATCTTCAGCGTCGTGACCTGACCATCAACGCAATCGCCCGCGATGACGACGGGGAGATTATCGACCCGTATAACGGACGCGACGATCTGGAAAACCGTCTGCTGCGCCATGTTTCATCTGCCTTTAGCGAAGATCCGCTGCGCGTACTGCGCGTGGCACGCTTTGCTGCCCGCTACGCACATCTCGGTTTTCGGATTGCTGACGAAACCATGACGCTAATGCGTGACATGACCGCCGCTGGTGAACTGGAGCATCTGACACCAGAGCGGGTGTGGAAAGAAACCGAAGGCGCATTAACCACCCGTAACCCACAGGTATTTTTCCAGGTCCTGCGCGACTGCGACGCACTGCGCGTCCTGTTTCCGGAAGTGGATGCTTTGTTTGGCGTTCCAGCTCCCGCGCAGTGGCATCCGGAAATCGACACCGGCATTCACACGCTGATGACGCTGTCGATGGCAGCCATGTTAAGTCCGGAGGTCGACGTGCGTTTTGCTACGCTGTGCCACGATCTTGGCAAGGCATTGACGCCTAAAGCGCTGTGGCCGCGCCATCACGGCCACGGTCCGGCGGGTGTTAAGCTTGTCGAACAACTGTGCCAGCGCCTGCGCGTGCCGAATGACATCCGTGATTTAGCCAAACTGGTTTCCGAGTTCCACGACCTCATTCATACCTTCCCGATCCTGCAGCCGAAAACCATCGTTAAGCTGTTTGATTCCATCGATGCCTGGCGCAAACCGCAACGCGTGGAGCAAATCGCCCTCACCAGCGAGGCCGATGTGCGTGGGCGAACCGGTTTTGAAGCGGCAGATTATCCGCAAGGCAGACTGTTGCGCGAAGCCTGGCAGGTTGCGCAGGCGGTGCCAACGAAAGACGTGGTTGAAGCTGGATTCAAAGGTCAGGCAATTCGTGAAGAACTGACCCGGCGTCGCATCGCGGCGGTAGCCAGTTGGAAGGAGCAGCGTTGCCCGAAAGCGTAGACACTGCGTTGCCGGATGCGCTGTGCTTATCCGATCTACAGGTTCGAAATGGATATAACCCGTAGGCCGGATAAGGCGGAACGCCGCCATCCGGCACCACGGTAAGTCATCAGAAGAACACGACGTAAACGGCAGCCGCCACAATAAAGCGGTAAATCGCAAACGGAATGAACGAGATGCGTTTAATCAGTTGCAGGAAGGTTTTGATCGCCACCAGCGCCACGATAAACGCCGTCACAAATCCGACTGCAAACATCGGGATATCTGATGCGCTAAGGAAAGACCAGCTCTTGTAGAGATCCAGCGCCGTCGCGCCCATCATCATCGGCACGGCCAACAGGAAGGAGAATTCCGAGGCCGCGTAACGACTCACGCCCATCAGCATGCCGCCAGAAATCGTCGCCCCGGAGCGAGAAAAACCCGGCCACAGCGCCAGACACTGGAAACAGCCAATCATAAACGCCTGGCGATAGGTCATATCATCCAGACCCGGCGCACGCGGTTCTTTCGGCTTCAGGCATTCTGCGGCAATCAGCAGTACACCACCCACCACCAGCGCATACATCACGTTGATCGGGTTAAACAGCGATTTGATGGTGTCGTGGAAGATTAGCCCCAGTACCACGGCTGGAATCATCCCCAACAGGATATGTCCCAGCGTCAGTCGACCTTTGCCAGTGCCTTCATGCGGAGCCTTGCCGAAGTGAATACCGATCAGGCCAAACAGACGTCGCCAGAACATCACCACAACGGCCAGGATAGAACCTAACTGGATAACCACTTCGAATGTTTTCGCAGTGTCACCCTCAAAACCCAATAAGTGGCCAACAATAATCATATGGCCGGTACTGGAAACGGGTAAAAATTCCGTCAATCCTTCGACCACACCCAAAATTGCCGCCACCAGCAGCGAGTGCATATCACTCATTAATAAACCCCTAGATAGAGAAACCACGGCAAAAAAGAGCCGACGAAAGGACCCTTTTATACCCGTTTGTTTTAGAAATTATTAAATTAATTATTTTCTTTCAGATTATTGCCACGCTCAATGATAACCCCGACGTTCGCCGCACGGGCTACCGCGCCAGGTTTACTGAGTTTGATCCGTACCCAGGGAGAATTAAAGCGGCTAAGCAGCAGATCTGCCACCTCTTCCGCAACCCGTTCTACCAGCGCAAAGCGCCCACCTTCCACATGATTAACAACCGTTTGAGCAATATCAGCATAGCTCAGGCAATCAGCCACATCATCGCTTTTAGCCGATTTGCGGTTATCCCATGCCATTTCGATATCGAACACCAACCGTTGTTCGATCGTTTGTTCCCAGTCGTAAACACCAATAGTGGTGATTACAGAAAGTTGCTCTATAAATACAATATCCATCACGACCTGCCTGCTTTTTGGCTAACCCGGATACCACTTCCGGCGAAATATGCGTATTATCCACAGAAGTAGCGTTTTACACGACATTTTCAAAACGGAACAGCTTATGAGTGCAATCGCGCCTGGAATGATTATCTTCGCGTACCTCTGTGGCTCAATTTCCAGTGCTATTCTGGTATGCCGCCTTGCTGGATTGCCGGACCCGCGCGACAGCGGCTCTGGGAATCCGGGCGCGACAAACGTGCTGCGCATCGGTGGCAAGGGAGCCGCCGTCGCGGTACTGATTTTCGACGTCCTGAAAGGTATGTTACCCGTCTGGGGTGCCTATGCGCTAGGCGTCAGCCCCTTCTGGCTGGGATTGATCGCAATCGCCGCCTGTCTGGGCCACATTTGGCCGGTATTCTTCGGCTTTAAAGGTGGGAAAGGCGTTGCCACCGCTTTTGGCGCGATTGCGCCGATTGGTTGGGACTTAACCGGCGTGATGGCCGGGACCTGGCTGCTGACCGTCCTGTTGAGCGGCTACTCGTCGTTAGGCGCTATCGTCAGCGCGTTGATCGCCCCTTTTTACGTCTGGTGGTTCAATCCCCAGTTCACTTTCCCGGTGTCCATGCTGTCGTGCTTAATTCTGCTTCGTCACCATGACAACATTCAGCGTCTGTGGCGTCGTCAGGAGCCGAAGATCTGGACCAAGCTGAAGAAAAAACGCGAACGAGACCCCGAGTGATTTTATTGTCGGATAGCGACGCAACGGCGTCTTATCCGGCGTGGGGGATGTGATACCCCTCCACCGGTTTGCCTAATCGGTTCTGACACCACGTCGCCAGAAACTCCACGCACACGCGCAGCTTCACGCTGCGATACAGCGGCTCCTGATAAACCGCCCAGATATTAGCGCTCTGCGCATAGTCCGGCAGCACACGCACCAGTTCACCGCTGGCCAGAAACGGCTGCACATCCCATTCGGAACGCAACATAATCCCTTTTCCCTGTAGCGCCCACTGCAACACAATCTCACCGCTGTTAGAGGAAAGATGTCCCGCCACCTTGACCGACTTTTTCTCCTGACCATTGTCCAGTTCCCACACCCCGTGAGTCATATCGCGTTCTTTGGTGACCAGACAATCATGACGACTTAATTCCTGTAACGTCATCGGCTCACCGTATTTTTGTAAGTACGGTGGGGCCGCACACAATATTCTTTTGTTTTTCGTTAACAAATGCGCAATATAATAATCCGGTATCTCGTCATTAATACGAATATCCAAATCGATATTATCCTGCGCCAAATCAATTTGCCGATCGTAAAGCTCAAAATGCACCTGTAATTCAGGGTAGCTATGCATCAATTCGGTAATTGCCGGTGCAATATAACTGCGCCCAAAGCCAAAACTACAGCCGATACGAATCATCCCTGCCGGGCGCGTTTTGAGTTGCGTGACGTCATCGACCAGATGCTGATAACTCGCGAGGATCGCCTGCGCATGTTCATAGCAACGTTGACCACTCTCCGTGAGCGCTACACCACGCGCAGAGCGGCTTAGCAGCGTCGTCCCCAGCGCGGACTCTAGGATCTGAATGCGTTTTGTCACAAACGCCGGCGTTTGCCCCAGCGTCGAGGCGGCGGCGCTGAAGCTGCCACTATGCACAATTTCAACCAACACCTGCAGGTCTTTCGCCAGGGGATACGTGTTCAGCATGATCGGTCTATCCGTAATGTTGTTCACCGCAGTGTAATTCTCTCATGCGTCTTAAACCCTGCCTTTGCGCAATTTTTATTGCCTTATCCGGCCATCATTCACGAACTGTTAATTAGATATTCACAGTGGCAAATAATATTAATCCACACTTTTAGTGGTAGTTTGTGGCGGAGAATTTATTTCCAGATAAATAAAAGAACTGGAGTTAACAAGATGAGCAATCAAAATAACCAAAATGCGATAAATACGCTGACTAACATTGTCGCCGATTTTACCGCCATGATTTCTACCCGCATGCCCGATGACGTCGTGGATAAATTAAAAAAGCTGCGTGAAGGCGAAACCTCGCCGATGGGTAAAATCATCTACCACACCATGTTTGACAACATGCAGAAAGCTATCGACCTGAACCGCCCAGCCTGTCAGGACACCGGCGAGATTATGTTCTTCGTGAAGGTCGGTTCCCGTTTTCCGCTCCTCGGCGAACTGCAAAGCATTCTGAAGCAGGCCGTTGAAGACGCCACGGTAAAAGCGCCGCTGCGCCATAACGCGGTCGAGATTTTTGACGAAGTGAATACCGGCAAAAATACAGGTACCGGTGTGCCGTGGGTCACCTGGGACATCATCCCTGATAACGATGACGCGGAAATCGAAGTCTACATGGCAGGCGGCGGCTGTACGCTACCGGGACGCTCGAAAGTGTTAATGCCTTCTGAGGGCTACGAAGGTGTGGTGAAATTTGTTTTTGAAAATATCTCCACGCTGGCAGTCAACGCCTGTCCGCCGGTGCTGGTGGGCGTAGGTATTGCCACCTCCGTAGAAACCGCCGCCGTTCTTTCTCGTAAAGCGGTGCTGCGCCCTATCGGCTCACGTCATCCGAATCCGAAAGCGGCCGAACTGGAACTGCGTCTGGAAGAAGGACTTAACCGTCTGGGCATTGGTCCGCAAGGATTGACCGGTAATAGCTCGGTGATGGGCGTGCATATCGAATCCGCCGCGCGCCACCCGTCGACTATCGGCGTTGCCGTCTCTACCGGCTGCTGGGCCCACCGTCGCGGCACGCTGTTGGTTCATGCTGACCTCTCCTTCGAAAACCTGTCTCACACCCGGAGCGCGTTATGAAAAAGATCCTCACAACCCCGATCAAAGCAGAAGATCTGGCAGACATTCGCGTTGGCGATGTCATTTACCTGACCGGTACGCTGGTGACCTGCCGTGACGTTTGCCACCGCCGCCTGATCGAACTGAAGCGCCCGATTCCTTATGACCTGAACGGCAAAGCCATTTTCCACGCGGGCCCGATCGTACGTAAGAACGGTGAAAAATGGGAAATGGTTTCCGTCGGCCCAACCACCAGCATGCGTATGGAAGCGTTTGAGAAAGACTTTATCGAACAGACTGGCGTCAAACTGGTGGTCGGCAAGGGCGGCATGGGACCGCTGACGGAAGAAGGCTGCAAGCAGTTTAAAGCGCTGCACGTCATCTTCCCGGCAGGCTGCGCAGTCGTGGCGGCAACCCAGGTTGAGGAGATCGAAGAGGTGCACTGGACGGAACTCGGCATGCCGGAGTCCCTGTGGGTGTGTCGGGTAAAAGAGTTCGGCCCGCTGATCGTTTCCATCGATACCCACGGCAATAACCTGATCGCTGAAAACAAAAAGCTGTTCGCTGAACGTCGCGACCCTATCGTCGATGAAATCTGCGAGCACGTGCATTACATCAAATAACCCTCCCGGAGAGGCGCTACGCCTCTCCTCTTTCGTAGGGATACAACAATGGCACCTTTAGCTGGTTGGTGGCGATACCTGGCTCCGCTGGTGGTCATCGCCATTATTGCTGTTCTACCCGTCCCCACCGGTCTTGAGAGCCACACCTGGCTCTATTTTGCCGTCTTTACCGGTGTGATTGTCGGGCTTATTCTGGAACCTGTACCGGGCGCGGTAGTGGCGATGATTGGCATTTCGATCATCGCCGTCCTTTCACCGTGGCTGCTGTTCAGCCCGGAGCAACTCGCGCAGGACGGTTTTAAATTTACCGCCAAATCGCTGTCGTGGGCGGTATCTGGCTTTTCAAACTCGGTCATCTGGCTGATCTTCGCGGCCTTTATGTTTGGTACTGGCTATGAGAAAACCGGACTCGGTCGGCGAATCGCGCTGATGCTGGTGAAAAAGATGGGGCATAGGACGCTGTTTCTCGGCTATGCGGTGATGTTCTCCGAACTTATCCTCGCTCCCGTCACACCTTCCAACTCCGCCCGTGGGGCCGGAATAATCTACCCGATTATCCGCAACCTGCCGCCGCTGTATAACTCACAACCCAATAGCGCCAGTTCACGCTCTATTGGCTCGTACATCATGTGGATGGGTATTGTCGCTGACTGCGTTACCAGCGCCATTTTCTTAACGGCAATGGCGCCGAACCTGCTGTTGATCGGTCTGATGAAAGGCGCGTCCCACACCGCGCTAAGCTGGGGTGACTGGTTCTTAGGCATGCTGCCGCTGAGCATTTTACTGGTGCTGATCGTGCCGTGGCTGGCGTACGTGTTGTATCCACCGGTGCTGAAATCCGGTGATCAGGTTCCACGCTGGGCGGATACCGAACTAAAATCGATGGGACCGCTCTGCGCTCGCGAGAAAAAGATGCTGGTGCTGATGGTCGGCGCGCTGGTGCTGTGGATCTTCGGCGGCGATTATATTGACGCTGCGATGGTCGGATACAGCGTGGTGGCGTTGATGCTGGTGCTGCGCATCATTAGCTGGGATGACATCGTCAGCAATAAAGCCGCATGGAACGTCTTTTTCTGGCTGGCCTCGCTGATCACGCTGGCCACCGGGCTCAATAACACCGGTTTTATTACCTGGTTCGGCAAGCTGCTGGCAAATGGGCTGAGCGGTTATTCGCCGATGATGGTGATGGTGGCGCTTATCGTGGTGTTCTATCTGCTGCGCTACTTCTTTGCCAGCGCCACGGCGTATACCTCCGCCCTCGCACCGATGATGATTGCCGCCGCGCTGGCAATGCCGGAAATCCCGCTACCGGTCTTCTGCCTGATGGTCGGCGCCGCCATTGGTCTGGGCAGCATTCTGACCCCGTACGCCACCGGCCCTAGCCCTATCTACTACGGCAGCGGCTATTTACCAACGGTGGATTACTGGCGACTCGGTGCTATTTTTGGCCTGATTTTCCTCGTGCTGCTGGTGATTACCGGTCTGGTCTGGATGCCCCTCGTTTTACTGTAAAACCCTGGTGGGGCGGCGTATTGTCGCCCCTTTATCCATAAGCTTCTCATATGATCGATTTCCCGATGCGCTGAGGCATACTTTTTTGTATGCAAACACCCTCATGCTGATAGGGGAAACGCTCTGGACACGGTTGCGCACGAGACACTCACACGGGGCTGGCAGGCCGAACTGGATCTGCATTTTACCTGCACCGGGCACAAAACGGTGCTCGCCTCGGCGCGTCATCATGGTCCATTGACGGTTCAACGCCCGTTTTACCCGGAAGAGGACGTATGCCATCTCTATTTGCTTCATCCACCGGCGGGGATCGTCGGCGGGGATGAGCTCCATATCGCCGTAACGCTCGACGAAAACAGCCACGCGTTAATCACCCAGCCTGGCGCGGGAAAGTTTTACCGCAGCCGTGGACCGCAGGCATTACTGCGCCAGCATTTTACCCTCACTCCTCACGCGACGCTGGAGTGGTTGCCGCAGGATACGATCCTCTTTCCCGGCGCCAACGCCGCTATTCAGACCGTCTTTCATCTGACATCCACAAGCCGCCTGCTGGCCTGGGATCTGCTGTGTCTTGGCCGACCGGTTATGCAGGAGACCTTCAGTTACGGCACGCTGCAAAACCGCCTGGAAGTATGGCGAGATGGGCAGCCACTGCTGATAGAACGCTTGCAGTTGCAGGAGGGGAATCTGAGCGGCGTCGCACATCATCCCTGGGTCGGCACGTTGCTGTGTTATCCGGCCAGCGAACATATGCTCGAGGGCACGCGGGAGCGGCTTACGGCGCTTGGCGATTACGCCGGGGCAACGCTTAACGATTCGTTGCTGACAATCCGTTTTCTTGCTAACGACAACCTGGTTGTCCAGCGCGTTATGCGCGACATCTGGCAATTTCTGCGCCCGCTGCTGACACATAAAGCGCCCGTACTCCCGCGAATCTGGCAAACCTAAGAGAACCCTAATGGAACTGACTCCCAGAGAAAAAGACAAGCTGTTGCTGTTTACCGCTGCGCTGGTGGCGGAACGTCGCCTGGCCCGCGGGCTGAAGCTGAACTACCCGGAATCGGTGGCGCTGATTAGCGCTTTCATCATGGAAGGGGCGCGTGACGGGCAAACCGTGGCCGCGCTGATGGAAGACGGGCGTCACGTCCTGCGCCGCGATCAGGTGATGGAAGGCGTACCGGAGATGATCCCGGATATTCAGGTTGAAGCCACATTTCCGGACGGTTCGAAGCTGGTCACTGTCCACAACCCGATCGTCTAAGGAGCGGCAATGATCCCAGGTGAATATCAGATCGCAAAAGGCAATATCGCGCTTAATCAGGGGCGGGAGACCTGCACGATCGTGGTGGAAAATCATGGCGACAGACCCATCCAGGTGGGCTCGCACTATCACTTTTACGAAGTAAACCCGGCGCTGCGCTTTGACAGGCTGGCCGCACGCGGCTTTCGTCTGAACATTGCTGCGGGCACAGCGGTGCGTTTTGAGCCAGGACAAAAACGCGAAGTCGAACTGGTGCGCGTTGCCGGTGCACAAAGGATCGTGGGTTTTCGCAGCGAAGTGATGGGCGCACTGGAGGCAGATAATGAGTGACATTTCCCGGCAGGCGTACGCCGACATGTTTGGCCCAACCACCGGCGATAAAGTGCGCCTGGCGGATACCGACCTGTGGATCGAGGTGGAACAAGACTTCACCACCTACGGCGAAGAGGTCAAATTCGGCGGCGGAAAAGTGATCCGCGACGGCATGGGCCAGGGACAAATGCGCGCCGATGCATGCGTGGATCTGGTGATCACCAACGCGCTGATCGTCGATCACTGGGGGATCGTGAAAGCGGATATCGGCATCAAAAACGGCAGGATCTTCGCCATCGGCAAAGCAGGTAATCCCGATATTCAACCCAACGTCACGATCCCGATAGGCGTGGGAACTGAAGTCATTGCCGGGGAAGGCAAGATCGTCACCGCGGGCGGCGTGGATACGCATATTCACTGGATTTGCCCACAGCAGGCGCAGGAGGCGCTGGTTTCTGGCGTGACGACGATGATCGGCGGAGGCACCGGTCCGGCAGCAGGAACCAACGCCACCACCTGCACGCCGGGCCCCTGGTACATCGCGCGCATGCTGCAGGCGGCAGATGCGTTGCCGGTTAACATTGGTTTGCTGGGCAAAGGCAATGGCTCAAACCCAGACGCCCTGCGCGAGCAAATCAGCGCGGGCGCAATTGGCCTGAAAATCCATGAAGACTGGGGCGCCACGCCTGCCGCTATCGACTGCGCGCTGACCGTAGCCGACGAGATGGACATCCAGGTCGCGCTGCATAGCGATACGCTCAACGAGTCCGGATTCGTTGAAGATACGCTGGCGGCGATTGGCGATCGCACCATTCATACTTTTCACACTGAAGGCGCGGGCGGCGGCCATGCGCCGGATATCATCACCGCCTGCGCGCATCCGAATATTCTGCCCTCCTCCACGAATCCGACGCTGCCCTATACCGTCAACACCATCGACGAGCATCTCGACATGCTGATGGTTTGCCACCACCTCGATCCGGATATCGCCGAAGACGTGGCCTTTGCCGAATCCCGCATTCGCCGGGAAACGATCGCTGCCGAAGATGTGCTGCATGACATTGGCGCGTTTTCCCTGACCTCGTCCGATTCACAGGCGATGGGGCGCGTGGGCGAAGTGATCCTGCGTACCTGGCAGGTGGCGCACCGCATGAAGGTTCAGCGTGGCCCGTTGGCAGAAGAAACCGGTGACAACGACAACCTGCGCGTTAAACGCTACGTCGCCAAATACACCATCAACCCGGCGTTAACCCATGGTATCGCCCATGAAGTCGGCTCCGTTGAGCCTGGCAAACTGGCCGATCTGGTGCTGTGGTCGCCCGCCTTTTTTGGCGTAAAACCGGCGACGATCGTCAAGGGCGGGATGATCGCCTGCGCGCCGATGGGCGACATCAACGCCTCGATCCCCACCCCGCAGCCGGTGCATTACCGCATGATGTTCGGCGCACTTGGCGCAGCACGGCATCACACCCGGCTGACCTTTATTTCGCAAGCCGCTGACGCGCAAAACATCCCGCAGCAGCTCGGTTTGCGAAGCACTATCGCCGTCGTCAAAGGCTGCCGGACGGTGAAAAAGGCCGACATGATCCACAACGGCCTGCAACCCAATATCACCGTCGATGCTCAGACCTACGAGGTGCGTATTGATGGCGAACTTATCACCAGCGAACCGGCAGACGTTTTGCCGATGGCGCAACGCTATTTTCTGTTTTGAGGAGTGACGATGATCTACCTGACCCAACGCCTTGACCACGCCCACCGCGCCACCGCAAGCGTCACGCTACCCATTGATGTTCGGGTTAAAAGTCGCGCCAGAGTGGCGCTGAACGACGGTCGCGAAGCCGGGCTAATGCTACCGCGTGGTTTGCTGCTGCGCGGCGGCGATCTGCTAAGTACCGAAGATGGCAGCGAAGTGATCGAAGTGATCGCCGCACCGGAGTCGGTTTCCGTGGTGCGCTGCGCCGATCCTTTCCTGCTCGCCAAAGCCTGTTATCACCTCGGTAATCGCCACGTTCCGCTGCAAATCCTGCCTGATGAACTGCGTTACCATCACGATCATGTGCTGGACGACATGCTGCGCCAGTTCAACCTTGAGGTGACGTTCGCCCAGTTGCCGTTTGAACCTGAAGCAGGCGCTTATGCCAGTGAATCACACGGGCATCACCACGGCCATGCGCACTGATGCATAACAGCCAACAGCTACGTCTGATGCAGCTCGCCAGCAGCGCGCTCCCGGTAGGGTCATTTACCTGGTCCCAGGGTCTGGAGTGGGCGGTGGAAATCGGCTGGGTGAAAAGCGTCGATGACTTCTCTGCCTGGCAAATCCAGCAGATGGAGCAGAACTTTTTTACCGTTGACCTACCGCTGCTGGCGAGACTGTATCGCGCCTGCGAGCAGGACGATCTCGACGCAGCACGCCGCTGGAGCGCTTACCTGCTGGCCTGTCGCGAAACCCGCGAACTGCGGGATGAAGAACGCAGTCGGGGTGCGGCGTTTACACGGCTGGTCACCGACTGGGAGGCGGATTGCTCGCGAGAATGGCGCACCCTCTTTGTCGACAGCCAACTCTGCGGCATGGCCTGGCTGGGCGTACGCTGGAAAATTCCGCTGACGGAGCTGGCGTTAAGCCTCGGCTACAGCTGGATTGAGAGCGCTGTCATGGCTGGCGTCAAGCTGGTTCCTTTTGGACAACAGGCGGCCCAGCGTTTGATTATTGCGCTCTGCGATCGCTATGCGCAGGGTTTGGCACAGGCGCTGACGTGTCCTGACACCAGCCTCGGCTCCGCAACGCCGTTGGCCGCTATCGCGTCTGCCCGGCATGAAACCCAATATTCCCGATTATTCCGCTCCTGAGGAGAAAAAATGAGTAACTACAAGCATCCCCTGCGTGTGGGCGTTGGCGGCCCGGTTGGCTCCGGCAAAACGGCGCTGCTGGAAGCGTTATGCAAAGCCATGCGCAGCAGCTATCAGTTGGCGGTGGTGACCAACGATATCTACACCAAAGAAGATCAGCGCATTCTCACCGAGGCTGGCGCACTGGAACCGGACAGAATCGTTGGTGTGGAAACCGGTGGCTGCCCGCATACCGCCATCCGCGAAGATGCGTCGATGAATCTGGCCGCCGTAGAAGCGCTGAGCGAGAAATTCGGCAATCTGGATCTGATTTTTGTGGAAAGCGGCGGCGATAACCTGAGCGCCACCTTTAGCCCGGAACTCGCGGATCTGACGATCTATGTGATCGATGTTGCCGAAGGCGAGAAGATCCCGCGTAAAGGCGGTCCGGGGATCACCAAATCCGATTTTCTGGTGATCAATAAAACCGATCTTGCCCCTTACGTCGGCGCATCGCTGAAGGTGATGGAGCGCGATACCTTGCGCATGCGCGGCGAGCGTCCATGGACGTTTAGTAATTTAAAATCTGGAGAAGGCCTGGACAAAATTATCGCGTTTCTGGAAGAGAAAGGAATGTTGCGGATGTAGTGAGAGCTATCGCCGGGCGGCGGATTCGCCTGACCCGGCCTACGGTTTTGTAAGCCCGGTAAACGCAGCGCCACCGGGCAAAAAAAACTTATGCTGCCGGTAATTCCGCCAGCGGCCAGCGTGGGCGCACGGTCACGCCAAGATCCGCCGTTGCACCCGCTTTAAAGCGCACCATGCCCGCGTAGGCGATCATCGCCCCGTTATCGGTACAAAATTCCGGACGCGCGTAAAACACTTCGCCACGACGTTTTTGCATCATCTCAGCCAGCTTTGCGCGCAGCGTACGGTTCGCACTCACGCCCCCCGCCATCACCAGACGTTTAAAACCGGTTTGGTCCAGCGCGCGTTTGCACTTGATCATCAACGTATCGACCACCGCATCTTCAAACGCACGGGCGATATCAGCGCGGGTCTGATCGTCATTTTCGTTATTACGAATGGTATTCGCGGCAAAGGTTTTCAGGCCGGAGAAGCTGAAATCCAGCCCCGGACGGTCAGTCATCGGACGCGGGAAGACAAAACGTTTTTCAACGCCTTGTGATGCCAGCTTTGACAGCATTGGGCCACCAGGATAATCCAATCCCAGCAGCTTGGCGGTTTTGTCGAACGCTTCACCGGCAGCATCATCAATCGATTCGCCCAGCAATTCATACTGACCGATACCGGTGACGCTGATCAGCTGCGTGTGGCCGCCGGAAACCAGCAGCGCGACGAACGGGAATGCAGGGGGATTATCTTCCAGCATTGGCGCCAGCAGATGCCCTTCCATGTGGTGCACAGGAATTGCCGGTACGCCCCAGGCGAACGCCAGCGAACGTCCTACGGTTGCGCCAACCAGCAGCGCACCAACCAGACCAGGACCTGCGGTATACGCCACCGCATCGATCTCTTTTGCCGTCAGTCCCGCTTCTTTCAGCGCGGCCTGGATCAACGGTACGGTTTTACGTACGTGATCGCGCGAGGCCAGTTCAGGCACTACGCCGCCGTAGTCAGCATGTAATTTCACCTGACTATACAATTGGTTGGCTAAAAGACCTTTTTCATCGTCGTAAATGGCGATGCCGGTTTCATCGCAGGATGTTTCAATACCCAGTACACGCATGACTTGTTTTACCTCGCTCTATTACCGCGCAGTGTAGGACCAATGCGGGTTGATGTAAAACTTTGTTCGCCCCAGGAGTTTCGCTCGTGTATACTCCTTGTCCTTATAAAAGTCCCTTTCAAAATCGCGTCGGTGCTTTACAAAGCAGCAGCAATTGCAGTAAAATTCCGCACCATTTTGAAATAAGCTGGCGTTGATGCCAGCGGCAAACCGAATTTATTAAAGGTGAGAGTTACATGCCGGTAATTAAAGTACGTGAAAACGAGCCGTTCGACGTAGCACTGCGTCGCTTCAAGCGTTCATGCGAAAAAGCAGGTGTTCTGGCGGAAGTTCGTCGTCGTGAGTTCTATGAAAAACCGACTACCGAACGTAAGCGCGCTAAAGCTTCTGCTGTGAAACGTCACGCGAAGAAACTGGCTCGCGAAAACGCACGCCGTACTCGTCTGTACTAATCCATTGAGAGCCAAAGCTCTCAATTCAGACTGAGTTGTAGTTGTAAGGCCGTGCTTCCGGAAGGAATGCGCGGCTTATTTTCGTTTATACACGTCATCATTCAAGCTGCCTCAGTGTTGGCTGCAGTCGCTCACCCCAGTCACGTACTGCTGTACGCTCCTGAGGATTCGCTTCCTTGCCGCCTTGATGCATCCTGAATGATTTTGTGTATATGAGTCATCAAAAAACAGGGGCTTATGGCTGGACGAATTCCTCGCGTTTTTATCAATGACCTGCTGGCAAGAACCGACATCGTCGATCTCATCGACGCGCGGGTAAAGCTGAAAAAGCAGGGCAAAAATTATCACGCGTGCTGTCCGTTCCATAACGAAAAAACCCCCTCTTTCACCGTAAACGGTGAAAAACAGTTTTATCACTGCTTTGGGTGTGGCGCGCATGGCAACGCCGTCGACTTTCTCATGAACTACGACAAGCTCGAGTTTGTGGAAACCGTCGAAGAACTGGCCGCAATGCACAACCTTGAAGTGCCCTATGAAGCAGGCAGTGGCCCCAGTCAGATAGAGCGCCATCAACGGCAAAGCCTTTATCAATTGATGGACGGCCTGAACACTTTTTATCAACAGTCTTTGATGCAGCCCGCCGCTACCCCTGCGCGCCAGTACCTGGAAAAGCGAGGATTAAGTAGCGACGTTATCACCCGTTTTGCTATTGGTTTTGCGCCCCCCGGCTGGGACAACGTCCTGAAACGGTTTGGCGGCAATGCTGAGAATCGCAAATCGCTGGTCGATGCGGGGATGTTGGTCACCAACGATCAGGGACGCAGTTACGATCGCTTCCGCGAACGGGTGATGTTCCCCATTCGCGACAAACGTGGTCGAGTCATTGGTTTTGGTGGACGCGTGCTGGGCGATGCCCTGCCGAAATATCTGAACTCCCCGGAAACCGATATTTTCCATAAAGGACGCCAGCTGTATGGCCTTTATGAAGCCCAGCAGGATAACGCCGATCCACAGCGCCTGTTAGTGGTAGAAGGCTATATGGATGTGGTGGCGCTGGCGCAATACGGCATTAACTACGCCGTGGCATCCCTAGGGACGTCAACTACTGCCGATCACATCCAACTGTTGTTCCGCGCGACGAACAACGTAATTTGCTGTTACGACGGCGACCGTGCCGGACGCGACGCAGCATGGCGCGCACTGGAAACCGCACTGCCCTATATGACAGACGGACGCCAGCTACGCTTCATGTTTTTACCTGACGGCGAAGACCCCGATACGCTGGTGCGTAAAGAAGGGAAAGAGGCCTTTGAAGCCCGGATGGAGCAGGCGCTGCCGCTCTCCGCGTTTTTATTTAACAGCCTGCTGCCGCAGGTGGATTTGAGTACCCCGGACGGACGCGCACAGCTCAGTACGCTGGCATTACCGCTGATTACTCAGGTACCAGGCGAAACGTTGCGCATTTACCTGCGACAGGAGTTGGGGAACAAGCTCGGCATTCTGGATGACAGCCAGCTTGAACGTTTAATGCCTAAACTGGCAGAAAATGGGGCTTCCCGCCCTGTTCCACAGCTAAAACGTACGACCATGCGTATACTTATAGGGTTGCTGGTACAGAACCCGGGCCTCGCCCCGCTGGTTCCACCGTTAGGCGCACTGGATAGTAATAAGCTGCCTGGACTTGGCTTATTCAGAGAACTGGTCAACACTTGTCTGGCTCAGCCAGGTCTGACCACCGGGCAACTTTTAGAACACTACCGTGGCACAAATGATGCTGCGACCCTTGAAAAACTGTCGATGTGGGACGATATAGCAGATAAAGATATCGCGGAAAAAACCTTCACCGACTCACTCAACCATATGTTTGATTCGATGCTTGAACTGCGCCAGGAAGAGTTGATAGCTCGTGAGCGCACACACGGTTTAAGCAGCGAAGAACGCCGGGAACTCTGGACACTGAACCAGGAACTGGCCAAGAAATAACAGAAAGACAAAAGTATTTAACGGCTTAACTGCCGAATATCGATCGGGAAGCCCCCGACAGCCGCACGGAGAGGCAGCGGCAAAATATAAGTATGCCCTCGTTTTGCCGTTGGCGGTTTTACCGCCCAACACCAATCAAACGAATTAAGTGTGGATACCGTCTTATGGAGCAAAACCCGCAGTCACAGCTGAAGCTTCTTGTCCAACGTGGTAAGGAGCAAGGCTATCTGACCTATGCCGAGGTCAATGACCATCTGCCGGAAGATATCGTCGATTCAGATCAAATCGAAGACATCATCCAAATGATCAATGACATGGGTATTCAGGTGATGGAAGAAGCACCTGATGCCGATGATCTGCTGCTTGCTGAAACCTCCAACAGCACCGATGAAGACGCGGAAGAAGCGGCTGCCCAGGTTCTGTCCAGCGTTGAGTCCGAAATCGGTCGTACGACTGACCCGGTCCGCATGTACATGCGTGAAATGGGTACCGTTGAACTGTTAACCCGCGAAGGCGAAATCGACATCGCTAAACGCATCGAAGACGGGATTAACCAGGTTCAATGCTCCGTTGCCGAATACCCGGAAGCTATCACCTACCTGCTTGAGCAGTACGATCGCGTAGAAGCTGAAGAAGCACGTCTTTCCGATCTGATCACTGGCTTTGTCGATCCGAACGCGGAAGAAGACATGGCGCCAACGGCGACCCACGTCGGTTCTGAACTCTCTCAGGAAGAGATGGATGACGATGAAGATGAAGATGAAGAAGATGGCGACGACGACAGCAGCGATGATGACAACAGCATCGACCCTGAGTTAGCGCGTGAAAAATTCGGTGAACTGCGTACTCAGTACGAAATCACTCGCGACACCATCAAAGCGAAAGGCCGCAGCCATGCTGCCGCGCAGGAAGAAATTCAGAAGCTGTCCGAAGTGTTCAAACAGTTCCGCCTGGTGCCGAAGCAGTTCGACTACCTGGTAAACAGCATGCGCGTCATGATGGACCGCGTGCGTACTCAGGAACGTCTGATCATGAAGCTCTGCGTCGAGCAGTGCAAAATGCCGAAGAAAAACTTCATCACCCTGTTCACTGGCAACGAAACCAGCGAAACCTGGTTCAACGCGGCAATCGCGATGAACAAACCGTGGTCTGAAAAACTGCACGACGTGGCAGATGACGTTCACCGCGGCCTGCAGAAACTGCAGCAGATTGAAGAAGAAACCGGCCTGACCATCGAGCAGGTTAAAGATATCAACCGTCGCATGTCCATCGGTGAAGCGAAAGCCCGCCGTGCGAAAAAAGAGATGGTTGAAGCGAACTTACGTCTGGTTATCTCTATCGCTAAAAAATACACCAACCGTGGCTTGCAGTTCCTGGATCTGATTCAGGAAGGTAACATCGGTCTGATGAAAGCGGTTGATAAGTTTGAATACCGTCGTGGTTACAAGTTCTCCACCTATGCAACCTGGTGGATCCGTCAGGCGATCACCCGTTCGATCGCGGATCAGGCGCGTACCATCCGTATCCCGGTACATATGATTGAGACTATCAACAAGCTCAACCGTATCTCCCGTCAGATGCTGCAAGAGATGGGCCGCGAGCCGACGCCAGAAGAACTGGCTGAGCGCATGCTGATGCCGGAAGACAAGATCCGTAAAGTGCTGAAGATCGCTAAAGAGCCTATCTCCATGGAAACGCCGATCGGCGACGATGAAGATTCGCATCTGGGTGATTTCATCGAGGATACCACCCTCGAGCTGCCGCTGGACTCTGCGACCACCGAGAGCCTGCGTGCCGCAACGCACGACGTTCTGGCTGGCCTGACCGCCCGTGAAGCGAAAGTTCTGCGTATGCGTTTCGGTATCGATATGAACACCGACCACACGCTGGAAGAAGTAGGTAAACAGTTCGACGTTACCCGCGAACGTATCCGTCAGATCGAAGCGAAAGCGCTGCGTAAACTGCGCCACCCGAGCCGCTCTGAAGTACTGCGTAGCTTCCTGGACGATTAATCTCGCCGCATAAGCATAAACGCCACCGCAAGGTGGCGTTTTTCTTTACATCCCGCGCATGACCAGCGCATCATCCAACTCGCGATACGCCTCCACCAGCTTATCCAGTGTAATCCGGCTCAATCCGCTGGGATTCGGCAATACCCAAATCTGCGTCGCGCCAATGGTCAGCGTCTGTTTTCCCCACTGCGCCCCACGCTGGCTAAGCCCCTGCTCAAATGCCTGCTTCCCAAGGATAGCGAGCGCGGCTGGCTGATACTCTTCTATTTTCTCAATAAGCAGACGACCGCCGCTACGCATCTCTTGTAGCTTCACTTCATTGGCTTGTACCGTTGGTCTGTCGACAAACTTAGTCACGCCGCAGCGGAAGTCCAGCAGGTGCTGTGCCTCTTCAGGTTTAAGCTGGCGATCGGTAAATCCCGCCTGATGGATAACCTTCCAGAAGCGATTAGCGGGGTGCGCAAAGGGGAATCCTGTACCTGCGGAAGAAAGCCCCGGATTGATGCCGCAAAACACCACCCGCAGCTCCGGTGCCAGTATGTCCTTAACCATAATTACTCCGAACAATACATCAGAGGAACCAGTATAACGGACTGAAAATACATTGTTTATAAAAACAGCATCCGTACGCTTATGTCTGGATTGCAACGCGGAGTTACTTTATAATCCACCGCCACGGCCCCTTAGCTCAGTGGTTAGAGCAGGCGACTCATAATCGCTTGGTCGCTGGTTCAAGTCCAGCAGGGGCCACCAAATCTCAAGGACTTGCGAGAAATCGCAGGTCCTTTTTTTATGGGTATTCCATAGAAATTGGCATGTAGCAAAATCAATACTTGCTTGCATCAATATGTTGAATGAGTACACGGAAGAACATAGCTGGCGGGGACTAAAGCTATTTACGCGATACACCTGTTCAGAAAACAGCATGTTAATGGCAACCCCATCTGGACGCCGCCATCCTGGGATGGAAACGTCCGTTAGAGTTTAATTCGATAGTCAGCTCACACTAGCTCTTTGAGCTGCTCCTGCATATAGGTTGAAAAATACTCTGGGTTCTTGATAAGGATGCGGTTACCGGAGGCGACTTTCTCTGCCCATCCGGCCACTTTTTTCGTGAACTCGGGATTCCATCCCTCTTGCTCACCCCGTGCCATCACAACTTCCGGACTCGCTGGCACACCTAAGTCATGCAAATACTTTAAGATTCCCTTAGCGGTACTTTCATCCATTGAATGTGGTACTGACGCCGAAGTGTTCATACCACCAATAAAATCCAATGCTTTCTCAATTGCTGTTGGCATGCTCTTATCCTTAAAATTAACCACGTGAGAGACACATTTATACTATGTACCCAACTCCGCCGGGATATCAAAGAGAACATCGCCTTTATTTGACTTACCCCGCAGCTAAACGCTTGCGCGGCTGTTTTCTGCGCTATTTTTTTGCTTCTCCGGCTAAAACCAGCCCAGTTGCCACCGCATTACGCGGCCCTTCGGTACCTCGAATATTACCCTGCCCGGCGACAACGCCGTAATTCGCCAGCGCATCGGTGATCATCTGCGGGATTTCAAAATCCAGCGAAGAACCGCCTACCAGCACCACGAACGTCATATCGCGAATAGAGCCACCGGGTGACACCTGGCGTAACGCGCGAAGGCAGTTGGTCACAAAAACCTTCTCTTTAGCCTGTCGGCGCACCAGACGGATTTTTTCCAGCGAAGTCTGGTTATCTACCGGGATCAGCTCGCCCTCTTTCAAGTACACCACTTTGGCGAATACTGACGGACTGAGCGGTTCGCGGAAAAACTCCACCGCGCCGTTCTCATGGCGAATGCTGAACAGGCTCTCCACTTTTGCCAGCGGGTATTTTTTTATTTCCTCCGCCAGAAATGCATCGCTTAAGCCCAGCTCAGTTTGAATCAACAGGCTGACCATATTCCCCGCGCCGGCCAGATGTACCGCTTTCACTACGCCGTCGCTATTGATGACGGCGGCATCGGTAGATCCTGCGCCTAAGTCGAGGATCGCCAGCGGTGCGGCGCATCCGGGCGTAGTTAACGCCCCCGCCACAGCCATGTTGGCCTCTACGCCGCCCACCTCAACCAGAGTGTTTAACCGGGCGCTCAGCTCACTGGCAATGGCCTGCATCTGTAAACGATCGGCTTTCACCATCGCCGCAATACCCACGGCGTTCTCCATGGAACACTCTCCGGCGATGCCGCCCTGCACCTTGCGCGGAATAAATGTATCGACCGCCAATAGATCCTGAATATGCACCGTGTTCATGTCATGGCCGGTCAGCGAGGCCATCACCTTACGCACCCGCTCCAGCATGCCGCCTGCGTGCGTACCAGCTTCCCCACGAATATCGCACACGGGCGCACAGGCGCTCATCGCCTGCATAATGGCCTGAGCGCCCTGCGCTACGTCGGCTTCACCGCCGCGCTTTTCACCACGGATAAAGATCTTACCCGCCGGGATCACTCTCGATCGCACATCTCCCTGCGGGGTTTTCAGCACCACAGCGGAACGGTTGCCAATCAGCGCTCTGGCGATGGGGACAATAGTTTGTGTTTCCTCAGGGGTCAGGGCAAAGAAGGTCGCGATGCCGTAAGGATTCGACAGCACCCGCACTACCTGTCCCGGGGCCGCCACTTCCACCGCCGCCAGCACGCCTTCAGGCACCTTCTCCAGCAGAGTGACTTCATCAACCACCGGTATTGGCCGGTGCAGGCGATTATTCACCAGCACGCCATCATCTTTTTTCAGGATAGCCGCCACCACGTTGACGCCGCGATCCAGCGCTTCATTGATAAACCAAACCGCCTCAAGGAAATCCATCTCCTCGTCCACCAACGGGATCCAGCCCTGGGCAAATCGATCCTCATCCAACGCCGCCAACTTCTCCACGGCGATGGTGGTTCCCATGCCCACGCCAACGCCGCCGGGCGTTTGCGGGTTATGGCCAATCATCGTTGATTCGGTAATGATGGTTTCAGTGATGGTTTCCATCGCCACATCACCAATAACCGGCGCGGCCTCGTTGATGCAGATTTTTGCCACATCCTGCAGCGACCACGGCGTTTTATCCAGCGCCTGCTGCAGGGACGCGACCACCCCGGCGATATTCTCCCGCGTGCCTTTCATCCCGGTCGTGGCGACAATCCCGCTGCCGATAAACCGGCCATCCTGCGCCAACGCCACTTCAGTGGTGGCGTTGCCGATATCGATCCCTGCAATTAACGGCATGCTGCCTCCGTCACTGACTGCCTTTACGCAGCTTATTTCTCTGCTGGTATACCTCTGCCGATTCGCGGACAAACCCGGCGTTCACCGTGGCGTGCCAGGTGTGTTCCAGTTCATCGGCAATGGCCTGCAACTCGGCGAACGAAGAACGAAACGGCCTCAGTGCGTTGTAGATCTCCAGAATGCGGGCATCCGGGATCGCAATCAGTTCTGCCGCACGACGAAAATTGCGCGCCACGGCATGACGCTGCATCTGCTCGGCAATCTGCGCCTGGTACTCCAGCGTTTGCTGAGAAATACGCACATCCTGCGGCCCTACGCGGCCCGCCAGCACATTCTCAAGGGTAATGTCGGTTAGCGGCTTGCCGCCAGGCGTCTGGATTTTCTCCGGGCAGCGGGTGGCTAATGGGTAATCCTGCGCGGTCATGATGTTGTCGTTCATGGTCATTCCCTTACCAGTGCAATATGCAACGTGACAGGCGCAGCATCCTGCACCACGTGTTTGGTTTCTTTGATATGAAACAGCGCGGCCTTGGCCATAAATTTAGGGCGCACCATCTGGTCATTGACCACTGGCACCGGCGAAGGCGACTCTTTGCGTGCATATCGCGCGGCGTTTTTACCAATCTGACGATAGGTTTCCAGCGTCAGCAGCGGAGCCTGAGAAAACAGTTCCAGGTTACTTAGCGGCAGCAGATCGCGCTGATGAATCACCGTGGTTCCTTTCGACTGGATACCAATCCCAATGCCTGAGCCGCTGAGATTTGCCGCATCCCATGCCATAAAAGAAACATCCGAGGTGCGCAGGATCCTCACTACTCGCGCATGCAGTCCCTCTTCTTCGATGCCTGCAACCAGCTCTTTCAAAATCGCGTTGTGCGGCATATCAATCAAGGTTTTATGCTGATACTTATCAAAGGCCGGGCCGACGCCAATCACCACCTCATCCACGCGCTCATCCGCGTTAGCCGCCTCGCCTTCGCTCACCTGTAAGGTGAAAACCGGCTTACGTTCAGTTGTGCATTCCACTGTGTACCGCCTTATTCGATCGAGCCGGGCTGAACCACGCCCGCAATATTTTTAATTTCCGCCCAGCGTTCGGCACTGATGCGATAGCCGGTACCAGGTCCCTGATAATCATTGATGTCGTTGACGGCGCTGACGACGTCGAACTGGCGATCCAGAATGGCCGACGTTTGCAGGTAATCACCGGTAACACGCTGTCTCAGCATGTTGAGGATATTGCTGGCGATATCTTCGAAGCCGCTGCAACTCAACGCGCCGACGATATCCAGCCCGGTGATATTGCGCTTCATCATCTCTTCCACGGCAGCCAAATCCTCAACGACATTACGCGCAGGCATATCTTTGCTGCCGTGAGCATAAGTAGCAGCTTCGACTTCTTCATCGCTAATCAGCGGCAGGCCCAGTTCGCGGAACACTGCCTGAATGGCGCGTGCGGCCTTATTGCGAATGGCGATGGTTTCCTCTTCCGTGACCGGACGCAGACCGCCGTCAACCATCAGATCGCGTTGCAGAATGTTGTAATCATCGAAATCTTCAGCGTCGAAGTTCGACCCGGCAAACATGTTGTCGTAGTTGGGTACCGCGCTGTAACCGGAGAAAATAAAGTCGGTACCCGGCAGCATCTGCATCAGGGTGCGGGCAGTACGGCGAATATCGGAGTGGGAAAAGGTCTGGTCATTGGCGGAGGCCACTTCAAGGTCGAGCATTGAGGCAATCAGGTTTTCCGCCAGCACCGCGCGGATCCCTGACGGCACTGCGCCGGTCATGCCGATACAGCTGACCGCGCCGTTTTGCAGCCCCTGTACGCCCGCGCCTTTGGTGATAAAAATGCAGCGCGACTCCAGATAAAGCATCGATTTACTTTCGGAATAGCCCATCAGCGCTTCCGAGCCGGTGCCGGAGGTGTAGCGCATCTTCAGACCACGCGACGCATAAGCCGAGGCGAGAAACGCTTTGGACCACGGCGTGTCATCACCGTCGGTAAACACCGATTCTGTGCCATACACCGACACCGTTTCGGCATAACTGGTTAGCCCTCGCATGCCCAACTCCAGCTCCGTGGCCTCTTCAACGGAACATTGCGTCAGCACACCGGGGCGACCGCACTGGGAACCCACCAGCAGTGCCAGGGCGTTAAACGGCGCGTAGCGGGCGATCCCGACCGTCGTTTCCTGCTCGGAAAAGCCGCGGATCCCCGCTTCAGCAGCGTCGGCGGCAATCTGTACCGGGTTATCTTTCAGGTTAGTCACGTGGCACTGGTTGGAGGGAGTGCGTCTGGCGCGCATTTTTTGTAGCGCCATCATCATCTCCACCACGTTCATTTGCGCCATCACTTCCACCGCTTTCGCCGGGGTGATGGCGGTGGTAATGGCAATAATCTCTTCCCGACTGACGTGGATATCCACCAGCATTCTGGCGATCTCCAGCGCGTCGAGCTGCATGGCGCGCTCAGCTTCGGCCACGTTAATCGCATAGTCGGCAATGAAACGGTCGATCATGTCGAACTCGGCTCGGCTCTTACCGTCCAGCTCAACAATACGACCATTTTCCACCTTCACCGACGACGTCGGATCGTAGGGGCTTTCCATGGCGATCAGCCCCTCTTCAGGCCATTCGCCAATCAGCCCATCCTGATTTACAGGCCGCTTCGCAAGCACTTCGAATCGTTTTGATCTTCTCATGATTTATTGACTCAAAAGGTAAAAAAATAGGGACGCCGGGCCATATTGCCGGGGACACCACACCCGGTATTCGCCTTTCATCAGCAATGGCCGAACTCTAAATGAGCCAAGCAATAAAAAAATAAAATTAATTTCGTTCCAATTTGGCACCTAATAAAAACGCATCGTTCCATATTGAAACGCAATTCAGGAATATCCATCGTGAATTGTGACGAGGTTAAATGATCATTATCAATAAACGCAAAATCAGGGAAATGAATTCAATCTTTATGAAAAACCCACCCTATTGACTTAATAACGTGCGGCGAGAAAATAAGGTAAAGCCAATGATAAAAATAGCTGTTGCGCGATATATTTCGTGACCTCAGCCCTACAACATTTTCAGGAGAGACTGTGAATAAGAGCCAACAAATTGCCACCATTACGCTGGCGGCTGCAAAAAAAATGGCGCAGGCCGTTGAGGCTAAAGCGCTTGAGATCAACGTTCCGGTGGTCTTTTCCGTGGTGGATCACGGCGGGAATACGCTGCTAATGCAACGTATGGACGATGCGTTTGTCACCAGCTGTGATATCTCTCTTAATAAAGCGTATACCGCCTGCTGCCTGCGTCAGGGTACCCATGAAATTACCGACGCGGTACAACCTGGCGCTTCGCTATATGGTTTGCAGCTTACTAACCAACAGCGCATTGTTATTTTCGGAGGCGGCTTACCTGTCATATTAAACGGTAAATTAATTGGTGCCGTTGGCGTTAGCGGCGGCACTGTCGAACAAGACAGATTATTAGCAGAAACCGCACTGAATTGTTTCTCTGAATTATAATTTAAATCTAAGAAGGTATATTATGAGCTATCGTATGTTTGATTACCTGGTGCCAAATGTGAACTTCTTTGGCCCCAATGCTATTTCCGTTGTCGGCGAACGCTGCAAACTGTTAGGCGGTAAAAAAGCGCTGCTGGTTACTGATAAAGGTCTGCGGGCTATTAAAGACGGTGCGGTAGATAAAACCCTCGCCCATTTACGTGAAGCGGGCATTGACGTGGTGGTTTTTGACGGCGTTGAGCCAAATCCCAAAGACACCAACGTGCGCGATGGTCTGGAGGTCTTTCGCAAAGAGCATTGCGATATCATCGTTACCGTTGGCGGCGGTAGCCCGCATGACTGCGGTAAAGGCATCGGTATCGCGGCAACTCACGAAGGCGATCTCTACAGCTATGCCGGGATTGAAACCCTGACCAACCCGCTGCCGCCTATCGTTGCGGTGAATACCACTGCCGGTACCGCCAGCGAAGTCACCCGCCACTGCGTGCTGACCAATACCAAAACCAAAGTGAAGTTTGTGATTGTCAGCTGGCGTAACCTGCCGTCGGTCTCCATTAACGATCCGCTGCTGATGCTCGGCAAACCCGCCCCGCTGACCGCCGCGACCGGTATGGACGCCCTAACCCACGCCGTAGAAGCCTATATTTCCAAAGATGCCAACCCGGTCACCGACGCCGCCGCTATTCAGGCTATTCGCCTGATCGCACGCAACTTGCGTCAGGCCGTAGCGCTGGGCAGCAACCTGAAAGCTCGCGAGAACATGGCCTACGCCTCTCTGTTGGCGGGTATGGCTTTCAACAACGCCAACCTCGGCTACGTTCACGCAATGGCGCATCAGCTTGGCGGTCTGTACGACATGCCACACGGCGTGGCGAATGCCGTTCTGCTCCCGCACGTGGCGCGCTATAACCTGATCGCTAACCCGGAGAAATTTGCCGATATCGCAGAATTTATGGGTGAAAACACTGACGGACTTTCCACCATGGATGCCGCCGAACTGGCCATTCACGCCATTGCCCGCCTCTCCGCTGACATCGGCATTCCGCAGCATTTGCGCGATCTGGGCGTTAAAGAAGCCGATTTCCCGTATATGGCGGAAATGGCGCTGAAAGACGGCAATGCCTTCTCCAACCCGCGTAAAGGGAACGAGAAAGAAATTGCCGAGATCTTCCGTCAGGCATTCTGATAAATAAGGGGGCGCAATGTCACTTTCATCACCGGGCGTAAATCTGTTTTATCACTCACGCTGGCAGGATACTCGCGTGCTTGATGAACTGTGCTGGGGACTGGAAGAGCAAGGCGTCCCTTGCCGGGCAATCTGTTGCGACGAGCATGACTGCGCGCTGGCATTGAGCAAACTTGCGGCCAAAAGCTCAACGCTACGTGTCGGTCTGGGTCTTAACGCCACGGGTGATATTGCTTTAACCCACGCCCAGTTGCCCGAGGATCGGGCGCTGATCCGTGGGCATATCCGCGCCGGAATTGCGCAGATCCGAACGCTTGGCGCCAATGCCGGTCAACTGGTCAAAGTACTTCCCTTCAGCGAGATAAAATAAATGTATCGCATCTACACCCGAACCGGCGATAAAGGCACGACCGCGCTGTTTGGCGGCAGCCGTATCGACAAAGATGACATCCGCGTTGAGGCCTATGGCACGGTGGATGAACTGATTTCCCAGCTTGGCGTCTGCTATGCCAGCACGCGTCAGGCCGGGCTACGCCAGGATCTGCACGCCATACAGAAGATGCTGTTTGTACTGGGTGCGGAACTCGCCAGCGATGAGAAAGGACTCGCTCGCTTACAACAGCGTATTGGCGATGAGGATATTCAGGCGCTGGAGCAGCTTATTGACCGCAATATGGCGCAAAGCGGCCCGCTCAAAGAGTTTGTTATTCCGGGGAAAAATCTGCCATCGGCACAGCTACACGTTGCGCGAACTCTGACGCGCCGACTGGAGCGGATCCTTATCGCAATGAGCAGAACGCTGACGTTACGCGATGAACCCAGGCGTTACATCAACCGACTGTCGGACGCGCTGTTCTCGATGGCGAGAATTGAAGAAACTAGTCCAGATGCTTGCGCTTAAACTGGCTGGCATCAATGTCGTATTGCTTCATCTTGCGCCACAAGGTAGTGCGACCAATGTTCAGCAGTTGCGACATCTCCTGTACGCGTCCGCTGGTGACGCGAGCAGCATGGATAATCGCCTCTTTTTCGATAGCGGTAAAGGTCAGACTGGCTGGCAGCAGTGAAGACGCCGTCTCCAGACCAGGACGTTCGGCAAACAGATAATCCGGTAGATTGCTCAGCCGAATATGGCCGTTATCACTGCTGATGGCGATGTTTTCGATAATGCTGTTCAGCTCAAAGTCATTGCCCGGCCACGAATAGGCCACCAGCTGAGCCAACGCGTCGTCGTCGATCTTCAGACTGGATGAAAAGCGTTTTTTCAGGCTATTCAGTCGCGTATAAATCAGCGAGGGAATACTGTTACGCCGCGCCCGCAGCGGGGGGATCACTATCTCAAAAGAGTGCAGCGCGTAATACAGCTGACGGCTAAAGCGGTTTTGCTCCACCAGATTGGCGAGATCAACCGTGGTGGTGGCGATCACTTTGACATCCACCGGAATCAACCGACGGGCATCCAGGCGGGTGAGTACCCCCTGCTTGATCACCTGTAACAGCGCGGATTGCAGCTCCGGCGCCAGATATTCAATTTTTTCCAGAAACAGCGTGCCGCCGTTCGCCAGTTCAAGACGGCTCAACCGGCCATTTTCATCGTCGGTGGGCGCACTGCCCATAAAATCCTGCCCCAGCACGCTGTTGGCATACAGCTGACAGTTCACGGCGATATACGGCCCGCTGGCGCGCTCGCTTTCGTTGTGAATGGCCTGGCTCAGCAGCTCCTTACCAACGCCTTCTTCCCCGCACAGTAGGATCGGGAAACTCCCCCTCGCCGCCTGGCGTCCAAAGTGGATCAAGCGGCGGGTTTCCGGATCGTCAGTCGACATCTGCTCAAAGGTGTGGCTCACCTTGCCAAGCTGGCTGGTCATCAGCTGGCGCATTTGCTCCACCGGATGCAGCAGCAGGATAAAGCTGTTGCCCTGTTCCTCAACAATCGGTTTTAGGGTGATGACGGCATCAACAAACTGATGCTGGCTTTCAAAGGTAACTTCGACGTGATTCAGGCCGCGGGCATGTTTGATCGCCCGGCGCAGCAGCATGGGGAGATTGAGCAGATCGTGAATGTTTTTTCCCTGACTGGCCTGCGCATCGAGATGCAAAAGCAGCGCCGCACGCGCATTGAGGAACTGCAATACGCCCTGTTCGTTCCAGGCCATCACACCATCATCCATACTCTCCAGCAGCCCGTACATCTGGTTCAGATGGCGGTTGGATTCAGCCAGCAGGCTGTCGGTCAGCAAAGAGTTGCCGACTTCTCTGGCAATCGCCAGCGTCAGGGATAAATCAGAAACGCACTCATGCTCCACCAGACAACACAGCGAGATGGAGCCGAACAGTCGACCATGGTTATCGAAGACCGGCGTCGAGCAGAACGACCACGGATGCAGCGCCTGTTTAAAATGCTGATCGCCAGAGGTTTTTGTCGGCTGGCCCGGCATCGTCGCCAGCGACAGCGCACAACTGCCAATGATGCTTTCCGCACAGTAGCTGCCGTCGCGAAACCCAAGCTCCGCCAGCTGTTCCACCGTCTGTGGGTCGCCGCAACGGCTGAGAATACAGGCTGATTCATCCAGAATCAGCAGCGCGCACGGGCGGCCGTCCATAAACTCCCAGGCATCTTCCAGCGCAGCCTGAGCAATCGTCAGCAACGCCGTCTTGCGACGACAAATCGACTCAAAGGTCAGCCCTTGCGCCTGATGCGGCGCCTGCCAGGTTTCCCGCTGCATAAACTTACTGCAACGATGCCATGACTGGGCAATGACTGAAGAGACTTCCTTCCCGATGCTATGCGTGTGCGCCGTCATATCCCTTTCCGCTGTTTAACCATAGACAACCCCTCCGGCAGAGACTGTCAGAGGGGGAGAAGATGCCGGATAAAAACCTACCGACGACTGATTAACGCGCCAGCCACTGCTGCCCCAGCAGGTCTGCCGTCAGAATAGCGGCATGTACGCTTTCAGGCGTTACCGGGAACGGCATATTATGGATGGTTTCACCTTCTGCACAGGTCGCTTTCGCCACCGCCATGATCTTGCCGTCAACGTCTTCTTTCACGCCCATTTCCGCTAACGTTACCGGCAGGCCTACTTTCTGACAGAAATTCAGCACGGTTTCGATCTCTTCCATCGGGCTGTTTTGCAACACCAGCTGCGCCAGCGTACCAAAGGCGACTTTTTCACCGTGGTACAAATGGTGGCACTCTTCCAGAATCGTAAAGCCGTTGTGGATCGCATGCGCCCCTGCCAGACCGCTGCTTTCAAAGCCGATGCCGCTGAGGTAAGTGTTAGCTTCGACAATACGCTCCAGCGCATCGGTCACCACGCCGGCCTGCGCGGCAAAGCGTGCCTTCTCGCCTTCCGCCAGCAGGGTATCATAGCACAAGCGCGCCAGGCTCAGCGCCGCCACGGTGGACTGTCCGCCCGCCATGCTGGTCGCTCTGGCGTCATAACAGGCTTTCGCTTCAAACCAGGTCGAGAGCGCATCGCCCATCCCGGCCACCAGCAGACGTACCGGCGCTTTGGCAATGATTGCAGTGTCCATCACTACCATATCCGGGTTTTTCGGGTAGATCAGATACTCTTCAAACTCACCGGCTTCGGTATAGATAACGGACAGCGCGCTGGTTGGCGCATCGGTAGACGCGATAGTCGGGATCACCACCACCGGCAACTTCTGGTAGTAGCCAATCGCTTTGGCGGTATCCAGCGTTTTCCCACCACCAATCCCAACCACGCCGCGGCAACCGTGCTGTTTCAGAATGGTAATCAGGCGATTAATTTCAACATGGCTACATTCACCGTTAAAGCGTTCCGCATGGCAGCTAATGTCGTGGCTGTGCAGGCCGTTGAGTACCTTCTCTCCCGCCAGTTTCATCACGAAGTCATCCGCAATCACGAAAAAGCTGTCCGCCAGATTTTTAGCGTATTGACCAAACAAGGTGGAAGCGTCAGGACCCTGGAGATATTTGGCTGGAGATTGAATAACTTTTAGCATTCCTTTCATCCTCAAATAAGTACATGTTTTTACATGGTGAGCCCTGGCGTTAACCTGTTTGGCCTGATGCTGACGGCGAAAACGGGAGGTACCGGAGCGATGCAATAACTGTATGGCGAGGCGTGCACAAAAAAATCTTTCGTCTTTTTGTTCTGATATGAAACAGATAAAAACAACACATGTTTCATATTGGAACGCTTAACCATAAAAAATATAAGGTTTGCGATCCCGATCCGTGCATTTGCCACCAAATCTCCGGCACAGACGAATCTCACTTTCTCTTTTACCCACTCACTTGCCAAAATACCGGTAAAAAAAAGCTGACAGTACCGTGTGACCTGCATTCATCGCGAGAGGAAAAAGTCGAGCGAGCTCGCATTGTGGTCGTTCCCCGTTCTTTTAGGTTTCATTTCGGAACAAAAAACAATAACAACGTTCCGTAATGAAACTCATTTTAACGTTGTTTTTTTCCACGCTGACTTCGCCAGAATCTCTCTATCGCCTCCGCACCATGACCATGCTTCCGGGGGTTTGTCTTACACTCAACCTCAAGGAGCCGTTATGTCTCAATTCTTTTTTAATCAACGCACCCATCTCGTGAGCGACGTCATCGACGGTACGATTATCGCCAGCCCGTGGAATAACCTGGCGCGTCTGGAAAGCGATCCGGCCATTCGCATCGTGGTCCGTCGTGACCTCAACAAAAATAACGTGGCGATCATTTCCGGCGGCGGTTCAGGGCACGAACCCGCGCACGTTGGGTTTATCGGTAAAGGTATGCTAACCGCCGCAGTCTGTGGCGACGTGTTCGCTTCCCCGAGCGTAGATGCGGTACTGACCGCCATTCAGGCGGTAACCGGTGAGGCGGGCTGTTTGTTGATCGTGAAAAATTACACCGGTGATCGTCTTAATTTCGGTCTTGCCGCCGAGAAAGCTCGTCGCCTTGGTTACAACGTTGAAATGCTGATTGTCGGCGATGACATCTCCCTGCCGGATAACAAACACCCGCGCGGCATTGCGGGAACCATCCTGGTGCATAAAATCGCGGGCTATTTTGCCGAACGCAGCTACAACCTCGCCACCGTCCTGCGTGAAGCGCAATACGCGGCCAATAACACCTTCAGTCTGGGCGTTGCGCTTTCCAGCTGTCATCTGCCGCAAGAAACCGACGCCGCCCCGCGTCATCATCCGGGCCACGCGGAGCTGGGTATGGGCATTCACGGCGAACCAGGCGCCTCGGTCATCGACACCCAGAACAGTGCACAGGTGGTGAACCTGATGGTGGATAAACTGCTGGCCGCCCTGCCTGAAACCGGCCGTCTGGCGGTGATGATTAACAATCTTGGCGGCGTTTCTGTTGCCGAAATGGCCATCATTACCCGCGAACTGGCCAGCAGCCCGCTGCATCCGCGTATCGACTGGCTGATTGGCCCGGCCTCGTTGGTTACCGCGCTGGATATGAAAGGCTTTTCACTGACGGCCATCGTGTTGGAAGAGAGCATCGAAAAAGCGCTGCTCACAGAGGTGGAAACCAGTAACTGGCCGATGCCGGTCCCACCGCGTGAAATCAGCTGTGTACCGTCATCTCAGCGTAGCGCACGCGTGGAATTCCAGCCTTCGGCAAATGCCCTGGTGGCCGGGATTGTGGAGCTTGTCACCACAACCCTTTCCGATCTGGAGACCCATCTTAATGCGCTGGATGCCAAAGTCGGCGATGGCGATACCGGTTCAACCTTTGCCGCAGGCGCGCGCGAAATTGCCGGTCTGCTGCATCGTCAGCAGTTGCCGCTGGATAACCTTGCCACGCTGTTTGCGCTGATTGGCGAACGTCTGACCGTGGTGATGGGCGGTTCCAGCGGTGTGCTGATGTCTATTTTCTTTACCGCTGCGGGGCAGAAACTGGAACAGGGAGCTAACGTTGCCGAAGCCCTGAATACGGGACTGGCGCAGATGAAGTTCTACGGCGGCGCAGACGAAGGCGATCGCACCATGATTGATGCGCTGCAACCGGCTCTGACTTCGCTGCTCACGCAGCCGCAAAATCTGCAGGCCGCCTTCGACGCCGCGCAAGCGGGAGCCGAACGAACCTGTTTGTCGAGCAAAGCCAATGCGGGTCGCGCATCGTATCTGAGCAGTGAAAGCCTGCTCGGAAATATGGACCCCGGCGCGCATGCTGTCGCGATGGTATTTAAAGCGCTGGCAGAGAGTGAATTGGGTTAAGCCATAAATGCCTGATAAGGCACTTGCGCCGCCATCCAACGAAGATATGCCTGATGCGCTGCGCTTATCAGGCCTACGAGTACAAACCTTTGTAGGCCGGATAAGGCACTTGCGCCGCCATCCGGCGAAGAAGTGCCTGATGCGCTGCGCTTATCAGGCCTACGAGTGCAAACTTTTGTAGGCCGGATAAAGCGCTTGCGCCGCCATCCGGCAAAGATACGCCTGATGCGCTGCGCTTATCAGGCCGATGAGTGCAAACTTTTGTAGGCCGGATAAGGCGCTTGCGCCGCCATCCGGCGAAGAAATGCCTGATGCGCTGCGCTTATCAGGCCTACGAGTGCAAACCTATGTAGGCCGGATAAGGCGCTTGCGCCGCCATCCGGCGAAGATACGCCTGATGCGCTGCGCTTATCAGGCCTACGAGTACAAACCTATGTAGGCCGGATAAGGCAACGCCGCCATCCGGCAGAACGTTAACGATAAACGCGGATCCCGCCCTCTACGCCGCGGCTAAACAGCACCTGCCAAAGCTCAATATCTCTGGCGCGGAAAGCCCCTGCGCAGGCACATAAATAATAATTAAACATTCTTCTGAAGGTGGCGGAATAACGTGATGACAGCTCCGGCCAGGCCTGATTAAAGCGCTCATGCCAGGCCATCAGCGTTTTATCATAATCGCTGCCGAAGTTATGCCAGTCCTCCATCACAAACCGTGATTCGCTGGCCTCGGCAATATGGGAAATCGACGGTAAGCAACCGTTCGGGAAAATGTATTTATTGATCCACGGATCGACGCTCATCCCTTTTTTATTGCTGCCAATAGTATGCAGCAGGAACAGTCCGTCCGGTTTTAAACAACGGTCGGCGATGCTGAAATAGGTGTCGTAGTTTTTCGGCCCGACGTGTTCAAACATCCCCACGGACACAATGCGATCGTAGTGTTTATCAAGATCGCGATAATCCTGCAGCAGAATGTTAACGTCCAGCCCTTCACAGCGCTGCTGCGCCATTTTCTGCTGCTCTTTGGAAATGGTAACGCCTTCTACCGCCACGCCATAATGACGCGCCGCATATTCTGCCAACCCGCCCCATCCACAACCGATATCGAGTAAACGCATACCCGGCTTAAGCTGCAGCTTCTCGCAGATCATTTTTAATTTGGCATTTTGCGCATCGTCTAAGGTGGTCGCGTCTTTCCAGTAACCGCAGGAATATTGCATATGCGGATCAAGCATCAGCGCAAAGAGATCGTTACCAATATCATAATGTTCTTTACCGACGATCCATGCGCGGCTCCGTGACTGCAAATTAAACAGGCGTGCGCTGGCAATGCGTAAAATATCTTTCAGATTACCTGGCATCTGCTGGTCGAGTTTTGCTTTCAGGATTTTGCAGAACAGAATATCGAGCCGTTCGCAGTCCCACCAGCCTTCCATATAGCTTTCGCCAAGCCCTAATGAGCCTTGTTGCAATACCCGTTTAAAGAAACCAGTATGATGAAGTTGAATGTCCCAGGCGCGCGAGCCATTAATTCTGATATCCGCTTGCGAAAGCAGCTCTTTTCCCATTCGGGTCCAGTTATCATTTGTTTCATTGACGATGACAGCATCTGAACAAAGCGAGTTCATGGTATTTACCAAAAGTGGGCTAAAAATTATTACGCAAGATTATTATGGAAAAAAGAGTGTATGTATTATGATCCGCGGACAAGATCTATCGAGCAGCGGACACACCATCGGGAGCATTGACGATTCATTTATGGAAACTCTCGCGCAAAAACAGTGGAACTCCTTCCCGGATAACTCCATGACCGAACTGCCGCAGGACGTATTCTTTCGCTCTTATGTCCTGGAAGCCAACCACCATGTACCGCAGCATTCACACTCTTTTATGCAGTTTCATTTCGCCCGCAAAGGCAGCATGCGCATTGATGTTGCCGGTAAGTGCTGGATAATCCCGGCGCATTATGGCATCTGGATCCCAAATAATACGGAGCATGCGGTTTGGGCATTAGATGATGTATATTTAGAAAATCTGGATATTAAACCGGGTTTTCTTGAAGAGAGCATCAATGAATGCAAAGTAGTGGCTATCAGTGATTTCGCCAGAGAGTTTATTCATTACGCCACGAATTCAATTTCAGGCCATTATGATAGTCAGTCAAAAGAGGGCAAGCTGGTTAGTGTGCTGGTCGATATTATTCTGCAACTCCCGGAAGTCGCTTTTGTATTACCCTGGCCGCAGGATCGTGAATTAACCAAAGTCTGCCGAACAATACAAGAATCCCCCGCACTGGAGCATTCGGTTGAATACTGGGCGCAGCATTTGGGTATGTCTGCCCGTACCTTTTCACGCCATTTCAAAAAAGAAACCGGATTGCCTTTCAGCGTCTGGAAGCAAAAAATGCGAATACTTGAATCGGTATTAATGCTGAAGAAAAATAAAAGCGTAACCGCCGTGGCACTCGACGTTGGGTATTCAAGCACCGCGGCATTTAGCTACGCATTCCGCCAGGCGTTTGGCGTTCCGCCCTCTAATTACTGATTAACGGCGTTGATGCCAGTAAGCCGCTGCACGAACCCGTTGCTGATCGAACGCCTCGGTTTCAAAACGAGCACTCAGGTTTTTGACCACCTTGCCTTCGCCGGTGATCCAGATGAAATAATCGTCTGCGGGCACGCTTAGCCGCGATAAGTGTTCATTCACCGCCTGCTCATCATGGCCGATAAACCACTGAAGAGTAAATCCGTCGAGATGGGCAAAATAGTCCTGGTAGGCTGCATCCTGCACGCTAACCAGCGCCGTGACGTGCGGACGTACCACCAAACGGCTGAGCGACTCCAGGCGTCGGCGCAACGCGGGCATTCCCGACTCATCACACACGTAAACCTGATACGCATAGTCCTCTGGTACCACCAAAGAACCGCGCGGCCCGCCGATCGTCAGCTTGTCACCCTCACGGGCATTCATCGCCCACGTACTTGCCACGCCGCCGTCATGAATATAGAAATCCAGTGCCAGCTCATGGCGCGCTTCGTCATACAACGGCGTGTAGTCACGGGAGAGCGGACGTACACCGTCCGCCCAGACAATGCCTTCATCGGTGACGACAGGTGGTACAAAGTTGCTGCCCGGTTCAGGGAAAAAGACCTTGGTATGGTCGTCAAAGCCGCGTGAGCTAAAACCGTCCAGCGCGTCACCGCCCAGTACAATACGCTGAAAGCCCGCGCTAATACGCTCTACGCGCAGGACAGTAAGTTCTCGAAAACGCAGTTCATTGCGAACGCGCTGTGGGTAGCGTGAGATGTTTTTTGTCATTTTTTCGCCTTGTGAAGATAATACGATATATCTAAATTGATTTTTTAAATGATAATGATTGCTAATCAAAAATATTGCAAGCACTTTTTGATATAGTTAACTTATGATTACCCAGTTATCACAGACACATAAAAATAGATAATAATCATAATGTTATACAACATTTTATTTGTAGACTTGCAAACTGATAATTTTTAGATATAAATTAGATATATCTAAACAACATCAGGAGACGATGATGCAAAACCATCATGAAGGTTGCTGTAAGCACTCAGAGCACCAACACGAAGGCTGCTGCAAGGGTGAAGGACATCACCATGAAGGCCGCCACAACGAGCACCATGCAGGTTGCTGCAAAGGTGAAGAACATCGCCATGAAGGCTGTAACAAAGAACATCACCACGAGCAGGGTTGCGGACATCGCCACGGTCGTGGTGGCGGCGGAGGGGGTCGTCGTCAGCGGTTCTTCGGCCACGGCGAATTACGCCTGGTGATTCTGGATATCTTGACCCGCGACGCCAGCCACGGCTATGAGCTGATTAAAGCGATTGAAACCCTGACCCAGGGTAATTACACCCCAAGCCCGGGCGTTATCTATCCAACGCTGGATTTCTTGCAGGATCAGGCAATGATCACCGTCAGCGACGAGGAAGGTGGGCGTAAACAGATTGCGATCACGACTCAGGGCCAGCAGTGGCTGGATGAGAACCGTGAACATCTGGAACATATCCACGAACGGATTAAAGCCCGCTGCGTAGGTTTTGAATTACGCAAAAATCCACAGATGAAACGCGCGCTGGAAAACTTCAAAGCCGTGCTGGATCTACGCGTCAATCATGGTGATACCAGCGATGCGCAGATCAAAAAAATCATCGGTATTATCGATCGCGCTGCGCTGGATATTACTCAGCTGGATTAATCTGCACAGCAGGCGGAACCCATATGCCTGACGTTCCGCCTGTATTTTTAGTATTAATGCAGCACCGTAACCGCATCTTCCAGACGACCCGCGCGATGTTTCACCATCGCGGAAATCTGCGCACTCTCTTCAACCAGTTCGGCGTTTTTCTGTGTAATGTTGCTTAATTCATTCACCGCGCGGGTCAGGCTGGAAAGACCATCTGACTGTTCCAGCGTGGAGTGGCTGATTTGGGCGATCAGCTGAGTGACGTTTTGCACCTGCGCCACAATATCGTCCATCGTGCGTCCTGCGGCGTGCACCTGGTCAGATCCGGACTGCACCTTGTCAGCGCTGGCATCAATCAACTTGCGGATATCATTGGCTGCACTGGCGCTACGGCTAGCAAGATGACGTACTTCTCCCGCCACCACGGCGAACCCTTTCCCTTGCTCGCCCGCCCGCGCGGCTTCAACAGCGGCATTCAAAGCCAGAATGTTGGTCTGGAAGGCAATATCGTTAATCAGCGTCGTAATGGTGCCGATCCTCTGGGTGCTGTTGGCGATATCGTCCATGGTTTTGATGACGGTATCCATCGCCTCACCGCCGTGCGTTGCCGCGCTACTGGCGGCAATAGAGAGCTTATCGGCCGCGGCGGCGGTCTCTGAGTTTTGTTTCACCGATGCCGCCATCTGATTCATGGTGGTCACCGTTTCCTGCACATTCTCTACGGTCTGCTGCGTATGCTTGTTTAAATCATCGCTGCCTTTCGCCAGCGTTTCGCTGTCGCTGCGCACGCAACTCACCTGGCTGGAGACGTCGTGAATGAGCCAGCGACACATTAATCCAAGTTGGCCCACTGCTCGTAGCATCAGGCCCAGTTCATCACTACGGTTAAGATGCGACACGCTGTTCCGCTCACCGGTCGCCACTTTCAGCGCCTGACGGGTGACATTCTCAATAGGACGCACAATTTGCCATTCGAAAATAGCCGTTCCAAAAAGCATCACCAATGCACTCATCAGCTGTAACGGCCATTCGGCGCCCATTTGCTGCAATGCGACCGCTAGCAGGACAAACATGAATGCCATCACGCTGCGCACCCGCCAGCGAATCGGCATCGCCGGCAGTTTACCCAGCCAGCCTTTGCGTACCACCAGCCCTTTATGAATACGTCGGTTGCAACGTCCTTCGTTCAGCGCTTTATATAAAGGCTCTACCGCCGCAATTTCCTCGTCAGTAGCCCGGGTACGAATCGACATATACCCGGTCACGCGTCCTTCCCGCACCATCGGCACCGCATTGGCCCTCACCCAGTAGTGATCGCCATTCTTACGCCGGTTTTTCACAATCCCGCTCCATGGCTCGCCCTGCTTCAGGGTGTACCACATATCCGCAAACGCCGCTTTTGGCATGTCCGGATGACGAACCTGATTGTGCGGCTTATCGAGCAATTCATTCAGCTGATAGCCACTGACCTGGACAAATGTATCGTTCGCATGGGTGATATAGCTTTGTAAATCGGTGGTAGACATGAGGGTGATATCATCATCCAGCGGTGTATTTTGCTGACTAACGTAGGGATGAGAAGACATGATTGCGTCCTGTGCAGGTTATCTGGTTGTTAACTCTTTCGGCTTATGTTATTTCGGCGATAATTTTTTTATCTTTAGTTGTTAAATTTGATTTAGATCGCAATTTGCGATTAAACCTCAAAATCTGTACGCATTCTAATCCATTGATTTAAAATACTTTCATCTAGTAACTATTCAACGTCACTTCTACCAGCGCACCGTCACAGTGCAAATATTGCCCATTTTTAGCGCAAATTTGCGTTTATTCGATCTGTTTTCAGGCTCCTTACTTGGGCAAAATGCCAGCAAATGTTAAAGCGCGGCATTAAATGTTGCGTAAATGAGATGTTTCCTGGTGTTTATCCCGATTTTTGCTAAGCGCGCCGGAATGGCGCAATCCCTGCAATACTTAATTCAGTATCATGTGATACGCGAGCTCCGGGAGCATATTTTGAACAGGTTACCTTCCAGCGCATCGGCCCTGGCCTGCAGCGCACACGCACTGAATCTCATCGAAAAGCGCACGCTTGATCATGAGGAAATGAAATCGTTAAACCGAGAGGTGATTGAGTACTTCAAGGAGCATGTCAATCCGGGGTTCTTAGAGTATCGAAAATCTGTAACTGCAGGCGGGGATTACGGAGCCGTAGAGTGGCAAGCAGGAAGCCTTAATACGCTTGTCGACACCCAGGGGCAGGAGTTCGTCGATTGCCTGGGTGGTTTTGGAATTTTCAACGTGGGGCACCGTAATCCAGTCGTGGTTTCCGCCGTACAGAATCAACTCGCGAAACAACCTCTGCACAGCCAGGAGTTACTTGACCCTCTGCGGGCCATGCTGGCAAAAACCCTCGCCGCACTGGCGCCCGGTAAACTGAAATACAGTTTTTTCTGTAACAGCGGGACCGAGTCGGTTGAAGCCGCCCTGAAGCTGGCGAAAGCATATCAATCGCCGCGCGGTAAATTTACGTTTATTGCCACCAGCGGCGCATTCCACGGTAAATCACTGGGCGCGCTGTCCGCTACGGCTAAATCCACCTTCCGTAAACCTTTTATGCCGCTGCTGCCGGGCTTCCGTCATGTGCCGTTTGGCGATATTAACGCAATGCGCACCATGCTCAGCGAGTGTAAAAAGACCGGTGACGATGTCGCAGCTGTGATCCTCGAGCCGATCCAGGGTGAAGGAGGGGTGATCCTGCCGCCGCAAGGTTATTTGACCGCCGTTCGTAAACTTTGCGATGAGTTTGGCGCGCTGATGATCCTTGACGAAGTGCAAACCGGCATGGGGCGTACCGGCAAGATGTTCGCCTGCGAACACGAAAACGTGCAACCCGACATTATGTGCCTGGCCAAAGCGTTGGGCGGCGGTGTGATGCCAATTGGCGCGACCATTGCCACCGAAGAGGTGTTCTCCGTCCTGTTCGACAATCCTTTCCTGCATACCACCACGTTTGGCGGCAACCCGCTCGCTTGTGCAGCGGCGCTGGCCACCATTAACGTCCTGCTGGAGCAAAATTTACCGGCTCAGGCGGAGCAGAAAGGCGATATGTTGCTGGATGGTTTCCGCCAGCTTGCGCGGGAATACCCGGACCTGGTGCATGATGTACGCGGTAAGGGAATGCTGATGGCGATTGAGTTTGTCGATAATGAAATCGGCTACAACTTTGCCAGCGAGATGTTCCGCCAGCGGGTGCTGGTTGCCGGCACGCTTAATAATGCAAAGACGATCCGCATCGAACCACCGTTGACGTTAACGATCGAGCAATGCGATCTGGTATTGCGATCGACGCGCAAAGCCCTGGCAGCATTACGGGTGAGCGTGGAGCAAATGTAACAACCTTACCCGGCCTATAGAAGACACTCTTTTGTAGGCCGGATAAGGCGTAGCCGCCATCCGGCAATTAACCTAACTTAAACAATCCGCACACCAGCAGGCATAAGGCGTTCTGGCGTTAACAGTACGCTTTCGCTGCCATCGTCGGTTTCCGCGCACAGCAGCATGCACTCTGATGTCTCACCGCGCATTTTGGCCTTTTGCAGATTACACAGCACCACCACCGTTTTGCCCATCAACTCCTCTTCACTGTAGTAAGGCACCAGGCTGGTTACGGTTTGCAGCGTACGCTCTCCCACATCTACCTGTACGATATACAGTTTATCGGCATTGTCATGGCGCTTTACCTGTGCGATTTTTCCAACACGTATTTCCATTCGGGCAAAATCAGCAAATGCGACGGTATCCATTATTTTCTCCTTTGGTAAAATTTTACTAAATACTAGCAAAATATTTTCCGGGCATTGTTCTCAAAAGCGGGAAAATGACGTACTCATCACACTCTGAAAGCCCAGTTTTACCCCGAGCATGTCAATTAATCATGCTTTTTTTACTGAAAACAGATGAATAGATAAGCACTTCATTTACAATGCGCAGGTAACTCAGGGAAAAGGCAAACATGGCAACACTTAAAGACATCGCAATCGAAGCTGGCGTGTCCCTGGCGACAGTGTCCCGGGTTTTAAACGATGACCCCACGCTGAATGTAAAAGAAGAGACTAAGCATCGCATTCTGGAGATCGCGGAAAAGCTGGAGTACAAAACCAGCAGCGCCCGAAAGAACCAGACTAGTGCGCTCGGCCCCCAGCATATTCTGGCGCTCTACAGCTATCAGCAAGATTTGGAAATCAACGATCCTTACTACCTCGCGATCCGCCATGGGATTGAAACCCAGTGTGAGAAACTCGGGATCGAACTGACCAACTGCTATGAGCACAGTGGTCTGCCGGAGAGCAAACACATTACCGGCATTCTTATTGTCGGCAAGCCTTCCCCCGCTCTGCGCGAGGCGGCAACAGCGCTTACCGACAACATCTGCTTTATCGATTTCCATGAATCCGGCAGCGAATATGACGCCGTCGATATCGATCTGGCACGCATCAGCAAAGAGAGCATCGACTTCTTCATTGCCCAGGGCGTCACCCGCATTGGTTTCATCGGTGGCGAAGACCAGCCAGGCAAGGCCGATATCCGCGAAGCCGCGTTTGTCGAATACGGTCGTCTACAGCAGGTCGTTTCTGAACAGGATATCTATCGCGGCGGTTTCTCCAGTTCATCAGGCTATGAACTGGCTAAAGAAATGCTGGCGAAACCCGACTATCCCAGCGCCCTGTTTGTGGCTTCAGACTCGATTGCCATTGGCGTTCTGCGCGCCATCCACGAGCGTGGTCTGAATATTCCGCAGGATATTTCGCTGATTAGCGTTAATGATATCCCAACGGCGCGTTTCACCTTTCCTCCGCTTTCCACCGTTCGCATTCATTCGGAAATGATGGGCAGTCAGGGCGTCAACCTGCTGTTCGAAAAAGCCCGTGACGGGCGTGCGCTCCCCCTGCTGGTTTTTGTTCCCAGCAAGCTGAAACTGCGCGGCACCACCCGCTGAAATCCCCCGTTAACCCGCCCGGTTTCTTCTGATGCCGGGCGCGCATTGTCATGCATTCTTTTCCGCGTCCGAATTATTTTCGTGATCCAGTTAAAGTAAATCACCTCACCCGCTATATTTTAGTAAAACTTTTACTAAAATCACCATCAATTACACTTACCCACCATTACAATGAATGGTTCCGATTTTTCTCCACCGGGAGGCCTTATGAATCGCTGGGAAAACATTCAGCTCACCCACGAAAATCGACTGGCGCCACGCGCATATTTTTTCTCTTACGACTCCGTTGCGCAGGCTCGCTCGTTTGCCCGCGAAACCAGCAGTCTCTTTCAGCTGCTAAGCGGTCAGTGGAATTTTCAGTTCTTTGAGCATCCGCTGCAGGTGCCGGAAGCCTTTACGTCGCAGTTTATGAGTGACTGGGGCAGCATCACCGTCCCCGGCATGTGGCAGATGGAAGGACACGGCAAGCTGCAGTATACCGACGAAGGTTTTCCTTTCCCGATTGATGTCCCCTACGTTCCGACCAATAACCCCACCGGGGCCTATCAGCGTATTTTCACCCTCAGCGAAGGCTGGCAGGGCAAACAGACGCTGATTAAGTTTGATGGCGTAGAAACCTACTTCGAAGTTTACGTGAATGGTCAGTACGTTGGCTTCAGCAAAGGCAGTCGCCTGACGGCCGAATTTGATATCAGCGCGGTGGTGAAGACCGGTGATAACCTGCTGTGCGTTCGCGTAATGCAATGGGCTGATTCCACCTACGTTGAAGACCAGGATATGTGGTGGTCGGCGGGAATTTTCCGCGACGTCTATCTGGTCGGCAAACAGGCGACCCACATTCAGGATTTTACCGTTCGCACCGAGTTCGATGATGACTATCGCGACGCCACCCTCTCCTGCGACATTGCGCTGGAAAACCTGGCCTCCACGCCAGCGATAGCGTCGCTGGAATACACCTTGTTTGACGGTGAGAAGGCACTGCATAGCGGTGTGATTAACGCCCTGAAAGTGGATAAACAAACGCAGACCGCTTTTCATTTCAAGGTTAGCGCGCCGCAGCAGTGGTCTGCGGAATCGCCGTATCTCTACCATCTGGTGATGACGCTGAAAGATGCCAGCGGCAACATCCTTGAGGTCGTGCCACAGCGCGTTGGATTCCGCGATATTAAAGTTCGCGACGGTCTGTTTTACATCAATAACCGCTACGTGATGCTGCATGGCGTTAACCGCCACGATAACGATCATCTTAAGGGCCGCGCGGTCGGTATGGATCGCGTTGAAAAAGATCTGCTGTTAATGAAGCAGCACAACATCAACTCCGTACGCACCGCCCATTACCCGAACGATCCGCGTTTCTATGAATTGTGCGATATCTACGGCCTGTTCGTGATGGCCGAAACAGACGTTGAATCTCACGGCTTCGCCAATATCGGCGATATCAGTCGGATCACCGACGATCCACTGTGGGAAAATGTCTACGTTGAGCGCATCGTGCGCCACGTCCATGCGCAGAAAAATCACCCTTCGATCATCATCTGGTCGCTCGGTAACGAATCCGGATACGGCTGTAACATCCGCGCCATGTATCACGCTGCGAAAGCGCTGGATGACACGCGTCTGATCCATTACGAAGAAGATCGTGACGCTGAAGTGGTGGATATCATCTCCACCATGTACACCCGCGTGCCGCTGATGAATGAGTTTGGTGAATATCCGCATCCTAAACCGCGCATCATCTGTGAATATGCTCACGCCATGGGCAACGGTCCCGGCGGGCTAACGGAATATCAGAACGTCTTCTATCAGCATGATTGCATTCAGGGGCACTATGTCTGGGAGTGGTGCGATCACGGGATTCAGGCTAAAGATGACGACGGCAACGTCTGGTACAAATATGGCGGCGACTACGGCGACTATCCGAACAACTACAACTTCTGCCTTGATGGCCTGATTTATTCCGATCAAACCCCAGGACCGGGACTGAAAGAGTACAAGCAGGTAATTGCGCCGGTGAAAGTGCGCGCACAGGATCTGGCCCGCGGCGAGCTACGGGTAGAAAACAAACTCTGGTTCACCACGCTTGACGACTACACCTTGCATATTGAGGTTCGCGCCGAAGGAGATACGCTCTCTGTTCAGCAGATAAAACTGCGCGACGTTCCTCCCAACAGCGACGCGCTGCTGCAATGCGAACTGCCGGAGCTGGATGCGCGCGAAGCGTTCCTTAACGTCACCGTGACGAAAGATTCCCGCACGTCATACAGTGAAGCCGGGCATCACATCGCGACTTATCAGTTCCCGCTGAAGGCCAGAACGGCGGCTGCCGTACCGTTTAGCCTGCAAAACGCCAACCCTCTGACGCTGGAAGACAGCCGCCAGAGCTGCACCGTTCGCGGTTATAACTTCCATCTGACCTTCTCAAAGCTGACCGGTAAACCGATCGCCTGGAACGTCAATGGCGAAGAGCTGATTACCCGCGAGCCGAAGATTAATTTCTTCAAACCGACCATTGATAACCACAAGCAAGAGTTCGAAGGCCTCTGGCAGCCGAATCATTTACAGATTATGCAGGAGCATCTGCGCGAATTTACCCTTGAGCAAACCGATGATGCGCTGCTGATAACCAGCCAGACCATTATCGCCCCGCCGGTATTCGATTTCGGTATACGCTGCACCTATCGCTGGCGCATTGCCGCGGACGGTCAGCTGAATGTGGAACTTTCTGGCCAGCCTTACGGCGAGTACCGGGACATTATTCCGTGCATCGGTTTCACGATGGGCATCAACGGTGATTTGGGCCAGGTGGCGTATTACGGACGTGGTCCCGGTGAAAACTATGCCGATAGCCAGCAGGCCAACATCATCGACATCTGGCGCAGCAGCGTGGATGAGATGTTCGAAAATTATCCTTTCCCGCAAAACAACGGCAATCGTCAGGACGTGCGTTGGGCAACGCTAACCAACCGCCACGGCAACGGCCTGCTGGTGGTCCCGCAGCGCCCTGTCAACCTGAGCGCCTGGCGCTATACGCCGGAAAATATCTTTGCCGCACAACACTGCAACGCGCTACAGCGTAGCGATGACATCACCCTGAATCTGGATCACCAGTTACTGGGCTTAGGTTCCAACTCGTGGGGAAGTGAAGTACTCGATTCCTGGCGCGTCTGGTTTACGTCATTCAGCTACGGCTTCACGTTGTTGCCGGTTTCCGGCAGCGAATCTGGCGCTCAAACCACCGCCAACCGCGCCTTTGGCACCGGGTTCTTTTCCACGAATATGCACAGCGAGAATACAAAATGAGGATCATCGACAACTTAGAGCAGTTCCAGCAACGCTATGCTTCAGGTCGGAAATGGCAACGCTGCGTCGAGGCTATTGAAAATATTGACAATATTCAGCCAGGCGTCGCCCACTCTATCGGTGATTCCCTGAGCTACCGCGTGGAGACAGACTCCGCGACCGATGCGCTGTTTACCGGTCATCGTCGTTATTTTGAGATCCATTACTACCTGCAAGGGCAGCAAAAAATAGAGTATGCCGCCAAAGAGGATCTCCAGGTGGTTGAATATTATCGCGATGAAACCGATCGCGAATATCTGAAAGGTTGTGGAAAAACCATCGAAGTGCACGAAGGACAAATGGTTATTTGTGACAACCATGAAGCCTATCGTTTTATTTGTAATAACGCAGTGAAAAAAGTCGTACTCAAAGTCACCATCGAAGATGGTTATTTTCATAATAAATAAAAACACAGGCGGCGCCGACGTTGCGCCGCCAGTACCCTATAATAATCAGGAATCGGAGATGTGCTATGTCTGATACCAAACGTAATACCATCGGCAAGTTCGGCTTACTTTCACTCACCTTTGCCGCGGTTTATAGTTTTAATAACGTAATCAACAATAATATTGAGCTTGGTCTGGCATCCGCACCGATGTTTTTCCTCGCGACGATTTTCTACTTTATTCCGTTTTGCTTAATCATCGCCGAATTTGTTTCGCTGAATAAAAACTCCGAAGCCGGTGTCTACGCATGGGTAAAAAGTTCGCTGGGTGGACGTTGGGCATTTATTACTGCCTACACCTACTGGTTCGTTAACCTGTTCTTTTTTACCTCGCTTTTGCCCCGCGTTATTGCCTACGCCTCATATGCTTTTTTAGGCTACGAATACATTCTGACGCCGTTCGCAACCACCGTGTTAAGTATGGTGCTGTTTGCCTTCTCCACCTGGGTTTCGACCAATGGTGCAAAAATGTTAGGGCCGATTACCTCGGTCACCTCCACGTTGATGCTGCTGCTGACGCTGTCCTATATTTTACTGGCAGGTACGGCGCTGGTTGGTGGCGTACAGCCTGCTGACCCTATCACCGTAGACGCAATGATCCCGAATTTTAACTGGGCATTCCTCGGTATCACCACCTGGATCTTTATGGCGGCAGGCGGCGCGGAGTCGGTGGCGGTGTACGTCAACGACGTCAAGGGCGGCTCCAAATCGTTCGTGAAGGTCATTATCATTGCCGGAATTTTTATCGGCGTGCTCTATTCCATCTCCTCGGTGCTGATTAACGTCTTCGTCAGCAGCAAAGAGCTGAAGTTTACCGGTGGTTCGGTGCAGGTATTCCACGGCCTGGCGGCATATTTCGGCCTGCCGGAACTGGTCGTGAACCGCTTTGTCGGCCTGGTCTCCTTTACCGCAATGTTCGGCTCCCTGCTGATGTGGACCGCAACGCCGGTGAAGATCTTCTTCTCTGAAATTCCGGCGGGTATTTTCGGTAAAAAAACCGTCGAACTGAATGAAAACGGCGTCCCGGCCCGTGCAGCATGGATCCAGTTCCTGATCGTTATCCCGCTGATGATTATCCCGACGCTCGGCTCCAATACCGTGCAGGATTTAATGAACACTATCATCAACATGACCGCCGCCGCCTCGATGCTGCCGCCGCTGTTTATTATGCTGGCTTACCTGAATCTGCGTGCAAAACTGGACCACTTACCGCGCGACTTCCGTATGGGTTCGCAAAAAACCGGCATTGTTGTGGTGTCGATGCTGATCGTTCTTTTCACCATCGGATTTATTGCCTCTACCTTCCCAACCGGCGGCAATATCATAACCATTATTTTCTATAACGTCGGTGGGATTGTTATTTTCCTCGGTTTTGCCTGGTGGAAATACAGTAAATATATCAAAGGGCTAACCAAAGAAGAAAAAGCTGTTGAGGCGGCCCCTGCTTCAGATATCAATTAATGACTAAAACATAATAACAATAAATAATACTCGCCAAGGCTATAACCAAAATAATTCGAGTTGCATGAAGGCGGCAAGTGAGTGAATTCCCAGGAGCATAGATAACTATGTGACTGAGGTGAACGAACGTAGCTAACGCACATGCAGCTTGAAGTATGACGGGTATATAACAATAAAAATTAAATTTTATTTGCTTAGGATCGAAGCATGAAAAACATTAGCCATTGTTGCAGGGCAATTATTGCCCTGCCCTTTTTCTGCGTCTCCTCTCTGGGTGCAGAAGAAGTTCGCCCTGCAGAACACGACGACACGAAAACGCCAGAAATATCTTCCCCCTCATTTCGCTTTTATGGCGAATTGGGCATGGGAGGATATATGGATTTAGAAGGACAAGACAAACATAAATACAGTGATGGTACCTATATAGAAGGTGGCCTGGAGATAAAACACGGCTCTTGGTTTGGTCTGATCTACGGCGAGGGCTGGACCGTGCAGGCCGACCATCAGGGCAATGCCTGGGTTCCTGACCATAGCTGGGGCGGATTCGAGGGCGGGATCAACCGCTTTTACGGCGGTTATCGTACCAATGACGGAACGGAGCTGATGCTCAGCCTGCGCCAGGACTCTTCGCTGGATGACCTGCAATGGTGGGGGGATTTCACTCCAGACCTGGGCTACGTTATTCCCAACACCCGTGACATCATGACTGCCATTAAGGTGCAAAACCTGACCGGTCCTTTGCGCTACAGCGTGACAGCAACACCCGCCGGACACCACGACGAGAGCAAAGCCTGGCTGCACTTTGGTAAATACGATCGCTACGACGATAAATATACCTATCCGGCCATGATGAACGGCTACATCCAGTACGACCTGACTGAAGGCGTAACCTGGATGAACGGCCTGGAGATAACAGATGGTACCGGACAGCTGTTCCTGACCGGCATCCTTTCGCCCAACTTCGCCGCCCGCGCCTGGCACCACACGGGCCGCGCCGACGGGCTGGATGTGTCCGGCACCGAAACCGGCTACATGGTCAGCGCGATGTATGAAGCGCTAAAAGGCGTTTACCTCTCCACTGCTTATAGCTACGCCAAACACCGACCGGATCGCGCCGAGGACGAAACCACTTCCTTTATGCAGTTCGGTATCTGGTATGAATACGGCGGCGGCCGTTTCGCTACCGCCTTCGACAGTCGGTTCTATATGCAGAATGCATCCGGCGACCCGAGCGACCAAATCTTCCTGATGCAATATTTCTATTGGTAACAAGGACCGGAATACCATGAACATGAAACCTATTCTTACGCCGCTGGCCTGTATCCTGCTGATGAACTTCTCCGCACATGCCACCAGTGCTAACGACTTTAAAAACATCATTAATCGCACCGGTGCGCCGGGCTACATGCATGACTACGATCACGACGACCACCAGCGCTTTAATCCATTTTTCGATCTTGGCGCCTGGCACGGTCATTTGCTCCCGGACGGCCCTGCAACGATGGGCGGCTTTCCAGGCGTGGCGTTGCTGACCGAAGAATACATCAATTTTATGGCCAATAATTTTGACCGTCTGACGGTGTACCAGCACGGTAAAAAGGTCGATTTTGCGCTTGAGGCCTACAGCATTCCCGGCGCGCTGGTGCAAAAGCTGTCATCTAAGCATGTGCAAATAGAGATGACACTGCGTTTTGCCAGCCCGCGCACCTCGCTGCTGGAAACCAAAATCACCAGCAACACGCCGCTGGATCTGGTGTGGGACGGCGAGCTGCTGGAGAAACTGGAAGCCAAAGAGGGAAAAGCGCTGTCGGATAAAACCATTGATAGCGAATTCCCTGGCTATCAGCGCAAAATCACCGCCACGCACGACGGTCTGAAAGTCACCTTCGGCAAAGTGCGCTCAACCTGGGATCTGCTCACCTCCGGTGAGTCGGAGTATCAGGTGCATAAATCTGTCGCTATGAAAACCACGGTTAACGGTCATCGCTTTACGGGGAAGGCCCATATCAGTGGTTCGACAACCATTTACACCACCTGGTCTCATCTGCTTACCGCCGAGGATGTGGCGAAAGAGCAGCCGCAGATCCGCGATATTCTGGCGCGCCCGGCCTGGTATCTTGCTGCATCACAAAAGCGCTGGGCAGATTATCTGCAAAAAGGCTTAACCAACCCGGATGCCACAACGGAACAAACCCGGGTCGCGGTAAAAGCTATTGAAACGCTGAACGGCAACTGGCGCTCGCCAGGCGGTGCGGTAAAACACAATACCGTGACGCCATCGGTCACCGGCCGCTGGTTCTCCGGCAACCAAACCTGGCCGTGGGACACCTGGAAGCAGGCCTTCGCTATGGCGCACTTTAACCCGGAGATCGCCAAAGAGAATATTCGCGCCGTCTTTTCATGGCAGGTTAAACCCGGTGATCCGGTTCGCCCGCAGGATGCCGGATTCATTCCCGACCTGATTGCCTGGAATCTCAGCCCGGAACGCGGCGGCGACGGCGGTAACTGGAACGAGCGCAACACCAAACCCAGCCTGGCGGCGTGGTCGGTGATGGAGGTCTACAACGTTACCAAAGACAAGGCCTGGCTCGAAGAGATGTATCCAAAGCTGGTTGCGTATCACGACTGGTGGCTGCGTAACCGCGATCACAACGGCAACGGCGTGCCGGAATACGGTGCTACCCGCGATAAAGCCCACAATACTGACCGCGGCGAAATGTTGTTTACGGTGAAAAAAGGCGACAAGGAAGAAACGCTCTCCGGGCTTAACAACTACGCCACCGTGATCGATAAGGGTCAGTATGACAGCCTGGAGATCCCAGCGCAGGTTGCCGCCTCGTGGGAGTCCGGTCGTGACGATGCGGCTGTATTCGGTTTTATCGATAAAGATCAACTGGATAAATACGTCGCGGGTGGTGGAAAACGCAGCGACTGGGTGGTGAAATTTGCCGAAAATCGCAGTAAAGACGGTAATTTGCTGGGTTACTCGCTGTTGCAGGAGTCAGTCGATCAGGCCAGCTACATGTACAGCGACAACCATTATCTGGCGCAGATGGCGACCCTGCTCGGCAAACACCAAGAGGCGCAGCGCTATCGCCAACTGGCGCAAAACCTCGCAGATTACATCAACACCTGCATGTTCGACCCGGCAACAAAATTCTTTTATGACGTTCGTATTGAGGACCAACCGCTGGCAAACGGCTGCGCGGGTAAACCGATCGTCGAACGTGGCAAAGGGCCGGAAGGCTGGTCGCCGCTGTTTAACGGCGCAGCAACGCAGCCCCATGCGGACGCAGTGGTTAAGGTGATGCTCGACCCCAAAGAGTTCAACACCTTTGTCCCGCTTGGCACAGCGGCGCTGACCAACCCGGCTTTTGGTGCGGATATATACTGGCGCGGGCGCGTCTGGGTGGATCAGTTCTGGTTCGGGCTAAAAGGGATGGAGCGTTACGGCTATCGCGATGACGCGTTAAAACTGGCGGATACCTTCTTCAGCCACGCCAAAGGCCTCACCGCTGACGGTCCGATTCAGGAAAACTATAACCCGCTGACCGGCGCACAGCAGGGCGCACCGAACTTCTCCTGGAGCGCGGCGCATCTCTATATGCTGTATAACGATTTTCTTAAAAAACAGTAATCTGTGACATAACGCCGGATGGCGCTTCGCTTATCCGGCCTACAAAGATACATTTTCACAGGCCGGATTAGGTGCTTGCACCGATATCCGGCATATCCGTCCTCTGGCTCCACTCCTTTTTTGAATCCCATCACAATCACGGCATTCCCCTTTTCCCTTTTACGCGGCGACGGCTAAATTATTAACTCATCCGACCACATAACAATAATTTTACATACTGGACACCTTTATGAGCTATCCGTCGCTGTTCGCTCCGCTCGATTTAGGCTTCACCACGCTTAAAAACCGCGTGCTGATGGGTTCAATGCATACCGGGCTGGAAGAGTATCCCGATGGTGCAGAACGGCTGGCCGCGTTCTACGCCGAGCGCGCCCGTCACGGCGTAGCGTTAATTGTGAGCGGAGGTATTGCGCCTGCGCTTTCCGGCGTGGGGATGGAAGGCGGTGCGATGCTGAACGACACCAGCCAGCTTGCTCACCATCGCGTCATTACTGATGCTGTGCATGATGAAGGCGGCAAAATCGCCCTGCAAATCCTGCACACCGGGCGTTACAGCTACCAGCCGCATCTGGTGGCGCCTTCTGCTATTCAGGCACCCATTAACCGCTTTACGCCACATGAATTAACGCACGATGAAGTGCTGCAGTTGATTGAAGATTTTGCCCACTGCGCACAGCTGGCGCGGGAAGCGGGCTACGATGGCGTGGAAGTGATGGGGTCGGAAGGGTATCTCATCAACGAATTCCTGACACTGCGTACCAACCAGCGCGATGACCAATGGGGCGGTGAATATGCCAACCGCATGCGGTTTGCCGTTGAGGTAGTGCGAGCGGTACGTCAGCGTGCCGGGAATGACTTTATTATTATCTTCCGCCTGTCGATGCTCGATCTGGTGGAAAACGGCGGAACCTTCGACGAAACCGTTCAGTTGGCGCAGGCTATAGAAGCCGCGGGGGCCACCATTATTAACACCGGTATTGGCTGGCATGAGGCACGTATTCCCACTATCGCTACCCCGGTACCGCGCGGTGCGTTTAGTTGGGTGACGCGTAAGCTGAAAGGGCATGTAACAATCCCACTGGTCACCACCAACCGCATTAACGATCCCCAGGTCGCCGATGACATTCTGGCCCGTGGCGATGCCGATATGGTGTCGATGGCCCGTCCGTTCCTCGCCGATGCCGAACTGCTGTCAAAAGCGCAAACCGGACGAGCGGATGAGATCAACACCTGTATCGGCTGTAACCAGGCCTGTCTGGATCAGATCTTCGTCGGCAAAGTCACCTCTTGCCTGGTCAATCCGCGCGCCTGCCATGAGACCAAAATGCCGATCGTTGCGGCAGCTGTGCCGAAAAATCTGGCGGTTGTCGGTGCGGGTCCTGCGGGCCTCGCCTTCGCCATTAATGCCGCAGCGCGCGGGCATCACGTGACGCTGTTTGACGCACATAGCGAGATTGGCGGGCAGTTTAATATCGCCAAACAGATCCCCGGCAAAGAAGAATTCTATGAAACCCTGCGCTACTACCGTCGGATGATCGACGTGACTGGCGTGACGCTGAAGCTGAATCACTTTGTCAGCGCACACGATCTGCACACCTTCGACGAAGTGATCCTTGCCAGTGGGATCGAGCCACGCATGCCGCCGATCGAGGGGATCGATCATCCTAAAGTGCTGAGCTATCTCGACGTTCTGCGTGATAAGACGCCAGTGGGTAAACGCGTGGCGATCGTGGGCTGCGGCGGGATCGGTTTTGATACTGCAATGTATCTGAGTCAGCCCGGTGAACCCACCAGCCAGAACATTGCGGAGTTCTGCGTGGAATGGGGGATCGACACCAGCCTGCAACAGCCTGGCGGCTTACGCCCGGAAGGTCCGCACCTATCCCGCAACCCTCGCCAGATAGTGATGTTACAGCGAAAAGCCAGCAAACCGGGGCAAGGTTTAGGTAAAACGACGGGCTGGATCCATCGCGCCACCCTACTCTCACGCGGCGTGAAAATGATCCCGGCAGTCAGCTATCAGAAGATTGATGATGATGGGTTACACGTTGTGTTGAACGGTGAACCGGTGATCTTTAACGTGGATAACGTGGTGATTTGCGCCGGACAAGAGCCGCGCCGTGAACTGGTCGATCCGCTGCACGCGGCAGGTAAAACGGTGCATCTGATCGGCGGCTGCGATGTGGCGATGGAACTGGATGCCCGACGCGCTATTGCGCAAGGCACCCGACTGGCACTGGAAATTTAACAGGATGTATTTCGTAGGCCGGATAAGGCGGTCACGCCGCCATCCGGCAATATGTGCATGTATCTATTTGCCTGATGGCGCGCAGCTTTCAGGCCTACAGAATCAGGCAGAATATTTGTTGTAGGCCGGATAAGGCGTTAGCCGCATCCGGCACCCGCTATTACCGACGGCGACCGGTTTTGACCGCTTTCAGCACCACGAATTTATTATTGGTGGCGATGGTCACGCAGTTGCCGAATATCTTCTTCAGCTTGTGGAAGTAGTCGAGGTGACGGTTAGCTACGATGTACAGCTCACCGTTGATTTTCAGGCAGCGGCGGGCGTGGTGGAACATTTCCCAGGCAATGTTATCCGTCAGCGCGTGCTTCTGGTGGAACGGTGGGTTGCACAGCACAGCGTTAAAGCGGAACGGTTCAACGCCAGACAGCGCGTTGTTAATCATAAACTCACAGCGATCCAGCGCTTCAGGCATGTTACTTTCCACGTTCAGGCGGCTTGAAGCCACCGCCATTGGCGATTCATCAACAAATACCACACTGGCTTCTGGGTTTTTCGCCAGCAGCGTCATACCGATGACGCCGTTGCCGCAACCGAGATCAACAATCTCCCCTTCAAGGTTTTCCGGCAGATGCTCGATAAAAAAGCGCGCGCCGATATCCAGCCCGGTACGGGAGAAGACGTTGGCGTGGTTATGGATAGTCCAGTCGGTGCCTTCCAGCTTCCAGCTTAACGTTTGCGAGGCAGCGGCCAGCTCCGGTTTGCTGAACGTACAGTTGATCAAACGCGCTTTTTTCCACGCCAGCGTAGTGGTGGTTGGACCCAACACTTTTTCAAACAGTTCCAGCGTCGAGGTATGTACATCACGCGCTTTTGCCCCGGCGATGATGCGCGTTTCTGGCGTTACCACTTCGCGCAGCGCACGCAGTTGCTGCTCCAGCAGCGCCATGGTTTTTGGCAGCTTAATCAGCACCACGCCCGGCGCCTGCGGATAGTCAGCGGTACTGTCGAGGAACTTGACGCTCGACTCGGCAATATCGTTGTGACGCAGGTTCTCGCGCGTGGCAAGCTCGCTGAGATAGGAATCGCCGATGCTGTACGGCGTATGTTCCGCCAGCGCACAGCCCAGCGCGCCGAAGGTATCATTCAGGATCAGCACCGGGCCGCTAATCTCGGTATCGTCCAGCTGTTGCAGCAGATATTCATCTGCAGCTTCCCACGCCAGCAGCGGGTTAACGTCATCCGTTTCCGGGAAACGTTTAAGTGACAGCGAACGGAAACCGTTGTCTATGTGGCTCATCGGCCCTCCTGAATGGTAAAATTTCGGCGTATCCCTGAAAAGGGTGCGTGAGTATACACTTTTATGATTTGCGTGGACATGAATGAACCAACTAACTTACCTCCAGGGCTACCCGGAACATTTGCTTTCTCAAGTGAGAACGCTGATTGCTGAGCAGCGCCTGGGCGCAGTGCTGGAGAAGCGCTATCCGGGTACGCATGACTTCGCGACTGACAAAGCGCTCTGGCAATATACCCAGGATCTGAAAAATCAGTTTCTGCGTAACGCCCCGCCGCTGAATAAAGTCATGTATGACAGCAAGATCCACGTTCTGAAGAATGCGTTGGGGCTGCATACCGCCGTCTCTCGCGTGCAGGGCGGTAAGCTCAAAGCCAAAGCGGAGATCCGCGTCGCCACCGTGTTTCGCAATGCCCCGGAACCCTTTTTGCGTATGATCGTCGTTCATGAACTGGCGCATCTGAAAGAAAAAGAGCACGACAAAGCGTTTTACCAGCTGTGCTGTCATATGGAGCCTCAGTATCACCAACTGGAGTTCGATACCCGCCTGTGGTTAACGCAACAATCGTTAAAGCAAACTGCGTAGTCGCGCACTGGCTTTGTCTTCAGGGCATGCTAAATTGACGAAAGAATCCCTTTTCGCAGCCTGAAGGCCTTTATGATACGTTTCGCAGTAATTGGCACAAACTGGATCACCCGCCAGTTTGTCGATGCCGCCCATGAAACCGGCAAGTATAAATTAACCGCAGTCTATTCCCGTAGCCTTGAGCAGGCACAGACCTTCGCCAACGATTACCCTGTCGAACATCTGTTTACCTCACTGGAAGCGATGGCGCAAAGCGAGGCAATCGACGCTGTCTATATCGCCAGCCCGAACTCTTTGCATTTCCCGCAGACCGAGCTGTTTTTGCGGCATAAAAAGCATGTTATTTGCGAAAAGCCGCTGGCCTCCAATCTGGCGCAAGCCGAAGCAGCTATCGCCTGCGCGCGTGAGAATCAGGTCGTGCTGTTTGAAGCGTTTAAAACCGCCTACCTGCCTAATTTCCTGCAGTTACAGCAATCACTACCCAGAGTAGGAAAAATCAGGAAAGCGTTTATCAATTACTGCCAGTACTCCTCGCGTTACCAGCGCTATCTGGACGGTGAAAATCCGAACACGTTTAATCCGGCATTCTCCAATGGCTCGATTATGGATATCGGTTTTTACTGCCTGGCCTCAGCGGTTGCGCTGTGGGGCGAACCGCTGAGCGTTCAGGCCAGCGCCAGCCTGCTGGAAAGTGGCGTGGATGCCCACGGCGTGGTAGTGCTGAATTACGGTGATTTCAGCGTTACGCTCCAGCACTCAAAAGTAAGCGACTCGGTATTAGCCAGTGAAATTCAGGGCGAGTCGGGATCGCTGGTCATCGAGCATATCTCCGAATGCCAAAAGGTGTGCTTCGTGCCACGCGGTGGGAAAACGCAGGATCTGACGACGCCTCAACACATCAATACTATGCTGTATGAGGCAGAGGCTTTTGCCCATTTGGTTGAATCCGGCGAAGTGGATCACCCGGCACTGGCCGTCAGCCGTATCACCGCCAAACTGCAAACGGAGATTCGCCGCCAGACCGGCGTGGTTTTCCCGGCAGACGAAGCGGAAACATCGCTGACTGCGTAAAGGTGTGTAAAACGAATGTTGCAGGCCATTGACTGAAAGCATGGCCTGTAATATTTTGTAACCCGCAAAGGGGAGTAACTTCGTTGTCGGTTGATCGTCATTACGATGTGTGAAAAACCACATCCGGTCACCGGGCGATAACAAAGGAATACGCCACCGTATTCCTTTGTTGTTGTAAGTGAGACCTTGCCGAATGGCAAGGTCTATGCATAAAAAGCAGCGGCTAACGTCATTCGGCGTTGGCCGTTTTTTTTATGCATGGGGAAATACAATGAATACTGTCGGCACACCGTTGTTATGGGGTGGCTTCGCTGTCGTAGTGGTAATTATGCTGGCCATCGACCTGCTGTTGCAGGGGCGTCGTGGCGCGCATACGATGTCAATGAAGCAGGCTGCGGCCTGGTCAATCGTCTGGGTAACGCTGTCGTTACTGTTTAACGCTGCCTTCTGGTGGTACCTGGCGGAAACCCAGGGGCGAGCCGTTGCCGACCCACAGGCGCTGGCGTTCCTTACCGGCTATTTGATCGAAAAATCACTGGCAGTAGATAACGTCTTTGTCTGGTTGATGCTCTTCAGCTACTTCTCCGTGCCGCCTGCGTTGCAGCGTCGGGTACTGGTGTATGGCGTGCTGGGTGCGATTGTGCTGCGTACGATCATGATCTTCGCGGGCAGCTGGCTTATCACCCAGTTTGAGTGGCTGTTATACGTGTTCGGCGCGTTCCTGTTGTTTACCGGCGTGAAGATGGCGCTGGCGAAAGAAGATGCCTCCGGTATTGGCGACAGACCGTTAGTACGCTGGCTACGCGGTCATTTGCGCATGACCGATACCATCGAAGATGAAAAATTCTTCGTGCGTAAAAACGGCCTGCTGTTTGTTACGCCGCTGATGCTGGTGTTGATTCTGGTTGAGCTGAGCGATGTGATTTTTGCCGTCGACAGTATTCCGGCTATCTTTGCCGTGACCACCGACCCGTTCATCGTGCTGACCTCGAACCTGTTTGCTATTTTGGGTCTGCGTGCGATGTACTTCCTGCTGGCGGGCGTGGCGGAGCGTTTCTCCATGCTGAAGTACGGCTTGTCGGTCATTTTGGTGTTTATCGGTATTAAGATGCTGATCGTCGATTTCTACCATATCCCGATCGCTATCTCGTTAGGCGTGGTATTTGGCATTCTGTTTGTGACGCTGGTTGTTAACGCTTGGGTCAACCACCAGCACGATAAAAAGCAGCAAATACAGTAAGTTTCATCTGCTAGCTGAAAAGCCCGACAGCACACTGCGTGCGTCGGGCTTTTTGTTTATCATGTCAAAATAATGTTAAGTCAAAGTTATAAAATATGATCTCAACGCGGAATCCAGGATATTTCGCTTCCAGAACCCTGTTCTTTCCTTATACTCAGCCATGCAAACATTTGCCCGATCCTGAAAGATGCGTCAACAGAACGCACAAAGGTAAGGCAACAACACAATGAAAGGATCACTACATGACTACGCAACGTTCATCGGGGCTACTCTCGCGTTTGGCGCAAGGGAGCCTGGTTAAACAAATTTTGATCGGTTTGGTACTGGGGATTTTACTGGCACTGGTGTCAAAACCTGCGGCTGAAGCCGTTGGTTTGCTGGGTACGCTGTTCGTCGGCGCATTAAAAGCCGTCGCGCCAATTCTGGTTCTGATGCTGGTGATGGCTTCTATCGCCAACCACCAGCACGGGCAAAAAACCAATATCCGCCCCATTCTGTTCCTCTACCTGCTCGGAACATTTTCAGCGGCATTAACCGCCGTTGTCTTCAGCTTTGCTTTCCCATCAACACTGCATCTTTCCAGCAGCGCGGGGGATATCGTACCGCCATCCGGGATTGTGGAAGTGATGCGTAGCCTGCTGATGAGCATGGTTTCTAACCCAATTGATGCTCTGCTGAACGCCAACTATATTGGTATTCTGGTATGGGCTGTCGGCCTGGGCTTTGCACTGCGCCACGGCAATGAAACGACCAAAAATCTGGTCAATGATATGTCCAACGCCGTCACCTTTATGGTGAAGCTGGTGATTCGTTTCGCGCCAATCGGTATCTTTGGTCTGGTCTCCTCCACGCTGGCAACCACCGGTTTCGCCACGCTTTGGGGCTACGCCCAACTGCTGACCGTACTGGTAGGCTGTATGCTGCTGGTGGCATTTGTGGTTAACCCACTGCTGGTCTTCTGGAAAATTCGCCGTAACCCGTACCCTCTGGTGCTGGCCTGTCTGCGTGAAAGCGGCGTGTATGCCTTCTTTACCCGCAGTTCGGCGGCAAATATTCCGGTGAACATGGCACTGTGTGAGAAACTGAATCTGGATCGTGATACCTATTCGGTGTCTATTCCGCTGGGCGCCACCATCAATATGGCGGGCGCGGCGATCACCATTACCGTACTGACGCTGGCGGCGGTGAATACGCTGGGTGTTCCGGTTGATTTACCGACTGCGCTGTTACTGAGCGTGGTGGCTTCACTGTGTGCCTGTGGTGCATCGGGCGTGGCGGGCGGTTCTCTGCTGCTGATCCCGCTGGCGTGCAACATGTTCGGTATCCCGAATGACATCGCCATGCAGGTTGTTGCCGTTGGCTTTATCATCGGCGTATTGCAGGACTCATGTGAAACAGCGCTGAACTCTTCTACAGACGTCCTGTTTACCGCTGCAGCCTGCCAGGCAGAAGACGAGCGTCTGGCAAATAACGCCCTGCGCGGCTAATCCCTACGCCCCTCCGTCATCGGGCGGAGGGGTTCTCTTCTTGTACGCTTTTTTCAATTTTGAACGGATCAATTCCGCGTTTTTGCATTCGCCGGAAGCGAATAATATTCAGGCCGTTCATCACCAGAAAACTCCCTTCGATCATCGTCCCACCAATCGATCCCAGCCAGAAATTATGGATAACCCAACAGGCAGTTGCGCACCACATGACGCAGCGCACGGTTAACCCTTTGCAGCGGAACAGCGCCCAGGTGCTGGCCAGCGTGCCAATTATCGGCAACAGCTCCATCGCATGCTGTAATTTCGCCAGCCCGAGAACCAGGGTGAGGACAATAAAAACGGTCATTACCCACAGTTTGCGGGTATGCATTGAGACAAGTGTGCGGATGGTGTTGAGTTCTGCGCTCATTCCCGCAGGCCAGGCCCCCATCAGGAAAAAATGCACGCCGATGGTGGCGCTATAGACGGCGAGTTGCAGCCGGAACCGGCGCTCATCGCGATTGAAAAAGGTGGTAATACCGATCAGAAAGGCGATGACACCTACGCCCTGGGCCAGCCAATACGCGGTCATGCAAGCAACCCCAATTCTATCTCGTAGGCCGGATTAGGCGAGTTCGCCGCCATCCGGCAACGGTTTGTGCCTGATGGCGCTGCGCTTATCAGGCCTACGGTTTGCGCAGACCTGCATGCAGGTACCATCAGGTATTTACTACAACGTTACGCCGCTTTTAAATATCGCTAACTCTCTAAAATCATTCCGCTCGTTGCAGGTTTGCTTGCCGTTGGCGAACTCGACGATGGTATCGACAAATTCTTCCAGTAACTGCGGCATCGCTTTGCCGTGGATCAACTGTCCAGCGTCAAAGTCGATCCAGTGCTTTTTCTTCGCCGCCAGCTCGCTGTTGGTAGCAATTTTCACCGTCGGCACAAAACCACCGTACGGCGTACCGCGACCGGTACTGAACAGCACCATATGACAGCCCGCGCCCGCCAGGGCACTGGTCGCCACCGCATCGTTACCCGGTGCGCTCAGCAGGTTCAGACCATGCGTCTTCAGACGTTCGCCGTAGCGCAGTACGTCCACCACCTGGCTGGAGCCTGCTTTTTGCGTGCAGCCGAGAGATTTATCTTCCAGCGTGGTGATACCGCCCGCTTTGTTGCCCGGCGATGGGTTCTCGTAGATCGGCTGGTCGTGAGCAATGAAGTACTGCTTGAAGTCATTGACCATGGTGACCAGCTTGCCGAACGTTTCTTCATCGCGGCAGTGGTCCATCAGCAGTTGCTCGGCGCCGAACATTTCCGGTACTTCGGTCAGTACGGTGGTGCCGCCGTTGGCAATCACGTAGTCAGAAAAACGCCCCAGCATCGGGTTGGCGGTAATACCGGACAGGCCGTCAGAGCCGCCGCATTCCAGACCAAACTTCAGCTCACCCAGTTTACCCGGCTCACGCTTATCGTTACGCATCACGTTGTACAACTGGTGAAGATGTTCAATCCCCGCTTCCACTTCGTCTTCCTGATGTTGGCAGACCATGAAGTGAACGCGCTCAGGATCGTACTCGCCTAAGGTTTCGCGGAAGGCATCAACCTGGTTGTTTTCACAACCAAGGCCAACCACCAGCACCGCCCCCGCATTCGGGTGACGCACCATGTTTTGCAGCATGGTGCGGGTGTTAATGTGGTCGTCGCCGAGCTGTGAACAGCCGTAGGTGTGGCTGAAGAGATGTACGCCGTCGATTCCTTCGGCATCGTTAGTCTCTTTCAGAAAACGGTTCTGCATCTGGCGCGCCATGGCGTTAACACAGCCAACCGTCGGTAGGATCCACAGTTCGTTGCGCACGCCAACATCGCCGTTGGCACGACGGTAGATCTGCACATCGCGATCCGCCGGTTGTGCAACTTCCGCCTGAAAATCAGGGTGGTAGCTATACGTGTCCAGGTCGCTCAGATTAGTGCGCGTGTTGTGAGCATGAATATGCTCACCCGCCGCAACGTCCACCAGCGTATGGCCAATTGGCAAACCGTATTTAATGACGTTTTCGCCTTTCGCAATATCACGTAAAGCGAATTTGTGGCCACGAGAGACCGCCTGACGCAGGGTTACCGCCTGCCCATCAACGGTGACTTCGGTTCCTTCAGCCAAATCAGCGAGCGCTACCGCGACGTTATCCAGCGCATGGATCTTGATGTATTGCATACCTTCACCCGGGCCTTAGTTCAGTTCAATGGCGAAGTAATCACGCGCATTGTTAAAGCAAATATTTCTGACCATTTCACCCAGCAACTGGATATCTGCCGGTGCTTCACCTGCAGCAACCCAACGGCCAATCATCTGGCACAGAATGCGACGGAAGTATTCATGGCGCGTGTATGACAGGAAGCTACGGCTATCGGTCAGCATGCCGACGAAACGGCTCAGCAGGCCGAGCTGGGCCAGCTGCGTCATCTGACGTTCCATCCCGTCTTTCTGATCGTTGAACCACCAGCCGGAACCGAACTGCATCTTGCCCGGCATACCTTCGCCCTGGAAGTTGCCGATCATGGTGCCCAGCACTTCGTTATCACGCGGGTTCAGGCAGTAGAGAATGGTTTTCGGCAGCAGGTTCTGTTCGTTCTGCTTGCTCAGCAGTTTGGACAGTTCTTCAGCCATCGGACGGTCATTGATGGAGTCGAAGCCAACATCCGCGCCCAACAGTTTGAACTGGCGCAGGTTGTTATTACGCAGCGCGCCGATGTGGTACTGCTGTACCCATTCGCGACGAGCATATTCCGCACCAAGGAACACCAGCACGGCAGTTTTAAACTGGGCAACTTCATGCTCACTCAGGGTTTCACCCGCCAGGCGACGCGCCAGAATGCTATCCAGTTCAGATTCGTTAGATTCGGCAAACAGCACCACGTCCAGCGCGTGGTCAGAGACTTTACAGCCGTGAGCCGCGAAGTGATCCAGGCGTTTGGTCAGCGCAGTCTGCAGGTCTGCGAAGCGACGAATGTCGGTGTCGGACACTTCACCGAGCTTCGCCATGTAGTCATTAAAGGTCGCCAGCTCAATGTTAAAGGCTTTATCCGGACGCCAGCTCGGCAGCACTTTCACATCAAAGCTTCCGTCTTTAGCAACGGCCGCATGATGCTCCAGAGAGTCGATCGGGTCATCGGTAGTGCCGACCATTTTCACATTCATCTGCTGCATGATGCCGCGCGCGGAGAATTTATCCTGCGCCAGCAGCTCGTTGCACTGGTTCCAGATTTCATCAGCAGTCGCAGGAGAAAGCAGCTTACCTGTAATACCAAACGGGCGGCGTAATTCGAGGTGGGTCCAGTGGTACAGCGGGTTACCGATAGTGTGCGGAACCGTGGCGGCCCATGCGTCAAACTTCTCGCGATCGGACGCATCGCCGGTACACAAGCGCTCAGCGACGCCATTGGTACGCATCGCACGCCATTTGTAGTGATCACCCTTCAGCCAGATGTCATACAGGTTATTAAAACGGTAGTTTTCAGCGATTTGTTGCGGTGGTAAATGGCAGTGGTAATCGAAGATCGGCTGGTCTTTGGCGTAATCATGGTACAGACGGCGGGCAAATTCGGTGTCCAGCAGGAAATCTTCAGTCATAAACGGGGTCATTATCGTCTTCCTCTCAACGAGTGCGTCAGATTGCTTATGTTTTGATGTTGACAAAGTTATCACACCAATTTCCATACACTGAAGATATTTTCGTGAGTTAGATCAACAAATGGTAACAAAAAAATTACTCTCAAAGAGGTAAATCACGCGTCAAGCCGCGCCAGTGCTGGCTTTGCTGAATCGAAATAATGACCACACGAAGATTCACACTTTTGTGATGGCACTCACCTTTTAAAGCTGTATGACAAGTTATCTTTTGGCCGTCGCGATACATAAGCCGACGGAATGCAAATTACCGATGTATCACCATCGGATTGACCGGTACGGAAACCGAATTAGCACAATTATTGACATGGCAAAGTTCGGGGAGTACCGGCTTTTTTTCGGTCCCCCCTCGTAAAAGAACATCCTCCGCCCTGAACTGGAAGATGACCGCTCGTTCGCGGACATAACAAAACGATGAGGTTTTACATGCGTAAAATTAAAGGGTTACGTTGGTACATGATTGCACTGGTGACGCTTGGCACCGTGCTGGGTTACCTGACACGTAACACTGTGGCGGCAGCTGCGCCAACTCTGATGGAAGAGTTACACATCTCCACTCAACAGTATTCCTATATCATCGCAGCGTATTCTGCTGCTTACACCGTAATGCAACCCGTTGCCGGCTACGTGCTCGATGTGCTCGGCACAAAAGTTGGTTACGCGATGTTCGCCGTTCTGTGGGCCGTCTTCTGTGGCGCGACCGCACTGGCTGGCAGTTGGGGTGGACTGGCGCTGGCGCGTGGCGCGGTAGGTGCCGCTGAAGCCGCAATGATCCCTGCGGGTTTGAAAGCCAGTTCTGAGTGGTTCCCGGCAAAAGAACGTTCAATTGCCGTTGGGTACTTTAACGTCGGCTCTTCTATCGGTGCGATGATTGCTCCGCCGCTGGTCGTCTGGGCAATCGTCATGCACAGCTGGCAGATGGCATTCATTATTTCCGGTGCGCTGAGCTTCATCTGGGCGATGTGCTGGCTTGTGTTCTACAAACACCCGCGCGACCAGAAAAAACTGTCTGATGAAGAACGTGATTACATTCTGAATGGTCAGGAATCACAGCATAAAAACGCGACCTCGAAAAAAATGTCGCTCGGTCAGATCCTGCGTAACCGCCAGTTCTGGGGCATCGCGCTGCCGCGTTTCCTGGCAGAGCCGGCCTGGGGTACCTTCAACGCCTGGATCCCGCTGTTCATGTTTAAAGTCTACGGCTTTAACCTGAAAGAGATTGCGATGTTTGCCTGGATGCCGATGCTGTTTGCTGACCTGGGCTGTATCGTTGGGGGCTACTTACCGCCGCTGTTCCAGCGCTGGTTCGGCGTTAACCTGATCGTTTCACGTAAAATGGTCGTCACCATGGGCGCATTGCTGATGATTGGCCCAGGGATGATTGGTCTGTTCACCAGCCCGTACATTGCTATCGCCCTGCTGTGCGTCGGAGGCTTTGCTCACCAGGCGCTGTCCGGTGCGCTGATTACGCTTTCTTCTGACGTATTTGGTCGTAATGAAGTGGCAACAGCAAACGGTCTGACCGGTATGTCCGCCTGGCTTGCCAGTACGCTGTTTGCACTGGTTGTTGGCGCACTGGCTGACACTATCGGCTTTAGCCCGCTGTTCGCCGTACTGGCGGTATTCGACCTGCTCGGCGCACTCGTTATCTGGACGGTCTTGCAAAACAAATCGGCCAGCGAGGTCGACTCGGGATCACAGACTGGCGATCCCGCTCCGCAAAATTAACCCGCTGCTTTTCATCAAGGGTATATAATGCAAAGCCGCCAGTCATCTGGCGGCTTTTTTATCGCCGCGAGTGGAGCAGTAATCGCAAAAGTGGTATAACAAATATAGTCTGCCGTATCATGCCTGGAGCGCATATGGAAATCACCGAACCACGACGTTTGTACCAACAACTTGCAGCTGATCTGAAAGAACGCATTGAGCAAGGCGTCTATCTGGTGGGTGACAAACTCCCTGCCGAGCGCTTTATCGCCGATGAAAAAAATGTCAGCCGTACCGTGGTTCGTGAAGCAATTATCATGCTCGAGGTAGAGGGTTACGTTGAGGTACGCAAAGGATCGGGGATCCACGTCATTTCCAACCAACCCAGACATTATGTTGCGCCAGATGAAAACCTGGAATTTGCCAGCTACGGTCCTTTCGAGCTGCTCCAGGCGCGTCAGCTCATAGAAAGCAACATTGCCGAGTTTGCCGCCACGCAGGTGACCAAACAGGACATCATGAAGCTGATGGAGATTCAGGAGAAATCACGTAACGAAAAAAGCTTTCGTGACTCCGAGTGGGATCTCCAGTTCCATGTGCAGGTCGCCCTGGCAACGCAGAACTCGGCTCTGGCCGCGATTGTTGAAAAAATGTGGACTCAGCGCATTCATAACCCCTACTGGAAGAAACTGCACGACCACATCGACCTGCGCACGGTTGATAACTGGTGTGATGACCATGACCAGATCCTTCGGGCGCTGATTCGCAAAGATCCTCATGCCGCCAAACTGGCGATGTGGCAGCATCTTGAGAACACGAAGCAGATGCTGTTTAACGAAACCAGCGATGATTTTGAGTTCAATGCGGACCGTTATCTATTTACCGAAAATCCGGTCGTTCATCTCGATACAGCGGCTAACAGCGCAAAATAAACAATCTTATCAATGCAGGCGCGACCACGCGCCTGTTTCTGACACTTGGTAAGCATTAGGTATAAAATGTCAGCCTGTGTAAATCCTCTCGCCACCCTCCATTGCGATAAGCAAAATCACAGTTCAACAACCGTAATTTCTATAACGGACTACGTTGACCTTTGTTACAATTAGATGCTGTTTGAATTTTTGTGTTTAAGAGCTTGCTAACTTCACAACTTTACAGGGAATAGTTCAGGCCGTGAATTTGTATCAAACCGCGAGTCATGTAAAAAATATTAATAAAATCGTGGTGTTACAAAAACCAGAAAACCGGCATGACGACAACCGATTCTCCAGGAATATTGAATGGAACTACTGACTCAATTACTAAATGCTTTATGGGCTCAGGATTTTGAAACGCTGGCCAATCCTTCCATGATTGGCATGCTCTATTTTGTACTCTTTACCATTTTGTTTCTGGAAAACGGACTGCTGCCAGCAGCCTTTTTACCTGGCGACAGTTTGCTGGTACTGGTCGGCGTACTTATTGCCAAAGGCGCAATGGGTTTTCCGCAAACGGTGCTACTACTCACCACCGCAGCCAGCCTCGGTTGCTGGCTCAGCTATATACAAGGTCGATGGTTGGGCAATACCCGCACAGTGCAAAACTGGTTATCTCATCTTCCTGCACATTACCATCAGCGTGCGCATCATCTGTTCCATAAGCATGGCTTGTCTGCGCTGCTGGTCGGTCGCTTTATCGCGTTTGTCAGAACATTACTGCCGACCATCGCAGGATTGTCCGGCCTGAACAATGCGCGCTTTCAGTTCTTCAACTGGATGAGCGGACTGCTTTGGGTCCTTATTCTCACATCGCTGGGCTATCTGCTGGGCAAAACACCGGTGTTTCTCAAATATGAAGATCAGCTGATGTCTTGCCTGATGCTGCTTCCTGTGGTGTTACTGGTGTTTGGTCTGGCAGGTTCACTGGTTGTTCTTTGGAAAAAGAAATACGGGAACCGAGGGTAAATTATGCTGAAATCATGCATAACGCTCCGACGACTTGCCTGGTCCACCACTTTTATGTTGTTCATCGGCGCGTTGCTCCTGACCTGGTCGGTCATTCGCCAGCAGGAGTCAACGCTTGCCATTCGCGCCGTAAACCAGGGAGCCAGCATGCCTGATGGCTTCTCTATCTGGCATCACCTGGATGCCAACGGCATTCGTTTTAAAAGCATCACTCCGCAAAATGACGCCCTGCTGATTACCTTTGATTCCAGTGCGCAGAGCGCAGCGGCAAAAGTCGTACTGGATCGAACGTTACCGCACGGTTTCGTTATCGCTCAGCAGGATGATAATAATCAGGCGGTTCAGTGGTTATCCCGCTTACGTGAGACCCCACACCGTTTTGGTTAATTTCCAGGAATCTGAATTAGATCACTCACTTTGGTGATTTCACCGTTTAGCGCCTATGATTAATAAACTGGGTTTATGACCCAACGCTTTATTATTCTGGAGCATCGACCCTAAACGAAGAGGTCGAATCACAATGGAAGGTTCAAGAATGAAATACCGCATCGCTTTGGCAATTAGCCTTTTCGCTCTCAGTGCCGGCAGCTACGCCACCACCCTCTGTCAGGAAAAAGAACAAGACATTCAGCGGGAGATTAGCTATGCCGAAAAACACAACAATCAGAGCCGTATCAATGGGCTGAACAAAGCGCTGAGCGAAGTCAGAGCAAACTGTACTGACAGCAAACTGCGCGCTAACCATCAGAAAAAGATCGCCGAGCAGAAAAATGAGATTGCCGAGCGTCAACGTGACTTAGCCGAAGCTAAGCAAAAAGGCGATGCGGATAAGGTAGCAAAGCGTGAACACAAGCTTGCTGAAGCTCAGCAAGAGCTAAAAGAACTCGAGACCCGCGATTACTAAGTACGGTAACTAGCCACTCAACTGGAGAAAACTATGTCGAAAGATAATGCTACGGAAAACCTGCGCGCTGAGCTGAAATCTCTTGCGGATACGCTTGAAGAAGTACTTAGCTCCTCTGGCGATAAGTCGAAGGAAGAGATGAGTAAAATTCGCAGCAAAGCCGAACACGCGCTGCGCGAGAGCCGCCATCGTCTGAGTGAAACCAGCGATGTGATTGCCAAACAGACCCGTGAGGCCGCGGCTAAAGCCGATAACTACGTGCGCGAAAACCCATGGACAGGCGTCGGCATTGGCGCTGCAGTCGGTGTGGTGCTTGGTGTACTGCTGTCGCGCCGTTAACAATGGCTGATTCTCAACACGCACAAGGTCCAGGCAAAGGCGTACTGGGTATTGGACAGCGGATCCTGACGATTCTCGTTGAGATCGTAGAAACACGGCTGCGGCTGGCCGTCGTTGAGCTGGAAGAGGAAAAAGCCAATCTCATCCAGATCCTGCTGATGCTTGGGCTGACTATGCTGTTCGCTGCGTTTGGCCTGATGAGCCTGATGGTGCTTATCATCTGGGCTATTGACCCTCAATACCGCCTGAACGCCATGATTGCCACCACCGTTGTGCTGTTGCTGTTAGCGCTGATTGGCGGGATATGGACGCTGCGTAAAGCACGTAAAACAACGCTGCTACGCCATACACGCCAGGAACTCGCTAATGACAGGCAAGCCCTGGAGGATGATGCATAATGAGCAGCAAAGTCGAACGTCAAAAGCGTAAGGCGCAACTGCTTGGACAGATCCAGCAGCAACGGCTGGATCTGTCTGCTACTCGCCGCGACTGGCTGGAAGCCACCGAGGTCTACGATCGTGGCTGGAAGACGCTACTGAACCTGCGTGGCTGGGTGTTGGTCGGGAGCAGTATTATGGCGGTTCGCACCATCCGCAACCCGAATCTGCTGGTACGCTGGGCTAAGCGCGGCTTTAGCGTCTGGAGTATCTGGCGTCTGGTGAAATCGACCATCAGACAGCAGCAACTGCGCGGCTAATCCTTTCCTTACCCCCAACCTCAAAAATTTTGAAAAATACTGACAGTTTTCCTTGCTAACAATTCTCATTAAGCACGTTTATGATTCTCTCCATCGACAGCAACGACGCGCTCTGCAGCGTCGATGCACAAAAAAACACAATAAGCCGCCTGAGTGGTTTCCTGGAGAGTATGATGAAGAAATTAGAAGATGTTGGTGTACTGGTAGCGCGCATTCTGATGCCAATCCTGTTTATTACCGCAGGTTGGGGAAAAATCACCGGATATGCGGGTACCCAACAGTACATGGAAGCCATGGGCGTCCCAGGATTTATGCTGCCGCTGGTGATTCTGCTTGAGTTTGGCGGCGGTCTGGCAATTCTGTTCGGTTTCCTGACCCGTACAACCGCGCTGTTCACCGCAGGCTTCACATTGCTGACGGCGTTCCTCTTCCACAGCAACTTTGCGGAAGGTGTGAACTCTCTGATGTTCATGAAAAACCTGACCATCGCAGGCGGTTTCCTGCTGCTGGCTATCACCGGTCCAGGCGCATTTAGTATTGACCGCGTGCTGAATAAAAAGTGGTAATCAAACTATACTGAACACATCAAAAAGCGAGGAGATATCTCCTCGCTTTTGCTATCTGAGGAGGCGAAAATCATGGGACAACTGATTGACGGCGTCTGGCATGACACCTGGTACGATACCAAATCAACCGGTGGAAAATTTCAACGTTCTGCATCGGCTTTCCGTAACTGGCTCACCGCGGATGGCGCGCCTGGCCCGACCGGTGAAGGTGGCTTTGCTGCCGAAAAAGACCGCTATCATCTGTACGTTTCTCTGGCCTGTCCGTGGGCGCATCGCACGCTGATTTTGCGCAAACTCAAAGGGCTGGAACCGTTTATTTCCGTTTCTGTTGTGCATCCGCTGATGCTGGAAAACGGCTGGACCTTTGACGATAACTTCCCGGCGGCAACCGGCGATACCCTGTATCAACACGAATTTCTTTATCAGCTCTATTTACACGCCGATCCGCACTACAGCGGTCGGGTCACCGTTCCGGTGCTGTGGGATAAAAAGAACCACACCATTGTCAGCAACGAATCTGCAGAAATCATCCGCATGTTTAACACCGCGTTTGATGCGCTGGGCGCGAAAGCCGGAGATTACTATCCCCCTGCCCTGCAAAGCAAAATCGACGAGCTGAACGGCTGGATTTATGACAACGTTAATAACGGCGTGTATAAAGCCGGATTTGCCACCAGTCAGGAAGCCTACGACGACGCCGTGGATAACGTCTTTCAATCTCTGGCACGACTGGAGCAGATCCTTGGGCAACATCGCTACCTGACCGGCGACCAGCTAACCGAGGCCGACATTCGCCTGTGGACCACGCTGGTACGCTTTGATCCCGTGTATGTCACCCACTTCAAGTGCGACAAACACCGGATTAGCGACTATCTGAACCTGTACGGTTTCCTGCGTGATATCTACCAGATGCCGGGTATTGCGGAAACCGTCAATTTCGATCATATCCGCAATCACTACTTCCGTAGCCACAAAACCATTAACCCGACCGGCATTATTTCTGTTGGGCCGTGGCAGGACCTCAACGAACCTCATGGGCGTGACGAGCGTTTCGCCTGATTTACACAGGCCCCCATTTGGGGGCTAAATAATTAATACCGTAAATATTTACCATCATTTCATTCACAGCTATTCTTAATTTGATTACTTTAAAAACAAGTAATTGAATGCAGAACGAGGCAAAAATGGATTGGTATTTAAACGTATTAAAGAATTACTTTGGTTTTGGTGGCCGCGCACGTCGTAAAGAATACTGGATGTTTGTGCTGGTCAACATCATCTTCACATTCGTGCTGGGTATTCTGGACAGAATGTTTGGCTGGGAGCGCGCCGGTGGAGAAGGCATATTAACGACGATTTACGGGGTTCTGGTCTTTATTCCGTGGTGGGCGGTACAGTTCCGGCGTTTACATGACACCGATCGTTCAGCCTGGTGGCTACTGGTGCTGCTGATCCCGATCGTAGGCTGGCTGGTGATCATCATTTTCAACTGCCAAAACGGGACTCAAGGGAGCAACCGCTTCGGGCCCGATCCCAAACAGTTATCCTGACGTAGCATATGTAGATGCCTGATGGCGCTGCGCTTATCAGGCCTACAACATACTCCGTCTTCCAGGCCGGATAAGGTGCTTCGCACCGCATCCGGCGTAACAGTCAGGCTATTTACCCGCAAACAGCTTGGGGATTTCCCGCAGACACCAGGATTTCGCCTCGCCCATGCTGTCACGACGCCAGGCCATAATAATATCTATCTCGCTTGTCGATTCCGGACTAACGACCCGCAGCCGACCAGCCGCAATATCCTCTTCCACCAGCGGATACGGCATCGTCGCCACGCCAAGTCCTGCCAACAGCGCCTGACGTTTATCTTCTATCGTACTCACCGTCAGACGCGGCTGCTTATCCAGCAGTTGAACTGTCAGCACCGGACGTTCACGGGCGGTATCCGCCACCGCGATCCCACGGTATTTAACGCGGGTGACTTCCGATAACGGTTCCGGCTCCTGATGGATAGGATGATCCGGGGCCGCTACATAGACGTTCATCAGCGAGTACAGCTTGCGCGAGTTGATTTCTGAGGATGAGCGAAAATGCATATCCGGCGCAATCACGATATCCGCCCGCCCCTGCTCAAGACGCTCCCACGCCCCGGCCAGAACTTCGGTAATAACGGAAAGCTGGGTATTGGCCTTCCCGGCAAGCCTGTCGATCAGCGGGAAAAACGCCGCCGTCGGCACCAGCGCTTCGGTAACGATAGTCAGATGCGTTTCCCAACCGCGAGCCAATGCTTCGGCATCGGTAGTCAGTTTATCCGCAGCTTCCAGCAGTACGCGCCCGCGCTCCAGCAACATACGCCCAACGTTAGTGAATTTTGTGCGGTGGCCTGAACGGTCAAACAGCACCACGTCCAGCTCTTCCTCCAGCTTCTGCATGGTATAGCTAAGTGCGGAAGGAACGCGTCCCAGTTCGTCTGCCGCAGCAGCAAAACTACCGCGTCTGTCTATTGCGTCCATGACGCGTAACGCTTCAAGCGTTAAAGCCCTTTCTTTGGCCATCTCGTTCTCATTCAGGAAATTTGAACATACCGGGCAGAATATCTGGCTAACAATGCAGCGTCTAGCCATTTAACATAAAAGGAAGTAAAGAGAGGTCAAGAACTATGATTACTACCCGTACAGCCAAACAATGCGGGCAAGCAGACTACGGCTGGCTGCAGGCCCGTTATACCTTCTCCTTTGGACACTATTTTGATCCTAAACTGCTGGGTTATGCCTCGCTGCGTGTTCTGAACCAGGAAGTTCTGGCACCGGGGGCCTCTTTCCAGCCACGGACCTATCCGAAGGTGGATATCGTCAATCTGATCCTCGAAGGGGAAGCGGAGTACCGAGACAGCGAAGGCAACCATATCAAGGCCAAAGCAGGTGAAGTTTTGCTGCTCGCGACACAGCCCGGGATTAGCTATAGCGAACACAATATCAGCAAAGACAAACCGTTAACCCGGATGCAGCTCTGGCTGGACGCCTGCCCACAGCGTGAAAACGCCTGTGTACAGAAAGCCACGCTGGGAACCGGTAAGCATCAGTTGCTGGCCTCGCCGGACGGTGAACAAGGCAGCCTGCATCTGCGCCAACAGGTATGGGTACACCACGTTGAGCTACAGCAAGGTGAATCGTTGAGTTTTCAGTTACATGGGCCACGTGCTTATTTACAGTCGATTCACGGCAGATTCCATGCTGTGACGTCTGGCGCCGAAAAAGAAGCGCTCACCTGTGGCGATGGGGCATTTATTCGTGACGAAACTAACATAACGTTAGTCGCCGATACCCCGCTGCGCGCTTTGCTGATAGATTTGCCCGTATAGTCAGGGAAAACAATGGAGTACGACTATTGAGCAAGAAATCATCAAAAAAACGCCAGCCTCAGGTTGAGCCGAAAAAACAGGAAACAGTTACCTTCGGCTATGAAGAAATGCTGACAGAGCTGGAAGCGATTGTGGCCGATGCCGAACTACGGCTGGAAGACGAAGAAGCCGCCTGAACAGGCGGCTTAGACTTATGCCGGGTGGAGGCAACGCCTTACCCGGCCTACAGATTAATGTGCCTTACTGGCCATGATCTCAATAATCTGCTTGTCGGTTTCCTGCATTGAACGACACGCCAGCGCGCACAGGTTAGCGATAGATTGTTCCACGTTATGCGCCACAATCCCTTCGTTGCCGGTTACAGCAGTATCATCCAGCGCCATCAGTACCGCTTTCCACGCCGCGGAAGCACTGGTTGAGACTTTCATCGCGCAGCTGTTTGAAGCGCCATCGCATATCATTCCGCTCACGTCACCAATCATGCTGCTGATCGCCATCGCGATGGTGTTGTAGCGACCATCTACGATCCATGCCATCCCCGCTGCTGCCCCCATCGCCGCCGTAGTTGCCGCACACAGTGCAGACAAACGCGGAAGCTGATGATGGATGTAGATAGCGCTCAGATGAGACAACATTAGCGCACGTGCCAGTTTCTCCTCATCCGCGCCAAAGTGCTCAGCCACCACCATCACCGGAACAGTCGCGGTAATGCCCTGATTACCGGAGCCGGAGTTGCTCATGGCCGGCAGCGTCGCCCCGCCCATTCGCGCATCCGATGCCGCACTGGTGCGGATCAGAATAGAGGTGGAGAGATCGTTCGCCAACAGGCCACGCACACACTGCTTCTCAAGCGTAGTTCCGATGTGCAAACCCCAGTTACCGCGCAGCCCTTCCTGAGACAGCGCACCGTTCAGTTTTGCCGCATCGAGAATGAAGCGGATTGACTCAAACGGTACCGCGTTCACGAACGCCAGAATCTCTTCCAGCGAGGTGTGAGACAATACCGCCAGCGGCGACTCCTGTTCCTCTTCCTGAGCATTCTGTTCTGTGGTGAACACTACGCCCTTATTGGTTTCGATGTGCACAATGTTGGTATGACCGCCCACAATCGTCACGCACGCCCATCCTTCAGCGCTGTAAACCTTCGCGCGGGAAAAGAGGATGTCCTCGCAAGGCTCCTGCAGCATCACCGCAACCTTGCCAGCGCTCAGCATCGCTTTCGCATCGGCGATCGCTTGTGGTGACGCATCTTTCAGTACCTCTAAACCGGCACGGGCATTTCCCCCCAGCGCACCCAGCGCCGCCGCGACAGGTAACCCGACCATTCCGGTACCCGGCACGGTAACGCCCATGCCGTTTTTCATCAGGTTCGGTGAGACCCACGCGTCAATGCGTTCAACCGCGCCGTCCAGCTCAGAGGATGCAACCGCCGCCGCCAGAGCCAGAGAGATAGGTTCTGTACAGCCCAACGCAGGCTTAACTTCTTCCTGCACCGCGCGGATAAAACTATCCCATAATGGATTCAATGTAGTCTCAAACATAACAACAACCTTTGCTCAAATATCTCAGGAAAATGCCAGGAACGGAGAAACGCACAACAGCAGGCCCGTGAAAATAATCAGATACAGGGAAGCGCCTTTGTATTTGTGCAGTGCAGGAACTTTGTAGACCAGCCAGGCCGGGATCAGACAACCCACCATGCCGAAGATAGGGCTACAAATAGAGGTGAAGCTCAGCACCGGCGCGTTGAGCACAATTGCGCTCCAGGCCAGCAGGATGGCAAAAATCATAATGCCGCGCTGAACAAAGGTTTCGTTGATTTTCTCAGCCGGCATATAGCGGCGCAGAATGTTCATCACGATCCCTTGAGTCGCTTCACGGAAACCTAAGTAGACACCGAAGAAAGCGGTCATAACGGCGAAAATGTTCAGAATAACGCTGACGATTTTCACCCAGCCAGCACCCGCACCATTGATAAATTGCGCGGCAATCGCCAGAGCGGAAATGTTCTGCTCATAAGCTTTAACCGCTTCGTCGTGGCCCATCGCCAACGTGAAGGAAACGGCGTAGAAAAAGACGGTAACAAACAGAATACCGAACGCGATGTTCATGGCACGCAGGGCTTTATGGCGCGCCACTTCGATGGATTTGTTGCGTGAACGGTATGAGATAACCATCGGGCTTAAGGTCTGAATAAACAGAATCGAGGTCAGCGTAAACGGCAGAGTGATGATCGCATTTTTGATCAGCAGCGCCATCGGCGGCAGTGAACCCGCGTTATGCAGATGCCACATCCCTACCATCGACACGCCAAGCGCTGCCACAACCAGCAGCTTGGTCATTACCATGCCGGTGGAGATTTTAAACAGCATTTGTTCCCCGCGTGACGAGATAGCCACCAGGATGCAAATCAGTACCAGGCCATAGAACGGGCTGTCGGACAGTAAACCTTCCGTCACACCAAACGTGTGCAGATAGGAGGCGCTGTCATTGGTGATGGCGGTGGAATAAACGAACATCCAGATAACCAGCATCACAAAATACAACGCACCTAACAGGATGCCCCAGTTCTTACCCAGATAGCCGCTGATCACGCTCGGGTAGTCTTTACACTCTGGGGACTCAGCCAGCGTGTTGATAAACAGGCGCTGGAACAGGTACATGGCTGGGTAGCCGATGATAGAGGAGAGCAAGAACACCCACAGCCCCATCAATCCTACCTGGACAGGAAGAAAAACAATCCCCGCGCCAATTGCCATACCGATACTCATAATGACCCAGCCGGTGTCCGTGCTGTCGAATTTAATGGCTTCACGCCATTCGCTTTCGGTCATTCCCGCCCGACGTGCCGGAGCAGATGCGTCGAGTATTACGCTACTATTCGTTGCCGTTTCCATAATTTCCCGCTCAATGTGTAGGTAGAGGTTTTTATATTTTTTTCGTACTGCATCAATGCGATACGCAGTACTTAGGTGCAGGTGAGCTATTGGAGTAATGAAGAAATCATACGCGTAGGATCAGAGAAAAACTTCACAAACAAACCCCTTTAATTTCTAAAAGTTAAGAAATACTTTCTCTTTTACATGAACATATGGGATTTAAATTCTATTTTTGAAGCAGATCACAACAAAAAATGTGCACAAAAGTGCTAATGCTGATCAGTTAACACCTCACCTTCTGCGTTTTTTGTTAAAACAGCAAAACAGATTTAACTGGAAGTCAGTGCGTTGAAGCGATGACCCCGGTCCGGCTGAAAATCGATGAGGCGTTGACGGCTGACCGGGACTGCCCGCAGGGATGCGGGCAGAGGGGACGGCCTGCATGGATGCAGGCTCGGCCCCGACCCGACAGGCAGACGGAATAAGACGAATAGCTCGCGCAGCGACGATTTTCCCGCCGGGAGCCTGGGATGCAAGGGAGCGGCGGCGCTTACGCCTTATCCGGCCTACAAACGCACCCTTTCATCTCAGGTACAAACTACTTTAATCGCCAGACCACCGCGTGACGTTTCGCGGTATTTGTCGTTCATATCTTTGCCCGTTTCATACATGGTCTCGATCACTTTATCGAGCGAAACGCGTGGCTCAGATGTGCGACGTAGCGCCATGCGTGCGGCGTTGACGGCTTTTACCGCGTTGATCGCATTACGCTCAATGCAAGGTATTTGCACCTGTCCAGCAACCGGATCGCAGGTCAGCCCCAGGTTATGCTCCATGGCGATTTCCGCCGCAATACAAACCTGCGACGGGCTACCGCCGAGCAACTCGGTCAGCCCGGCTGCCGCCATTGAACAGGCTACGCCAATTTCACCCTGACAGCCGACTTCGGCACCAGAAATAGAGGCGTTCATCTTATACAGCGCCCCTATCGCCCCCGCGGCCAGCAAGTAACGGGCAATGGAGTTTGCATTCACCGGACGGCGGAACTTGTCGTAATAGGCCAATACGGCAGGGATAATTCCACATGCGCCGTTGGTCGGTGCCGTCACAACCCTGCATCCGGCGGCGTTTTCTTCGCTCACGGCCAGCGCGAACATGTTGATCCAGTCAATAACGTTCATCGGGTCGCTGGACAGGTTATCGCTGGAAACCAGCAACCGGCGTAATGCTACGGCGCGACGCGGTACGTTCAATGGACCCGGCAGGACGCCTTCGGTGTTCATGCCGCGCTCAATGCCGGCGTGCATGACGTCCCAGATGGCGGCAAAACCAGCATCGATTTCTTCTTTGCTACGCATCGCCAGTTCGTTCTGCATCATCAGACCGGAAACGGATAGCCCGTTGCGCTCGCACAGTTTCAGCAGTTCGCTGGCGGAATGAAAATTATAGGGCACGTGTGCTTCAACATCATGCGCCTGACCAAATTGCTCCTCTTCAACGATAAAACCACCGCCGACGGAGTAATAGGTTTTGCTTAATAGCGTCTCGGTGCCGTTCCATGCGGTGATACGCATGCCATTTTCATGGCGCGGCAGCGTTTCGGCGTGAAAAAGAATATTTTTATCTGGAGTGAAATCGACAATATGCGTGCCCTCTGCAACCGGTAAACGTCCGGTACGGGCCACTTCCTGAATAAAGCCAGCGATTGAATCTATATTAACGTTTTGCGGACTGTTACCGGCCAGTCCCATTATGATGGCGACGTCTGTCGCATGACCTTTTCCGGTCAGGGAGAGCGATCCGTAAAGATCGACCACAATATGCGTAGCCTTGGGGAGTTCCCCACAGCTGACCAACAGATCGATAAAGCTTTTACCTGCGTTCATTGGCCCCACGGTATGGGAGCTGGAAGGTCCAATGCCAATCTTAAAAATATCGAATGCGCTAATCATATCCACACCCTCGGATTGCCGTTCAGTGAAGACCAGGTTTCACACTCATTAAGGATCGGGGCGATCCTGAGATCGCCCCGCAAGGGATTACAGCGTGTCGCCACGTACGGCGATGGCTTCAATCTCCAGTTTCACATCCTTTGGTAAGCGGGCGACCTGCACGCAACTGCGCGTGGGGTAGATTGCCTTATGCTCATCAAAGAACTGCTGGTACACCTGATTAATGGTGGCGAAGTCGTTCAGGTCAGAAACGAAAACGGTCGTCTTCACGATATCGCTCACTTTCAAACCTGCGGACTCGACGATCGCTTTCACGTTTTCCAGGCTTTGACGCGCCTGATCGGCCACGTTTTCTGCCACTTCACCGGTCTGTGGACATACCGGGATTTGACCTGACGTCAACACCATGCTGCCCAGAACCACACCCTGTACGTAAGGCCCAATCGCCCCTGGCGCACATTCGGTTGCAATTACTTTTCTCATAGTCCCTCCGGCGTCAGAGCGCCTGGGTGAAAGTACGTGAAATAACATCCTGCTGCTGTTCGCGGGTCAGCGCGTTGAAGCGCACCGCATAACCAGACACGCGGATCGTCAGGTTCGGATAGTTTTCCGGGTGCTCAATGGCATCCATCAACATTTCACGGTTCATAACGTTAACGTTCAGATGCTGACCACCTTCCACATGTGCTTCATGGTGGAAGTAACCGTCCAGCAGACCGACCAGGTTGGTTTTACGCACTCCATCCTCTTTGCCCAGCGCTGCCGGCACAATGGAGAAGGTGTACGAGATACCGTCTTTGGCATAGGTGAACGGCAGTTTGGCAACCGAGGTTAACGACGCCACCGCACCTTTACGATCGCGGCCGTGCATCGGGTTCGCCCCTGGCGCAAACGGCGTACCTGCGCGACGTCCGTCCGGCGTGTTACCGGTTTTCTGTCCGTACACCACGTTGGAGGTAATGGTCAGAATGGACTGCGTCGGCACCGCGTTACGGTAGGTTGGCAACACCTTAATTTTCTTCATAAAGCGTTCGACCAGGTCGCAGGCAATGCTGTCTACGCGCTCGTCGTTGTTACCGTATTGCGGATAGTCGCCTTCGATTTCGAAATCAACTGCCAGACCATTTTCATCACGAATCGGTTTCACGCGAGCGTATTTGATAGCCGACAGAGAATCCGCCGCCACGGACAGACCCGCCATACCACAGGCCATCGTGCGATAGACATCACGATCGTGCAGCGCCATCAGCGAAGCTTCGTAGCTGTACTTGTCGTGCATGTAGTGGATGATGTTCAACGCGCTGATGTACTGCACGGCCAGCCAGTCCATAAAGTGGTCCAGGCTCTCCATCACCGTGTCGTAGTCCAACACGTCATCCATCAGCGGTGCCGTTTTCGGCCCGACCTGGATTTTCAGTTTCTCATCCACGCCGCCGTTGATTGCATACAGCAACGTTTTGGCGAGGTTGGCACGCGCCCCGAAGAACTGCATTTGCTTGCCGATAACCATCGGGCTGACGCAGCAGGCAATGGCATAGTCATCGCTGTCAAAGTCGGCACGCATCAGATCGTCGTTTTCATACTGCAAAGACGAAGTGATGATAGACACCTGGGCGGCGTACTTTTTGAAGGCTATCGGTAGCTGCTCAGACCACAGCACCGTCAGGTTCGGCTCAGGTGCCGGGCCCATGGTGTGTAGCGTATGCAGGTAGCGGAACGAGTTTTTCGTCACCAGCGTGCGGCCATCCAGTCCCATACCGCCGATAACTTCGGTCGCCCAGATTGGGTCGCCTGAGAACAGAGTGTCGAATTCCGGCGTACGCAGGAAGCGCACCATACGGATCTTCATAATGAAGTGGTCGATCAGCTCCTGCGCCTGCTGCTCGTTTAAAATTCCCGCTTTGAAATCGCGCTCAATGTAGATGTCGAGGAACGATGCGGTACGGCCCAGCGACATAGCGCCACCGTTCTGAGATTTCACCGCAGCCAGGTAAGCAAAGTACACCCACTGCACCGCTTCCTGCGCATTACGCGCCGGACGGGAGATATCGCAGCCATATTTCGCCGCCATTTCCTGCATTTGCAGCAGGGCGCGGCGGTGCTCAGACAGCTCTTCGCGCAGACGAATCGTGGCTTCAAGATTCTGGCCCCACTCCAGGTTCGACTGGAGATCGGCAAACTGCAGTTCACGCTCACGCACCAGATAGCGGATACCATACAGCGCGACGCGGCGGTAATCACCGATGATACGACCACGACCGTAACCATCCGGCAGGCCGGTCAGCACGCCGGATTTACGGCAGCGCAGCATATCCGGAGAGTAGGCGTCAAATACGCCCTGGTTATGGGTTTTACGCAGTTCAGTAAACTGGTATTCAAAATCAGCATCCATCTCACGACCATAAGCATCAAAAGAGCTTTTGATCATATTGATGCCGCCAAACGGATGCAGAGCACGCTTGAGCGGCTTATCCGTTTGTAGACCGACGATTTTTTCCAGTTCTTGTTCAATATAACCGGCGTCATGCGCGGTTATCGTGGTCGCAATATTGGTATCGAAATCAACCGGCGCGTGCGTCGAGTTTTCAATACGGATGCCCGCCATAACTTTTTCCCACAATGCAGTGGTCGCAGGCGTTGCTTCGGCGAGGAAAGATTCATCCCCTTCATAAGGCGTATAGTTGTGCTGAATAAAATCACGGACATTAATTTCTTCTTTCCAGTCCGTACCTTTAAAGCCATTCCAGGCTTCGGCATACAGCATATCGCTGGTATCGATATTTACCTTCATGAAAAATAATCTCTCTGCTGAAATTTAATTATGCAAATTCTACTGGTGTATTAATTTTGCCTAAGGCAATGGCATCACGCGCAATCATTTTCTCTTCATTTGTGGGAATAACCGCACAAATAACACGAGCATCTTTATTAGAGATAATTCTTTCGCCATGGGAATTTGGCAGGCTATTCATTTCGCTGTCGATATTCACCCCTAAAACGGCGAGATGTTCAATAACCAGACGACGAATTAATACCGAGTTCTCACCAATTCCGCCAGTGAAAATAATCCCATCAAGACGATGCAGCGATGCGGCATGTCCGGCGATATGGCGTGCAATACGATGCACAAACGTTTTAATCGCCAGCTGCGCACGCTCATGTCCTTCGTGCCAGGCTTTTTCTAACGTACGTAAGTCAGAGGACAAACCGGAAATACCCAGTAAACCGGACTCTTTATTCACTACGCGCTCAAGGTCGCCGAGCGTCTGGTTGGTTTCGCTGGCAATCCACGCCATGGCGCCGAAATCGACGTCTCCACTGCGGGTGCCCATCATCAGCCCTTCCAGCGGCGTCATGCCCATTGAGGTATCAACGCTCTGTCCATTACGTACCGCACAGATTGACGCGCCGTTGCCCAGGTGCGCTACAACCAGACCGGAGTCATCACTCTGCAGTTCGAGAAGCTCATGCGCCCGTTGAGAAACATAGCGGTGCGACGTGCCGTGGAAGCCATAACGACGAACGCCCAACTCCTCATAATATTTCCACGGTAAACCGTACAGATAGGCCTCAGGGGCCATCGTCTGGTGGAAGCTGGTATCAAATACCGCGACCTGCTGCACGCCTGGGAAAAGGTGCTGAGCAGATTCAATCCCGCTCAGGTTCGCATAATTATGTAGCGGTGCTAATGGCGATACCCGGCGAATATTGTCGATAACTTCGTCAGTAATAATTGCTGATTCGGTAAAGATATTTCCGCCGTGGGCAATGCGGTGGCCAATTAAGGCCACGCTGTCCATTAAATTACGTTTCTCCAGTTCAACGGCAATTGCTTTTAATGCGTCTTCGTAGCTGTGGTGAGCCAGCTTAGCTGGCTCTCCTCCATTAATTGCTATGAACGCATTTTCAGAGTTAATACCGTCTGCAATTCCCGCCATTAAAACTTCACAGTTTGCTGCATCCAGCACTGAGAATTTAATGGAAGACGAACCACAGTTAATAACCAGTACTACCGGAAACTCATTCATTTCACTACTCCGCTCATCCTGAGCTTAAGGATTAAAACAGTTTGTAGACGATGTTCAGGATGGTCAGCAGACCAATCACGGTAACAAACACGTTATCCAGACGGCCACGGTATTTCGCCAGTGATGGCGCTTTACGGATGGCATACATCGGCAGCAGGCAGAGCAGAGAGGCAATAATCGGCGCGCCCATTGCTTCAATCAGGTCCAGGATGTTCGGGTTGGCGTAAGCCACAACCCAGGTGGAGCCCATGATGAAGATCATGCTGATGGTATTAAGTTTGCCGGCAGAAACTTTCGTTTTATCGCCTTTATAACCAAACTTCAGCACCAGACCGTTCAGACCTTCCAGCGTGCCCAGATAGTGGCCGAAGAAAGATTTGAAGATAGCAACCAGGGCGATGATTGAAGCCCCGTACTCCAGAACAGTTGCGAAGGTGGACTTCGTACCGGACAGTGAAGCGAAGTGGTTTGCCAGGTAAGACAGCACAGGAATGTTTTGCGCTTTCGCATCCGCCATGTTTGCCGGAGAGAGCGTGAACAGGCAGCTAAAGGCGAAGAACATTACCACCGCAACCATCAGCATACTGGCGCGGGAGATGATTTTAGAACATTTCTGCTCGGTGAATTCGCGACCGTAATCTTTCTCATACTCTTCACGTTTAGAGACGACGAAGGAAGAAACAATCGGTGAGAAGTTGAAAGAGAACACCATGATGGAAATACCCAGCCATACGGTAACCAGGATGCCGTCATGGCCAGTCAGGGCGATATTGCTGATATCAACCTGATCGATAACCGCAGAGTTCCAGTAAGGGATCAGGGACAGAGAAATAAGCACCAGGCTGGCAATGAACGGCCATACCAGGTAGCTCATCACTTTAACCATCAGATCTTTACCAAACCAGATGACGAATGCCATCAACAGCAGCAGGAACAGCGCCACGAAGCCACGGTTTAACGCTGGCATCTGCAGCTGGTTTTCCCAGAAGGTCATAAAGGTGTTGGTAATGGTGACGCCATAAATCCACAGCAGCGGACAAATCGCAAAGAAGTAGAGGAACGTGATAACCACGCCGCCCGTTTTACCAAAGTGCTCTTCAACCGTTTCTGTGATGTTACCGGAAGGGTTAGAACCGGAAAGACACAGGCGTGCCAGCGCACGGTGGCAATAGAAGGCGATGGGGTATGCTAGCACCAGCATGATCAGAATGGGGATCAGTCCGCCAAAACCTGCGCGGATAGGGAAGAACAGCACCCCAGCGCCGATGGCTGTACCAAATAAACCCAGTGTCCAGGTGGTGTCCGATTTGCGCCAGGACGACTGTTTTGTCTGGCTGGATACAATGCTATCAGTAGTACTCATATCCTATCCTCAACGAAGTATATTAAGCGTCAACTAAACCAGTAATTTGAGATACACGAGAAAGGTCGATATTACCGCCAGAAATAATGCTGACTGTTTTTCTGTTCTGGATATAGCTATCTAATTTCCCGCTTAATAATGCTGCGCATGCCAGCGCGCCGGCACCTTCAGTCACAACTTTATTTCGCTGAATTAATGCCACCATGCTGTTGCGAATTTCATCTTCGCTGACCAGGACAATGTCATCCACCAACTCACGAACAATTTCATACGTTAAAGTACCCGGGCGGGAAACGTCACAACCATCCGCCAGGGTGCCGGTCGTTCGGTGCGTGGTTATTTCTCCAGCGTGGAAAGAAGCCGCCATGCCGTGAACGTTTTCAGACTGTACGCCAATAATTTTAATGGTCGGGTTAATAGATTTAATTGCCACCGCAATACCAGCAATCAGTCCACCACCGCCAATTGGCACAATCACGTTATCGACATCGTACAGATCTTCCAGAATTTCCAGACCAATAGTGCCCTGACCAGCAATAACTTTCGGGTCATCATAAGGTGGAATAAAGATGCGGCCTTCAGTTTCCACAATCTCGCTAACCTTAGCGATGGTGTCGTTGAAGTTGTCGCCGTGCAGTACAACTTCTGCGGAATAATCGCAGGTTGCCGCTACTTTAGACTTCGGTGCGCCTTTCGGCATCACCACTTTGCCATCGATTCCGAGCATAGCGCAGGAGAGAGAAACACCTTGCGCGTGGTTACCTGCAGAGCAAGCCACCACGCCCTTACATCTTTCAGCTTCGGTTAATGAACTGAGCTTGTTAAAAGCACCACGGATTTTAAATGAACCGGTACGCTGCATGTTTTCAAACTTGAGGAAAATTTCCCCTTTGCAACGTTCACTAAAATAGTTAGAGCGAGGCATTCCCGTTTTATAAATTTTCCCCGCAAGTCTTTTTTTCGCTTCGAGGATATCTTCAATTGCAACTGGGAGATCGTATGTAATGTGCATTAGAACCTCTTACCTGGGTATTAAAGTAAATAGATAGCCGTGACCATTGTCAGATATAGACAAATGGCGTTTATTTCGTGTTAAAACAAATTTAATCTTTAATCAATTTCAATTAATTGCCTTCGTCTCCGACAATTATATGATGAATACTCTTTGGCTAATTCCACCAAAATAGATGCTGCTTTTTTAATTCGATAATTTTTCGACCACACGGCGGCATAACGCGCGACGGGTAAGGTTTCTTCTACCGGGATAGTAATAAACTGGTTTGAGCCAAACGGTGTGGTCATATCGCAGGGAATTACTGTTAAGAAATCAGCATTGAGAACAAGATTATAAATCGTAACGACAGAGTCTGTTTTAACGATGTTTTCACTGCTGATGCCATTATTCTGTAACGTGGTAAGAAGTTCGCTGTAGTACCCCATATTCGTTTGTGGCAACACCCACTGTTCGTTTTTCAACGCGCTCAGCGAGGTGATGCCGGTGCATGTTCGGGACTTGCTGGCAACCAGGATAAAGTCTGACTCAAAGAGCGGCTCAACATGCAGATCGTGCAGTTTCATCTCATCACTCAGCGTACCGATGGCGAAATCCAGACGTCCGTCACGAATCGCCGGTAAGAAGGAGGAGAGCTGAGCTTCATACATAGAAACCTGCGCTTTCGGGAACACTTCTTTGAATTTTTTAATCATGCCGGACATGATGGTGAAGGCGATCAGTGAAGGAAAGCCAAACGACACATCAACGACCGCATTGCTCGTCATACTGTTCATCTCATCAACCATGTTTTTCATTTCACGGGTAATAGATTCAGACCATGAGAGCATCACCTGACCTGCCTGAGTCAATGTCACACCAGTATTTTTACGTACAACTAACTCAATACCGAAATAAGCCTCTACATCATTAATGATTTTGCTGACAGCCGGTTGAGTTAAACCTAATTCTTTTGCAGCTGAGCTGATAGAACCGCTTCTAATGACTTCCTGAAAGACCACTAAGTGCTGTGTTTTAGGGAGTGTAATAGTATTCATATCGACCTGCGTTAATTACTTTGTTGACGGCAGGAAGTGTACCAAATTAAGCCAACGAGGATATGTGCGACCACTCACAAATCCCCTTCCCTTACATTTTGTAAGATTATTATTAAATTGATAATTTCTTATTAATCATAGAGATAGAAAATACCAATCTCACTTAACCTTGACTTTAATCAAAAAAAGATGGGGGGATAACGATTTTTTATGGCTATAACGACATCATTTTTGTTGTTATTTCTTCGAACCACGAAAGGCTATATTTCAATCAATTACCGAGTAATTATCGGTAAAAATGGCGCTTAAATTTAATAAGTAATTTATCAAATATAATTATATTTTATCGTTTATGGTGTTTAAATAACGCCATGCATCACATTTTTTTGCCTTGTTTGTTTATAAAGAAACATTGCATTTATCAATATTTAAACCAATTAAAACAAATGACCACTATTAGCAACATTACATTAACACTGGTTTTTCGCATTTTGTCAGCAACTAATTTTGTGATGGCGATCTATTTCGCGTGATTATTCTCAGTAAAAACGTATCGCGTAGCGTTTTGTGTTGACAGTCACAAAATCAGAAATCTCTTTTAGAGACCTATATACCATTTGTATCCAAATCGTCTCGATTATCACCTTCCAGTAGTAGTCACTGCATAAAAGAAAGCCACCAGGAAATGAGTGCGGAATAGAGTCCCGAGAACATTTCCATGTCAGTTAACATGCGCACCTGACCACACTAACGGTGATGGAGGGGTATGGCTAATTGGCGAGTGTTTCTTTACGGGCAATAGAGGGTTCTCCCCATCGGACAATCGTTAGCTCCCCCTTTATTGATACTCGCAAGAAGACAAAGTTTGCTCAAGCCAATGCTTTTTAAAGTCATTTTCTTTACATAGATAAAATACCCCTATAGGGGGATATACATTCTAATCATTAAGCATTCTAAAAATTCATTTCATACATTTCCTTTTTAGCTAAGTTTTTGAAATTCGCATCTGCTATTATTTAATTAGGGAGACAACTGAATAATAAAAAATTGAATACGATTCGATTTATTCAGAAAATGATTCTTCCCTATCAGTTGCTATGCCGATTTTAGCGGTTATCCGCATTTATATTATATAAGGATAAAGATTAATGAAACTTGTCAAATCAATTAATAATATTCGCTTAGGAAAGGATTTCAAATTAAAGTTCGGTGAGAACGATCTGACGCTGGATCAAGGTTTCATGTCCGTAGGCGGTAAACTGCCAGCAGCACACGATCTGGTGACTCCAGAACTGGATGTTTTTAAATTACCGAAAGGTGTCAGGAAGATTATTTACACCGTACCATCACTGGATACACCAGTTTGTGAATCCCAAATAAAACAGCTCAGTGAGTCGCTAACTCATGAGGATGTTAGTACTACAAAATATTATGTCATTAGCATCGATACACCATTTGCTCAAAGTCGATTTATCAAAGAGAACAGTATCAGTCCGAAAATCCAATTTGTCTCGGATTATGCAAACCATCGCTTTATGATTGAAACAGGATTACGGATTATTGAATTAAATCTTTTCGCCCGCTCAGTGATTGAGTGTGATGAAACTGATACAGTTCTGAACGTCACAATCCCTGTCGACATCACCCAAATTCCTTAAGTTATTTGCGTACTCCTGGTTGTACAACGCCCGACGACGCATCATAAGACGGTTGAATTCATTTTGAATTTCAGGTTCAACGATATTACCGGGCCTGATCGGGTGTTTTTTTAATCGCGTGTATCTTTTTTTACTCGGTATGCATGGTTTCCATCACTCATAAAATCCCCTCACACCATTCAGAAGATATCTTTCGTTGATCGTGCTTTTTTATGACACCTGAGATGAACATAACTCAAATATTGAGGTTTTAGTTGATGCAATACTACAGCACCAACTCTGCATATTAATATTAGCTGTAATTTTTTCACTATCAGACCAACCCTCTCAAATAAGCATAGAAAAAATCATTACTTGATAATATGTATATTAACCACATAAAAACAAAGGTGCTGCAATGCAAAATTCGATGAACCAAAGAAAATGTTCAGACATGGTGAATTGTAAACAACAAAGTGTGAGTAATAGTAACTATTATCAATCAACCGAAGGTGTAGTTTTAAATCATATCTACGTTGCCAATACAACACTCATCAAATTAAGCAAGGGAGAACTCATCATTAACTCCAGCAATAATGATATGCTGAAATGCACTGGAGAAAGCCTTATTCTTATCGAAAAAAACCAAACACTTAACATTAAATGCAGTGATATCGATAATCATTTAGAATTCAAACTAATCGATATTTCATATGAGTTAATGAGTAAAATGTACTCATTGCTGATCACCGGGAACAAACAGGAATATATGTCAGGCGTGCACAAAAGCATAAGCTCGCGCATGCTTTGTTCACCGTTACGTCCAGGGATGAATGAAGCCTTTGACAATGTTTTTGGCTGCCTGCAAAAATCAGAGCGCAGTGAATGTGGGGATTGCACACGCTGTGACACCGGAACTGAAGGTTCACCGCTGGATTTTACGTTAATGTTTCTGCTTTCGGCCTTTACCGCTCACGAGGATGGTATTGGCATACTAATTCGTACGGTTAAATCAAGCCTGAGAGAAAAAGTATATAATATGGTGAAAAATACTCCATCCAAAGTATGGAGCCTGGACGATGTTGCAGCCAGGTTGTATATGAGCCGCTCCACCCTAAAACGTAAACTTGCGATAGAACAAACATCCTTCAGCGAGATCTATCTCGATGCCAGGATGTGTATGGCGGCAAGGCTACTACGTACAGGCGATTATAATATTACTCAGGTTTCAGTGATGTGTGGGTACAACCATACGTCTTATTTTATCACCACATTCAAGAAATACTTCCAGATGACCCCTTATACTTTTATGAGTCTGGTAAACCACTGAAAGTACGCTTCACTATCAATACAATGGCAAACGTTAATCTGGTTGAATTGTCTTCATCAAGCCCCCTTGACCTTTCCATTCTTACAGTAACTAAGCGCCCTCATCATAGCTAAAACCCCATTAATAATTATACTTTAGCGGGACGAGGGCATTCGCCACCGTCTCCTTCATTATTGACTCCGGCCCAACTAAACAGGCAACAGATTAATCGACACATTTTCGTATCGATGCCCATTAATCTATCAACTACGGATACCCCCATTTTCTATTGGTTAATATGGTAAGCTTTATAAGCTAAGGAGGTTAGTATCTTCAGCGCTCATGCTATTAAAAATAAAACATACCAGAATGAAACGCAAAATATTACACATTTAGCTCAACCCTCTATTGAGCCATTGTCTTTCACCATTCAAAAGATAATATGACCACATCCCTTAAGTGCGCTGATTAGCACTTACAGGTAATCACAAAAAGTTAATCCCTGGAGTTAAAATGAAAAAACTATTTATTCTTGGAGCACTGGCTTCGGCGGTAGCATTCTCTTCTGTCGCATCAGCAAACAGCGGTACCATTAATTTTACCGGTACGATTACTTCTGCAACCTGTACGGTAAGTCCGGTTGTGGGAGGTGGTGTAGCAAGCTCAATCGATTTGGGTACGCCGGGCACGGATTTAACCACAGCCAAAACCGTCCAATTTTCACTGACGCCAGCTGGCCCTTCTGCCGCCGACTGTCTGGCTAAAACCGCTGCTGACGTGAGCTGGAGCGCACCAAACATGGATGCAGCAGGACTGGGTAACAGCGGCGGTTCGGCAACCGGCGTATCCCTGCAGCTAAAAGCCAAGAATGCCACGAAAGCTGACGAACTGGTGACCGACACCAACCGTACTATTGCATATGCAGGTACTGGCACCCCAGCCACACCTTTGACAACGTTTGATTACGAAGCTCAGTTGGTTAAAACGGTTAAAAGTGGTACGGTCAGCGCCGGTAGTTTTGCCACTTCAGCATCCTATACCGTAGCCTATAAATAATCGTATTACCCTCATGCGCCTTTGGGCTGCATAAAATATGCAGCCCGTTTATTTTACAGTTGAAATAATATATGACATGCTTAAAAATAAAATATTATTGTTACTGATTTGCTCTGCATTACAGCCTGTATTTACAGTAATGGCAGATGACGAATTTAACATGAGTTTTATTCGTGGTGGTGCACAGGATGAATTACCAGAAGTCTTTGATAAAAACGTTAACTTTGTTCCTGGTGAATATCTGGTTGATGTTGAGGTTAATGGCGAAAAGGTCGGTAGCGGTTTTATTACCGTTACCGACAGCGAAAAGCAAGCTCTTTGCCTGACAAACGAATGGTTAAGAGAACAAGGCGTTTTTATCAAGGAGGACTTTTATGCACAGGAATTCGACGCAACCCGAAAGTGTTATGTATTAAGCAATAATAAAACAACTAAAGTTGAGCTGGATAATGGTACACAAACGCTGAAACTACGTATTCCGCAGGCAGCCTTATTATCTGGGGAACGCAGCCAACGCCCTTGGGATTATGGCGATTCCGGATTTCAATTAGCATATAACGCGAACACCAGTAAAAGCTCAGGGCAACAGCGTACTAACTATCTGGGTGTGAATGGTAATGCGAACATTGGCAAATGGGTGCTTTCATTTACCACAAATGCCACCGATGAAAGTGGTTTTAACACCAGCGATCTACGTTTAACCCGTGCGCTGGAATCCATTAAGGCCGATCTAAGCATCGGTCAGGCGCAGAGTACCTATAGCCCGTTAATGAATGGGTTTGGTTTTCGCGGGATTCAGTTGACCTCGAATACGAACATGTCGTCATGGTTAAGCAGAACCTATGCACCTAAATTGCAGGGAATTGCAACCAGTAATGCCAGGGTGACCGTAGAGCAGAATGGGCGCGTATTAGAATCTATTGTTGTCCCCCCGGGACCGTTTGAAATTAACAATCTGGGCGCAATCAGTAGCGGGGATCTGATTATGACTATTACGGAGGAAAATGGCAGTAAAAGAACAGAACATTTTCCTGTAACCATAATGGGTAACCTCCTGCGCCCCGGTGCCATGGACTATGGTTTGGCCGTGGGTAAAAAAATGGCGGGCAATAATAAAAGTTCCGCCGACGGTACCTTCGGGCTGGGCAGCCTGGATTACGGTTTTAACTATGCAACGTTTAACTCAGCATTGTTATTAAGTCAGAACTATCAAAACATGGGTATTGGTAGCACCCATTCGCTCGGATGGTTTGGCGCATTATCGACCAGTTTGAACCTGTCAAAAGCCCGGTTTAAACAGAAAGATGAGCAGAAAGGGTATAGTGCTTCCGTTAAGTATGCTCGCTCACTAACCGATAAGACGGATTTACAGTTAATCGGCTACCGGTTTACGGACCGCGGATATGTCGAGTATGCCAATTATGATTACCTGAGCTACAGCACGGATGAGTTTAAGTCGAAAAATCGTTATGAGGCGATCCTGGCCCACCGTATACCGGAACAAAATATTTATCTCAGTATGAGCGGATGGATGCAGCAATATTGGGATAAGCCACAGGAGAGTGGAGTGAATTTTATGCTCAGCAAATCATTTAGCCGCTTTTCGGCCTCGCTGAGTGGAAGTTACAGTAAGAAGGGGGAGAATGGCGGAGAATATATGACCAGCATCTCCTTTAACATCCCGTTCAGTGCATTCGATGTGATGCATTATAGTAATACCTCGATGACCTATACTCGTGAAGGCGGAATGAGTTATATGGCGGGTAGCTCTGCAAATCTTAACGATCGACTGAGTTACAACGTTAGTATGAATCGAGATAATAACGGGAATAATATTTCGTTATCCACTGGCTATGCTTCGGATTATGCCCAATTAAACAGCATGTATTCGAAAGGTTCTACCAGCCAAAACCTGAGCTTGCAGATGAGCGGATCAGTGCTGGGGGTTTATGGTGGTGGGCTGATGTTGTCACAGAATAGTAATGGTACGCTGGCAGTGATCGATATGGATGGAATTAGCGGTGCGGTAATTAATGGCGGCCTTCCGACAGACAGCAACGGGAGAGCGGTGATCTCTCTGGCGAGTTATTCACCGAACTCTATTAATATCGATGTCGATAAGTTGCCAACAGATATTGAAATACAGGGCAATGTGATTAATGTTGTACCAACCGAGAAGGCTATTATCTACAGGAAGATAAAGTATCGTCGTGTTCATCACTATATTTTACGCGTTTTTAGTAAAAATAAGTACGTCATTCCTATGGGAACTATTGCAAAGGATGATGCAGGCAAGGAAGTGGGTTTTGTCAGTAATGGTGGCGTATTGTTACTTAACGTTGATAGTAAAGTACAAAATATCACACTCGATCAGTGTGTCATTAATTTAGAAAAATTAAGTCCAACCAAGAGAACAATTCAAGATGTTTACTGTAAATAACAAAATCAAAGCTTTTATTGCTGTTGCCATGCTATCTGTAAGCCTGAGCAGTAATGCCGCGTTTAGCCTTAATGGTACTCGCTATGTTTATGAAGGTGGCAAAAAAAGCCTGTCCGTAATGGTCTCTAATGAAAGCGAGCAAAAATATGCCGGGCAGGTATGGATTGATAATGACAATGAAAAAGATAAAGACGTTTACTTCACAACCAGTCCAACATTTTTTAAAGTAGACCCGAAAAGCAGACAGACGATCAGGATTCTGGATATCAACCCTAATCTGCCGCAAGATCGTGAGACGTTAACCTGGCTTAATGTACAGGAGATCCCACCGGCCCCTAAATCAGGTGGGAATGTTCTGGCTATTGCGTTAAACACTCGCGTTAAGCTGATTTATCGTCCACAAACGCTGGTCGATGGGCGAAAAGAAGCAGAAAAGCAGATCAGGTTGTTAAAGAATGACGGGAAATATTTTCTTGAAAACCCCACTCCCTACTATTTTGCTATTACCGGGATAAAAGTGAATGGCAATGAGGTAAAACTCACTAAAAAAGAAGGGGCACAGCTAGCCAAATTTGCGCCGTTTAGCAAAGTACAGATCAGCAACTCATTAACCGGGAATGTATCGGTGAACGCGATTGATGATTACGGCGCAAATAATCAATACCAGGTTAAGTAAATGAGAAAAATATATTCTTGGATTTTCTTGCTATCAATACTAGCAGTGCCCTCAGCATATGCAGGATGTTTTGCGGCGGGCAATGCAGCTTACTATTGGGGATCGCCTTCCAGCAAAATAGAGATATCTTATTCGCAAAGCACTCTCACAACAGAGACTGCTGCGGGTACAAGAATAGGAACAATGAAGATAACCTTTAGCTGCCCATATTATGTCGGACCAAATGCCTGGAATACCGATGATTACTTAGGGGGCTCCAAAGGATATATATATGTACCACTTCCAGAATTTAACTTTATCAATAGTAACAGATTGGAGCATAACAGTGGGTGGATATATTTAGAGCGAGAAGGAATAGCGTCCTCTCGAACTAACTTTCAAGATAAAAGCGGCCATGCCTGGAATTACCCATCTATTCTCGTGGAGTTTTCAAATGCTCTAGGCGGATGGCCAACAACAAATACTGGCCCGACATTTACTTATGGCATATATACCAATAGAAATATTGGTGGTAATGTTGCGTCCAGTAGTAAAATTATCTCAATGCTGACTTCAGCAACCGGGAACAAGATAAACTACAGATCAGGTGGTCTCGTACCCGGATCTAAGCACGTAACGCCTTCAGTAACAAATAACAGTACTACATTGAATTATACAAATACGGTAACATGCTCTGTCACAAGCAATACAAACAACCTGAATTTAGGTGTAGTTAATATTCATGGTGATTTAAACACACCACTGACGACTATTATTTTGACGATGCAATGTGGCCTGGGGCCTGGTGGTGGGAATATGACATCAAATTATCCATCATTCATTATTGCAGGGTCTGCCAGAATGAATGCAGTCACACCCACAAATGCCACTAGTGAGTGGCTGGCAGCATCAAATAGTGTTGGTCTTCAGATAGGTAATGGATGGGGACTACGATTCAGGACCGGGGATGCTGTAAATATTAATAACTTAGATAAGATCTCAATACCTGTTTATCCGTACAAATACGGTTCGACTCAAGGAAATAGTGTTGATTGGAATGGTGCTGTGACTTTTGAAATTGCCTATAACTAAACGGAGTTACTGTAATGCGCGTAATACTTGTTTTACTATCTTTACTCTGCTTCATCACCATCGAGGCATCCGCTAAAGTAACAAGTACTACGGTTGCTCTCTCTGTTAAATTCCGAGAATTTACATGCAATATCGCCTCCAGCAGAGGGAGTAATTTAAGCTTTGGTGATGTTAATATTACGACCTTAACACTTACTGAAGGACCGGAAATCGAAGCCGATTTGACGTTAACATGTCGTCTTGATAGCGCTACGCCAGAGTTAACCGGGAATAACGCAATCACAGCTTTGCAATCGGCTAACTTGCGTTTCACCTCCCCCGTAAGTACCGGGGGGTCAGGAGGCGCTTTTTTAGATGCCGGGCATAATGTTGCGATCCTTCCCTTTTTCAATAATGCCCGGATGCAGTTTAACTCCGATTATAATTTAAAAACATTGAGTGGTTCGGGATACAAATTAAAATTTAAACTTGTTAAAAAAAGTAGCAGCGGAACGATAACCTCAGGTTCGGTATCCGTCGTACTTAACGCTGAGCTGACTTATACGTAGAGTGCAAAGATGACAAGAGTATTCCTGTTTACACTGCTGCTATGCGGTCATAGCGTCTCGGCCAAGACCAGCACACTAAGCATAACCGTAGGGGCAAACCTAATCATTCCGACCTGTACATTAACTGCCCCTGCGGTGATTAATTTTGGGGATATTAACAGAAATGATTTCTTAAATGGTAATCCAGATTTACGAATCAGGAATTTTGATATTACCGCATCTTGCCACAATGCTTCACGGGTCGAGTTAATGTTTATTCCACGCAATGGCATAGTAAGCGGTAGAAATGATGCGGCATTAACCAGTAACACTAGTGTAATGTATACAGTTTCATTGACAGGTCTGGGGGTTAACAATGTTAATTTTAACAGTAATATAGTTTGGCCATCACCAGGGACGACATCTGTCACGATGCTCCTGGGTGCAAATGGCGTGATAACCAAAGGGGTTTTTAATACCTCAATGACAATTCAGTTAACTTATATTTGATATAAGGATAAAATATGAAAAAAGTAATTCCGGTCGTTTTTCTGCTGGGTATAGCTCCTCATTCTTATGCCAAAATGGCGGATACGACTGTCGCAATTAAAGCCAGCGTAACAGGCGCTACCTGTAATATTGTACCAACGCCTACTGAAATTAACTTTAATACTCTGACCGCAGGAGATATCGGCAATAACAGAATTGCCGCCAAAGAGGTAAGTCTTGCCCTGAACTGTGACTGGATTGCTAAAAATGTAAAAGTGACATTTACCCCTACGGAAGGTACCGTTACCGGCAACACCAGCGTAATGCGCTCGGGTAAAACGGGTTTAGGATTCAAGCTCCAATTTGCTAACACTGCGGGAGGTACATTAACTGATATCCCCTTTGGCGTAGAGCAAACCTGGGCAAGTACGACGACAACAGCATCACCTTACAATTTAGGTGGTAAAATTGCGCTTAAACCATTCTATATCAGCGGCGAGGATATCGCAGCCGGTAATGTTGATACCAGCCTGACCATTGGTGTTCAGTACGATTAAGGAAAAAAGATGAAAAAAATAGCAATGCTAATTTCCCTTTTTTCATCCTCTGTATTTGCATCTACGGCAACAGTAAATGTCCCAGTGAAAGGCACCATCACGTCAGCCACCTGTACCTTCACGGCAGATCCTGAGGTAAACTTTGGTTCTATTACTGCATTAGACATTAATAACAATACCGTTTCTGAAAAAGATATTAACATGACGGCAAATTGTGATTGGATGACAAAGAGAGTAACGCTCTCATTCATTCCTGGTGCAATTGTTTCTGGAGATGATAAGATAATGCAATCTGGTCTAGCCGGAGTCGGGTTTAAATTACCAATAATGGACAAGATAAATAATTTATCATTTAATACTGAACATATCTGGTTTCCATCTGGTTTTGGTGGCGGAATAAGAAGAATATATGTAAAAATCAAACCAGTAAAAATACCTTCAGAGGATATTGCTGCTGGTAATATTGATACGACGCTGACCATACGCCTGTCTTACGATTAGTGATAACCCTGACCAGGAATTTAAGCAATGCCATTCAGAGTATATTTCTTTGTTGCGTTTTGTTTTGCTTGTCTCGCTAACGCACAGCAAACGGATACAGTTGTTAATATAAATGGCGCAATTACCGAAGCTACCTGTTCCATTAGTATCTCTTCTGAGGTTAGCTTTGGTTCTGTTTCTGCACATGACCTAATTGCTGGAAAGGTAGAAAAGTCAATTAACTTCACACGTAACTGTGATTTGGCCGAGGCAAATACTAAGATGAGGTTTGTTCCCGCACAAGGGATCGTATCAGGTCAAACAAATTTTGGGAAATCAATAATGAAATCAGGACTGAATGGTATTGGTATTGGTGTAATGAAAATGGGGTTGTATGGTGCCCTGAATTTTAATGAGGATTATCCTTATAATGAAAAAACTATTGACCTTAAATTCAAATTATTACCAATAACGGCTGAACAGATGGCAGCTGGAAATATTGATACATCTGTTATTTTAAGGCTGAGTTATGATTAAACAGCTGCTGCTACCATGCTCCATAATTATATTGTCATCACTATGCTCATTAACTGCGATCGCTGGTAACAGCACATCCAGTATCGGGGTAAAAATGAAGATTACCCATGCTAATTGTACTGTTAATGGCGGAAAAGGTATTTCTGGAGCATATAACCTGCCGCTAATGAACGAAAGCGGTAACGTCATTGATCGCGTTAGCGCTACTGATGTACCGCTCATTATCGACTGCAGCAAAGGCGTCAAGCCCAGCGCACTCACGATTTCTTTTACTGCTGCGACCCCTGGTTTTCAGAATGCAGCGAATGGTTTGGTGAATACCACAATGGCAAACATTGCTCTCCTTACCCGCTGGAAACGTAATGGCGCAAGCGTGATTGATTTGTCCACTGCTACAGATATATTGTCAGTTAAAGATGCTGAGATTCAGCCCAGCATATATGATAGCTCGTTTAAAGTGTATCCAACCATTATCAATACTGCTTCTGCATCATTAACTCCGGGCCGCTACCAGGCTGATTTGACAATTAACATCACCTATTACTAAACATTGTTCTGTTTATGGGGAACTAAATACAAATGTCATTTCATAGCAATGATTCCATTGACAGTTATATCCATAAAATGGACAAACTATTAAATAAAGAAATCAACAAGGAATGGCGAGTCATTGAATCAGTGTGTGTTGGTGAGGGAGAGTATCTTCTTATCCTTGAAAGCAACATGCAAAAGATCATGGCGCGGGTATTATCAACTCATGCACCTAATCCCATGGATATTTTATCGCCAACATCGAGGAAGCTATATACTATTAACAACATTAGCAAGCAGATGCTCAGATTTATTAACGCAGTAGAGTTAAATTATAATGAATGGTGCACATTAACGCGATGACCAATTATATATTCTTAGGCTATGAATTTTAACGCAAGCCTGAAACCGTTCGACTTGAGATAATATGAACAGACAACGTTTTATGTGCCTCATTCTGTTTGGCACAATGATACTGCTTTCCGGATGTACGATATTGCCAGGACAAGGGCTCCCTGTTCAGGGGAAAAAGAACACTGGTATGCCACACAATCGTGATGCACTGAATGACAGGCTCAATATTATTATGCTGACTCCCGGACTTGTCGACATACTGCGTCCGGCTAATATCGTTTCTCGTCCAAACCCTCAATTAGAAAAACAGTTGCTTTCTTATAACTATCGTATTGGTGTGGGTGATGTCTTAATGGTTACCGTCTGGGATCATCCGGAGCTGACTACGCCAGCGGGCCAATATCGCAGTGCCAGTGATACTGGCAACTGGGTCAGTGCTGACGGCACTATTTTTTATCCTTACGTCGGGCGCCTGCATGTGGCAGGTAAAACCTTAAATGAAGTTCGCGACGCTATATCTACCCGACTGAATGCATTTATAGAAAATCCACAGGTAGATGTCAGTATTGCCGCCTTCCGCTCACAGAAAATATACGTTACAGGCGAAGTGATGCGTTCAGGTGTACTACCTGTTACCAATATTCCACTTACGGTAATGGATGCAGTCAACGCTGCAGGTGGTCTGACTGCGGACGCCGACTGGCGCAATGTCACTCTCACCCATAATGGACAGAAATCTCACCTCTCTTTATATGCACTATTACAGCGCGGTGATCTGACGCAAAACCGTCTGCTTCATCCTGGTGACATTTTATTTATACCCCGTAATGATGATTTGAAAGTTTTTGTCATGGGTGAGGTCGGCAGACAAGCCACCCTCAAAATGGACAGAAGTGGAATGACGCTGGCAGAGGCGCTGGGAAATGCCGAAGGCATGAAGCAAGAGAGTTCAGATGCAACCGGTATTTTCGTGATTCGGGCGCTGAAAGGTAAGCCCGAGGGCAAAATTGCCAACATTTATCAACTGGATGCTCAGGATGCTTCCGCAATGGTACTCAGTACCGAATTCCAGTTGGAACCATACGATATCGTCTATGTAACGACAGCGCCTCTGGCACGCTGGAATCGCGTTATATCACAGCTACTGCCCACCATTGTTGGTGTGCGCGATTTGACTGAAACCACGCGGTATATCAGAACATGGGCCCGATAAATTTCACCTCGATATTGGTGCTGTGTACTGGGAACATTTGCCGTTCGGTCATTGCAGAACGTTTATTATGTCAATTTTTGCCACCAACTATTTCTGTCACCTCTGCCGGGATCAATGCCCATTATGGGCATCCGGCGGAAAACATGAGCGCGGCAGTGGCGTTCGAGCATGGTGTGTCACTGAGCGGACACATCGCGCGAAATGTCACCCTGGAAATGCTACGTGACTCCGGACTTATCCTGGCGATGGAACCAAAACATATTGCGTTTGTTACATCAATGGCGGCAGAAGCCAGAGGCAAAACATTATTATTCAGCTATTGGTCCAGTAAACAAGCAATCCCCGACCCTTATCGCAAAAGTCGTGATGTTTATGAGTATGTGTTTCACCAACTGGAACTGGATGCACAAAGATGGGCCCAGCATCTGGTGTAAAAAAGGACCGTTTAATCTTGAATGAGAATTCGAAATATCCGCGTACTTCCTCGGCGGAAAAAGAACTGGATCTTATCCAGCTACTGCATACATTATTTTTGCAATGGAAAATAATCCTCTGCATAACCATCGCCTTTACCCTGGCTGCATCACTATACGCATTTTTATCTCCCACTGTGTATCAAGCAGATGCCCTAATTCAGGTTGAGCAAAAGCAAAATCAGGCATTTTTGAACCGCTTGAAGAATGTTTTACCAACCGACACATCTACTGTATCAGCTGAAATTGAGTTGCTTAAGTCACGAATGATTCTGGGAAAAACAGTTGATGATCTCAATCTAAGAATACAATCGGAGCAAATTTATTTTCCTGTCACAGGATACCTCTGGGCGAAGCTGAAGGGAGAATCATCAGCAAAAATTACAATACAAGATCTCAGTTTGCCGCAGACTAACGATCAAAACTCGGAGGTTATTCTTACAGTGCAAGAGAAGGGATTGTTTCATCTACAAGGAACAAACTTTTCTTTAGAGGGTAAGGTTGGAGAGCGACTGAAGAAAGAGAATATCATCATCGAAGTTAGCAACATACATGCTGTCCCTGGCTCTCGATTCAAGCTCCGTGAAATAAGTAAACTGGAAGCTATCAGCAATTTGCAACAGCAAATTGACGTGTCCCAACAGGGTAAAGAGAGCGGAATGATCGCACTTCGTATCACGGGACATAACCCAAATGAAATCGCACGCATTCTCGATACGGTAATGAACAACTACGTTCAGCAGAATATCAATCGTCAGGCAGCCCGCGACGCCAACAGTCTGGCTTTTTTACAACACCAGTTGCCGAAAGTGCAGTCTGAACTGGATGATGCTGAAAGCAAACTTAACGTTTACCGACAGCAACAGGATTCTGTTGATCTCAATTTGGAAGCAAAAACGGTACTTGAACAGATGGTGAACGTAGATAACCAACTCAACGCGTTAACTTTCCGGGAAGCAGAGATCTCGCAACTTTATAAGAAAAGTCACCCAGCCTACCGCGCATTACTCGATAAACGCCAAACGTTGGTGCAGGAAAAGAACAAACTTAACAAGCGTATATCTGCAATGCCATCCACTCAGCAAGAAGTTCTGAAGTTGAGCCGTGATGTTGAAACAGGGAGAGAGATCTATTTACAGCTTCTAAGCCGTCAGCAGGAACTCAACATCTCCCGCTCCAGCAACGTGGGGAATGTGCGCATTATCGATCCCGCAGTGACCTGGCCTTCACCGGTCAAACCTAAAAAAGCATTGATTATCATGCTTGGGATGATGCTTGGTCTGATCACTTCATCAGGTCTGACTATTGCTCGCGTAGCCCTGCGTCGTGGGATCGAATCATCAGAAACATTAGAAAATGCGGGAGTTCATGTGCTGGCAACCGTGCCGGTGTCTAAATCGCTGGAAAAAAAATATCGGCATCAGCAAAGGTCTTCAATCGTGAACTTCTTCCGACGAGATACGTCGCCAGGATTTTGTCTGGCATTTGAAGAGCCAGCTGATATTTCCATAGAAGCTGTTCGCGGATTGCGTACCACGCTACATTTTATCATGAAGGAGACACCGAACAGAGTGCTGATGATTTCTGGCGCAACAATGGGATGCGGTAAAACATTTATCAGCAGCAGCCTTGCGGCTGTTATTGCTCAGTCCGGCCAGCGCGTACTTTTTATTGATGCCGATATGCGGCGTGGATATACCCATGTTTTATTCAACGTTGACAACAAAAATGGCCTCTCTGATTTTCTAAGTGGAAACGCAACGTTAACGGAAAGTATCCAACATTGTCTGAAAGGCCAATTCGATATACTTACCCGTGGAACATTACTTTCCAGTCCTGTGGATCTTCTGGCCAACGAGCGATTTAAGCAGCTATTGAAATGGGCAAACAATGAATATGACATGGTGATCGTCGACAGCCCTCCGGTTCTTGCGGTTGCGGATGCAATCATCGCCGGGTACGAGGCAGGAACTTGTCTGGTGGTTACGCGCGCAAATCAGGATAGCTTGCAACAGGTGAACCGATGCCTGCGAAAATTTGAGCAAAATGGAATAAACGTGAAAGGCGTTATTCTTAATGGTATCACAAGGGAAGATGCAAATTACTACGCATATGAATACACCACACCTTAGCGCCGTCTCAATAGAAATATGCTGTTCGTTCTAATGCAAACACCTATTATTTTTTACATATTTATACTAACGATATGAGAGCAAGCATGATACAAAAAATATTTTCCTTTGTTGTTCTGACATTTTGTACCTTTAGCGTTAGCGCTTTTCCTATTGCGGAAGGTCAACAATATTCACGAATGGAAAGACCAGTTAAAGAAGCACCTATGGTAGTCGAGTTTTTTTCGTTCTATTGTCCACCCTGCATGGCATTTTCTCGTGAATATAAAGTGAGTGAGGCCATAAACCAGGTACTACCTGAAGGGACAAAAGTTGAAAAGTACCATGTTGGCGCGATGGGTAGTCTGGGACAAAATCTGACAACAGCGTGGTCGGTTGCAATGGCATTAGGAGTAACAGACAAGGTTGAGCATCCTCTATTTATTGCCGTACAGGATAAAAAATCTTTGCGCAATGAGGAAGATATTCGCCAGGTATTTATTGACGCAGGAATTTCAGCCACAGAATACGATGCAGCAAAAGACAGTTTTGTGGTTAAAGCGCTAACGCAAAAACAGATACACGCAGCCCAAAGTTTTGAGGTTCAAGGCACACCATCATTCTATGTTAATGGTAAATACATTTTAAATAACAACGGGACAGGAGAAACATCTCCAGATAAGTATGGCGCTACCGTTGCTCAAATCGTGAAGGCTTTGCTTCTGGGTAAAACATAGTGATAACAAAAGATACGACAGATTCGCAATTCAATGTCGTATCTTTTTGCTAACCCTGATCAATCTGCAACAAAACTGTATCAGTCGAAAGAGAAAAAATTCATGTCCACACCGAAGCTATAATATTATAGCTCTTATAACTAATTCTATAGCTCAAACTTAAATCATCTTACTTTCCTATGCGCTATAATAATCAGCAAATCTCGAATTTATATTAACAAATCACCGATTAACAATGAATAAGTTAGCAGAGGGGTTCTTAGCCGTATTATTTATATCACGCTTTACATTGCGTAAACCAACAAGGACAAACTCGTACTGGACGAAACAGCGTTAATAATTGCATCTAATACTGTGAGCATCAACAATTGGCAAGATCTAATCAATACTCACACCCGTCATTTATTACTGAATAAATTTCAAGCAAATAATTTATTTTGGGCATTATTTAAATTAAGATTTTTTTAGCCAGGAGCCTATGAAAAAGAAATTTCTTGCTGATATCATCCATTGGATTGAGGATAACATCGACGAAAAGATCTGCAGTTCAACACTTGAAAACATTAGTGGCTATACTATTAGACACTTATCAAACATATTTATGCAGTATACAAACTTAACCCCGGCAAAATATATTAGAGAAAGAAAGCTTTGTCGCGCTGCTTTTTTACTACGATTAACAAACCTCAAGATAATGGATATCGCATATCAATTGAAATTCGATTCCCAGCAATCCTTTAGCAGAGAGTTCAGTAAATTATTCGGATATTCCCCTCGCCAGTATCGAAAATCCAGAGAGTGGGATTTTAAAGCTTTACAGCTTCCGATTCAGCCAGAAAACATACCTGAAATAAAATTCGAGTATTGCATTTTGGAATCAAAAAAATACCATGGATACCGCTTTAGTTTTGAGCAGCAAATGTATTTCATTAGAGAACATGAAACCATCATCAGATATCAAAAGATCATTGATATAATGAGGAAACATCAGTCTGATTTATTTATAAGCAGCACTTTTTCTCCTCACCCTCAGAAAGATCACCAACTGAGCGTTAACTCATTCTTAGGTTTTCACGCTAAAAATGATCGGTTGATATCAACCGATGAGGTATTCACATCTGAAAATGGTAAGTATATAAAATTTTCATTTAATGGCAGCCTCAATGAATATATATACTTCCCAAGGAGCGTCTATTATTATGTACTTCCTAAACTTGGATTAAAAAGACGAGAGGGATCAGACATTGAGATTTTAAAATATATAGATGATGCAAGTCCAGGCACAATATCTTGTGATTATTTTATCCCTGTAGTATAGCTAAAAATAGAAGAGGTTATTTAATGCATAAACAATATATTATGGATATTGTCAGGAACTATGGTTTTATAGAATGTGCTGATATATTATTTTTTTTGAAATATCTGAACAATGAAAAAATTGAGCACACATCTTTATCATGGATTTCAGCGAAACTCAATGAATGTCTGGTTAATCATGATGATGGTAAAGATTATTTTATAGCATTACGGAAGCTAAGAAACGATATGATTAATTTAACAGCCAACACTTGATTATGTGTAAAAAATAAAGTTAGAAAAGAGAAATTATCTATTGTCGTACCAATTTTTTATTATACAAAATAAAGAGCCACCGAAGCGGAGTTTTATTAAAGAGTGAAGCTGACCGATAAGGCGCGTTCTTTTGAGCATAACGTCGTGGACAGTCATTCATCTGGCTTACCCAGAAAGCAAAAACCCCGCCGAAGCGGGGTTTTATAAAGAGTGAAGCTGACCGATAAGCCGGGTTCTGTCGTGGACAGTCATTCATCTAGGCCAGCAATCGCTCACTGGCTCAAGCAGCCTACCCGGGTTCAGTACGGGCCGTACCTTGTGAACCCCTATTTGGCCTTGCTCCGGGTGGAGTTTACCGTGCCACGGACTGTTACCAGCCGCGCGGTGCGCTCTTACCGCACCCTTTCACCCTTACCTGATCCCACTTGCGTGGGCCATCGGCGGTTTGCTCTCTGTTGCACTGGTCGTGGGTTTCCCCCCCAGGCGTTACCTGGCACCCTGCCCTATGGAGCCCGGACTTTCCTCCCCTCCGCCCGTCTCCCCCGAAGAGGACGACGACGAAGCGGCGACTGTCTGGTCAGCTTCGGCGCGCAGTATAGAGGGTTTGCGGGGCAATGTCACCCCGCACTGCGCATTCCTATCGCTAACGTGGCAGCGATGTTTCTTGAGGCGCGATAAATATTATCAAATGCCCCACGGAAGGCCTCTTCCAGCGTGCTGATGCTGGTCAATACGCTAAATACCGCATCGATACCATATTGATGCACTACCTCCACATCGCGCGTCAGGCTGCCGCCAATACCAATAACCGGCTTGTGGTACTTCTTCGCGACATTCGCCACGCCTACCGGCACTTTGCCGTGAATGCTCTGGCTGTCGATCCGCCCTTCGCCGGTCACCACCAGCGTACAGTCGTGAATATGCTCTTCCAGATTGAGCGCCTGGGTCACAATCTCGATACCGCTGCGCAGCTCGGCGCCTAAAAAAGCCATTAATGCCGCGCCCATTCCGCCTGCCGCACCGGAGCCTGGCACATCTTTCACATCAACCCGCAGAGACTTTTTAATAATGTCGGCATAATGAGACAGATTACGGTCCAGTTCGAGAATGCGTTCTTCCGTCGCCCCTTTCTGCGGGCCAAAAATGCGCGAAGCGCCAGAATCGCCGATGAGTGGATTAGTCACATCACAGGCCACGCGAATGGAACAGGTTTTTAAGCGCGGATCCAGACCCGAGATATCGATGGAGTTCAGACTCATCAGGCTTCCACCACCATAGCCAATTTCTGTCCCGTTGGCGTCGCAAAGTTTTGCCCCCAGCGCCTGCACCATACCCGCGCCACCGTCGTTGGTGGCACTGCCGCCGATGCCAATAATGATGCTCTGCGCACCGCTATCCAGCGCCTGCAAAATCAGCTCTCCGGTACCGCGTGACGTAGTGACTAAAGGGTTGCGCTTTTCAGGAGGCACCAACGCCAGACCGCTGGCTGCCGCCATTTCGATAAACGCAGTTTTACCATCTCCAGACATGCCCCAGCAGGCATTCACTTTTTCGCCCAGCGGCCCCGTTACTTGCGCTGAATGTTCACTCCCTTGCGTCGCGGCAATCATGGCTTCAACCGTTCCTTCGCCGCCATCGGCAACCGGAACAGAAACATATTGCGCATCGGGGAAAATTTCCCGAAATCCTTTTTCTATTGCCTGAGCTACCTCGGTGGCAGAAAGGCTTTCTTTATAAGAGTCTGGGGCAATTACGATTTTCATAGTTATGTAGCCTGACTGTGCCGCGCAAGGCAAGAAATACAGGGCGCGCATCCGCGCCCTTCTTGTTAGCGAGTGACTTCCACTTTCGCCAGTTTTTCGTAGTAGCATGCGAGCGCACTGTGATCGGCAGTACCCAATCCATCTGCGCGTAGCGCCTGCATCATCTCCATGACTGCTGCAGTCAGCGGCAACTGAGCGCCAACGCCATGAGAGGTATCCAGCGCGTTCGCCAGATCTTTGATATGCAGATCGATACGGAAGCCCGGCTTAAAGTTACGGTCCATCACCATTGGCGCTTTGGCGTCCAGCACGGTGCTCCCGGCCAGCCCACCGCGAATTGCCTGATAAACCAGATCCGGATTCACGCCCGCTTTGGTCGCCAGAGTCAGCGCTTCAGACATCGCGGCAATGTTCAGCGCCACAATCACCTGATTCGCCAGCTTGGTAACGTTACCCGCACCAATTTCACCGGTATGCACCACGGAGCCTGCCATCGCTTTCAGCAGATCGTAGTACTTGTCGAAAATCGCTTTATCGCCGCCGACCATCACCGACAACGTGCCGTCAATCGCTTTTGGCTCGCCGCCGCTGACCGGCGCATCCAGCATATCCACGCCTTTCGCTTTCAGCGCATCGCTAATTTCACGGCTGGCCAACGGTGCAATGGAGCTCATGTCGATAAGCACTGTGCCCGGTTTCGCCCCTTCAATAATGCCGCCTTCACCCAGTGCCACTTCCTTAACATGCGGAGAGTTCGGCAGCATGGTGATGATCACATCACACTGCTCAGCGATATCTTTCGCCGTGGCGGCGGTTTCAGCGCCTGCGGCAATTACATCCGCAATGGATTCCGGGTTACGGTCAGCAACCACCAGCGAGTAACCTGCCTTGAGGAGGTTTTTACTCATTGGTTTACCCATAATACCGAGGCCAATAAAACCAACTTTCATTGTCATGTCTTTATCTCTCTCTACTGTCGATGGTGGTTATTTCTTAAAAGAATCAGCCAGTTTCTGCGTGGCTGAACGGAACACGCCAAGGTCGCTGCCAACGGCAACAAACGTCGCGCCCCACTCCAGATAACGACGCGCATCCGCCTCTACCGGGGCCAGAATGCCGCTTGGTTTGCCGTGTGCTTTCGCGCGGGCAAAAATGTGCTGGATAGCTTTCTGCACATCAGGATGTGACGCATTGCCGAGGTGTCCTAGCGCCGCAGCCAGATCGCTTGGTCCGACGAAGACACCGTCAACGCCTTCTGTCGCCGCGATTGCGTCAACGTTATCAACGCCCTGCTGACTTTCGATCTGCACGATGATGGTGATGTTCTTATTCGACTGCGCAAAGTAGTCCGGTACGGTGCCAAACATATTGGCGCGATGGGATACGGACACGCCGCGAATACCTTCCGGCGGATAGCGGGTCGACGCCACAGCGTTAACCGCTTCTTCTTCCGTCTCAACGAACGGGATCAGGAAGTTGTAAAACCCGATATCCAGCAGACGCTTGATAATTACCGGCTCGTTGGTTGGTACACGCACTACCGCCGCGCTGTCGCTGCCTTTCAGCGCCATCAATTGCGGAATAAACGTCGAGATATCATTCGGCGCATGTTCGCCATCCAGTACCAGCCAGTCAAAACCTGCCAGGCCTAAAACTTCGGTACTGATTGGGCTGGCCAATGCAGACCAGCAGCCAATCTGAATTTGTTGCGCCGCGAGGGCCGCTTTAAACTTATTCGGGAAAATCGTGTTATTCATCGCCTATACCTTTGTTTATTTCTGCAATTCCATACGTTTAATGTCACCGACAATAAACAGGTAGCAAACCATTGCCATCAGCGCCGAGCACCCTACAAACATCAGCGCAGCATTAAATGAGTGCAGCTCGCTCACCAGATACCCAATCACCAGCGGGGTGACGATGGAAGCCACGTTGCCAAATACGTTAAATACCCCACCGCACAGACCGACAATCTCTTTCGGCGCGGTATCGGAAATCACCGGCCAACCCAGCGCGCCGAAACCTTTACCGAAGAACGCCAGCGCCATCAGCGCCACCACAAGAGCGGTATTATCGGTGTAGTTACACAGAATAATGGTCGATGCGAGCAACATGCCGAGCACTATCGGCAGCTTACGCGCCAGGGTAATGCTGAAACCACGTTTAATCAGATAATCAGAGAACACGCCGCCGAGCACGCCACCGAAAAACCCGCACAGTGCCGGAATCGAAGCCACCAGGCCCACTTTCAGAATCGACATACCTTTTTCCTGAACCAGGTAAATCGGGAACCAGGTGAGAAAAAACCAGGTAATTGTGTTGATAAAATACTGGCCAAAGAACACACCAAGCATCATACGGTTCGTGAGCAACTGCTTGATATAATGTAGTTTAGGACCACCTGACTTCACATCGCCCGGTTTTTTATGGTCCATATCCACGACCGCGCCGTTTTCAGAGATAAACTTCAACTCTTCTTGCGACATGCGCGGGTGATCGGTTGGGTTATGAATAAACTTTACCCACAGTCCGGTAAGCACAAAACCAATCACGCCCATCACGGTAAAGACGTGCTCCCAGCCCCAGGCGAAGGTCAGCCAGCCGAGCAGCGGGGAAAACAGCGCCAGGGAGAAATACTGTGCGGAGTTAAAAATCGCAGATGCCGTGCCGCGCTCTTTCGTTGGGAACCAGGCCGCCACGATACGGGCATTAGCCGGGAAGGATGGCGCTTCCGAGAAGCCCAGCATAAAGCGCATGATGAACATTGAAATACCCGCCCAGGCCAGCGGGAACATGTCCACAAAGCCCTGCAGGAAGGTAAACAGTGACCAGAAGAACAAACTGTAGGTGTAGACTTTCTTCGAGCCGAATTTATCCAGCAGCCAGCCGCCGGGGATTTGCATCAACAGGTAAGCCCAGCCGAAGGCTGAGAAAATGTAACCCATTGAGATGGCGCTGAGATGTAACTCTTTCGCCACTTCAGTTCCGGCAATAGACAGCGTCGCACGGTCCGCATAGTTAACGGCTGTAACAATAAATATTATCAGCAATATTAAATAACGGGTGTGCGTACCTTTCTTTTTCTCGACAACTGTATCCAATATCATTCTATTTACCTCGGGCACATAAAAGGTTTTTATTATTATTTTGTGGGTATTTCTCGTGATAAATTACCGATAATAAAAATAGATAATAATTTATCAGACGTTATGAAACCGTGATTTAGTATAATCATCAGCACAACGTTAATCATTGTGCAAACGCTCATTAAATACGCGTTATTAAATTAATGTTTTGGGCATATGCACACAAGCATGGGCGCTAATGCACACATTTACGTATTGCTACCACTGGTGACGCGGCCTTGCTGAGTTTAAGTGATCATCGTCACATTCTTCACGTTAAACTCCTGACATTCTTATTTCACGATACCGAATCTTTATTACTTACAATTAGATTCAAAATATAAATATCCACACTATTATCACCACCTTGTTGGAGAATACTGGACAATGGCCGACATCGAAATCAGACAAGAATCGCCAACGGCGTTTTATATTAAAGTTCACGAAACAGATAATGTGGCGATAATTGTCAATGACAATGGTCTTAAAGCCGGAACGCGTTTTCCGGACGGACTGGAACTCATTGAACATATTCCCCAGGGTCATAAAGTGGCGCTATTGGATATTCCTGTTCATGGCGAAATCGTGCGTTATGGCGAAGTGATAGGCTATGCCGTTCGCGATATCCCACGCGGCAGCTGGATTGATGAATCAATGGTTGAGCTGCCCAAAGCCCCGCCGCTGGAGACGCTGCCGCTGGCAACTAAAGTGCCAGAGCCGCTGCCGCCTCTTGAGGGTTATACCTTTGAAGGTTACCGCAATGCTGACGGTAGCGTTGGTACCAAAAATCTACTCGGTATCTCCACCAGCGTGCACTGCGTAGCGGGCGTGGTGGATTATGTGGTGAAAATCATTGAGCGCGATCTGCTGCCTAAATACCCGAACGTCGACGGTGTGGTGGGGCTCAATCATCTCTACGGCTGCGGCGTGGCGATCAATGCTCCAGCCGCCATCGTGCCGATTCGCACCATTCACAATATTGCGCTTAACCCAAATTTTGGCGGTGAAGTGATGGTCATCGGCCTCGGTTGCGAAAAACTGCAGCCAGAGCGGCTGCTGGAAGGCACGCACGACGTGAAAAGTATTCCGGTCGACAGCGCCAGTATCGTCAGCCTGCAGGATGAAAAGCACGTCGGCTTTCAATCGATGGTCACCGATATTCTGCAGGTGGCCGAACGTCACCTGGCAAAACTCAATCAGCGCCAACGTGAAACCTGTCCGGCTTCAGAACTGGTGGTCGGCATGCAGTGCGGCGGTAGCGATGCGTTCTCCGGCGTGACGGCCAACCCGGCGGTGGGTTATGCCTCCGACCTGTTAGTACGCTGCGGCGCGACCGTAATGTTCTCTGAAGTAACCGAAGTGCGCGATGCCATCCACCTTCTGACCCCACGTGCGATTAACGAAGAAGTAGGTAAACGCCTGCTCGAAGAGATGGCCTGGTACGATAACTACCTTGATATGGGCAAAACGGATCGCAGCGCTAACCCTTCTCCGGGCAACAAGAAAGGCGGCCTGGCAAACGTGGTGGAAAAGGCGCTGGGTTCGATTGCCAAGTCTGGCAAGAGCGCGATTGTCGAAGTATTGTCGCCGGGTCAGCGTCCAACCAAACGTGGCCTGATTTACGCTGCAACCCCCGCCAGTGATTTTGTTTGCGGTACACAACAGGTCGCTTCCGGGATCACCGTGCAGGTGTTCACTACCGGTCGCGGTACGCCGTATGGTCTGATGGCCGTGCCGGTGATTAAAATGGCGACACGCACCGAGCTGGCCAACCGTTGGTTTGACCTGATGGACATTAACGCAGGTACCATCGCCACCGGAGAAGAAACCATTGAAGATGTGGGTCTGAAACTGTTCGAATTTATTCTCGACGTCGCCAGCGGGCGTAAGAAAACCTTCTCGGATCAGTGGGGACTGCATAATCAGCTGGCAGTGTTTAACCCGGCGCCAGTGACCTGATTATCGAAACGAAAGCCAACGAAAAAACGGGGATTTATCCCCGTTTTTTATGTCTATGTAACAACAAATAAAGTGATAACGTTCGCATTTTAAGAGGTTTTTTTAAACATCTGTTTTTTTCGATTCAAACCCACAAAATGAACCTAACAACATGAAATTAAACGAAATAACATCGCCATTGTTTTATGTTATATTTTCGTTTTGATAAAAGAGAAACCTACCGAAAGACGACCTTGTTTTAATGCGATAATCCCCTATTTTTTACCGCTTTGACTTTCTCCGATGTAAAACAGATTATTCATAGGCTCCTGTAATTTACCTCACAAGCATTCTGACCTGAATAAAGAGGGAAGTTATGTATACCCTGAATAAAAATAATGTCGCATTGGCCTGTCTTATTTTCTGTTTACTGGCAACTCCTGTCGTCGCGAGTGCTGAAGGCCAATCGGACGCAAAGCCTGTTAAATTACGCTACACGTTATGGGACCGTAATCAACTCCCTGGCGAACAACAGCTCGTTAATGAATTCGAAAAAAACAACCCTGGCATCAAAGTCGAAATTGAATTAACACCTTATGACCAATATTTTATCAAGCTAAGTTCAGCAGTCGGTGGAAATGTAGCACCGGATGTATTCTGGATGAATATGCCTAATTTCCAGCAATATGTTAAAAATGGCATGCTGGAACCACTGAGCAATTATCTGAAAGAGAAATCAGCGCCGAAACTGGATGATTTTGTTAAAAGTTCAGTCGATGCCTATCAATACCAGTCGCAGCAATATGCCATCCCAAGGGATATTGATGCAATTGCCGTCTGGTACAACAAAAAAATGTTCGATCAGGCTGGCGTGAGCTATCCCGATAAAAACTGGACATGGGACGATTTAAAACAAAAATCAGCGCAGTTGCGTAAAGGGCTGGATAAACAGTCTTATCCACTGGCAATGGAATTCAGCAGCGGACAGGACAGTTATTTTAACCTGCTATTACAGGCTGGCGATAAGATTGTCCTGCCTGAGGGCAAAACGGATGTTGCCAATGACAAAGCCATCGCCGTCTATCGCGATGTTCAAGGCATGCTGAACGCGGGACTAATCCAACCGCCAGGCGAGATGGAAGCCTCAGATGTCTTCCAGTCCAACCGAGTGGCCATGGTCTACGCAGGCTCATGGTGGGCATTACCCTTCTCTCAAAATGAGCTGATTAAGGATCACATCGGCGTGGTACCAATGCCTAAAATGGCAGAGCAGGCAGGTGTATCCCATAGCCTGGCATTTGCCATGTCAGCAAAAAGTCAGCATAAAGATGCGGCGTGGAAGTTCATTGAGTTCATGAGTTCTGAGCATGCGCAGCAGACGCTGGCTACGGGAAAAGTCGTGATCCCCGCTAACCAAAAAGTGGCCAAAGAGTGGGCTGAAGGCTTTAAGGGTATTGATGTTTCAGCCTATATCGATTCATTGGCTTTCTCACATAAATATCCAACCGCAGGCTCCAATACCGCCAAGTGGAATAGCATCCTGAATGATGGCTTGAAAAAAGTCTGGACGGGTACTGACCCAGAAAAAGTCATGCCTGGTGTTGCAAAACGCGTTGAACGAGAAATGCAGAAATAATCCTGAGGGAGCCATGCTCCCTCTCGCTTTCGCCCACGCAATATATTTTGGTTGCACAGTGAGCATCCCGGAGTTTGTATGAGCTATTCAGATGAAGCTGCATCCCCACAATTACCAGCCAGGGAAGTGCACAAAAAATCCCTGACCAAGCTGGAAAAAGAAGAACGCTTCTGGGGATGGATAATGATTATGCCGTTACTGGCGGGGTTAATTGTTTTTTACTTTACTCCATTCTTCCAGAACGTTTTTTATAGTTTCACCGACCTCGGCGAGTTTCAGATCTGGACGACGATCAGCTTAGATAACTATATTAATTTATTCAGCGATGATGAGTTTCGTTCAGCAATATATAACACCCTGGCCTATGTTTTTATTTGCGTACCGATAATTACCGTTTTGTCATTACTGCTCGCAATTGGCCTGAATCAGGCGATTCGCGGTCAGTGGTTGTTTCGCACACTGTTATTTCTACCCGCTGTCACTATGCCTGCGGCCATTGCTATGGTCTGGCAGTGGTTGATGAACCGAAACTTCGGCTTAATTAATCAGATCCTGGCTTTTTTCGATCTTCCGGCCATCGGTTGGTTATCCGATCCCGATGTCGTCCGCCTGAGCGCCTCGTTGGTTATCATCTGGTCGGCTATTGCGCTGAAGATGATCATTCTGCTCGCTGGATTGCAGGGGATCCCCAAACAAATTTATGAAGCGATGTCGCTGGATGGCATCAGCAAATTGCGTGGATTCTGGTCTATTACCTTACCGCTAATGATCCCAACGCTGTTTTTCGTACTGGTGATCTCTTTTATCGAAACGCTGCAAATTTTCGATGTGGTTTATCTGCTGTTTGGCAGTTCATCCATGGTGGACGATCAGACGATGACCATCGCCTATCTCTTCTATAAATACGCCTTTATCTACCATGAAAAAGGGTATGCCTCAGCAATCGCCGTGGTGATTTTCGTTATCACGATGGTCCTGACGCTGCTGCAAATATGGATTGGTAAACGACTTAAAGCACAGTGAGGCACCACGATGTTCATGACAAAACGTGAAAAATGGCTAATTTACGGCCTGATGATCCTCGCGACGCTGGTAACGGTGGTTCCGTTTATCTGGATGATCATCACCTCTTTTAAAACCCAGGCAGAAAGCATCGCCTTTCCGCCGATACTGCTACCCGCCAACCCAGGGTTTCAGGCTTACGGTAAAATCTTGCATGAAATGCCTTTTGGCAGCTTTTACTTTAACTCGATCGTCTCCACGCTGGTCATCGTCATTTTGCAGACGCTGATTGCGGCAATGGCAGCGTACGGTTTCTCCCGACTGCGTTTCAAAGGACGAGATGTCCTGTTTATGCTGTGTATTTCAATTCTGATGGTGCCCGGTCAGATCTTTTTAATCCCACAGTTTTTAACCGTTGAAAAAATCGGTTTGCTGAACTCAATTCCTGGACTGGTGTTACCGGGTTTATTCAGCATATATAGCGCCTTTTTATTACGTCAGTTTTTTCTGTCAGTACCTAAAGAACTGGAAGAGGCAGCCATTATGGATGGGTATAACCATCTGACTATTTTCTTCAAAATTATGCTGCCATTAATTAAACCGGGACTGATTGCCTGCGTCATTATTAACGGACTGTGGAGCTGGAATAATTTAATGTGGCCACTGATCGTCAACACCTCCATGGATAAAATGACATTACCAGTAGGATTAGCCTCACTTTCTGGCCGTTCAGGCGTGGAATATCCGATGTTAATGGCGGGCGCATTGCTGGCGATTATCCCGATGTTGTTACTTTATATCTTCTTCCAGCGCTATTTTATTCGCGGCATCGCTGGTGCCGGAATTAAAGGATAAGGGGCAGTGTTATGTCAGGTATTCAATTACAGGCAGTAAGCAAAGTCTATCCCAATGGCTTTCAGGCGATCCATGGCGTTGATCTTGAAATCCACGACGGCGAATTCATGGTGTTTGTCGGGCCATCAGGCTGCGCCAAATCAACGCTGCTACGCATGATTGCAGGTCTGGAAGATATCACTCATGGCCATATCGCAATCGGAGAGAAGTGCGTCAACGACCTGCTACCAAAGGAGCGAGGCGTTGCCATGGTCTTCCAGAATTATGCCCTCTATCCCCACATGACGATTTATAAAAATATGGCATTCAGTCTGTTAGGGAAAATGAGCAAAGAAGAGATTGATATCCGCGTCCGGGAAGCTGCACACAAGCTGGAAATCGAAACATTGCTCGACAAAAAGCCCGGTCAGCTTTCAGGCGGTCAATGCCAGCGAGTAGCCGTTGGCAGGGCCATCGTGCGTAAGCCAGACGTTTTTTTGTTTGATGAGCCGCTGTCCAACCTGGATGCAAAACTGCGTGTTTCAATGCGCGTGCGGCTGACAGAACTGCATCGACAACTGCGTCACGAAGGCGTGAGCGCAACCATGGTGTACGTCACGCACGATCAGATTGAAGCGATGACGATGGGAGACAGGATTTGCGTTCTAAATGGCGGTCGTATTATGCAGGTGGATACCCCAGGGAATATTTACCATCATCCCAGGAATAAATTTGTTGCTGGTTTTATTGGTAATCCGGCAATGAATATTATGCTGCTTGATATTGACCCCAGCACTCGTGGCCTGCGCCTGGCTGATAATTTAATCCTGCCATTAAATACGCGCTTGAGTAACCTACTGGAGCAATATCTGCACTCCAGCGTCTGGTTTGGCATCCGCTCAGAGGCCATTCAGTTAGCCTCGCAGCATGATGCCTCTGCGTTCGATGCGCACATTACCAACGTAGAAAGGATGGGCAACGAAGACCTTCTGCATTTTGATATTGGTGAGCAACATATGATCTTACGTATTAACTCCTTACCCGACTGGACCCCACTTCCCGGTGAATCTATCAAAGTGAAATTTAATCTGGATGCCGCCTTTTTGTTTGATAAAAAACATGAAGAAAATTTGGCCTGACCGTTATTCAGGCTAAGTGAAAAATGAGAGGTTTATATGTGTGCGAATAAAGTGACCGTATTAGTGGTAGGGGCTGGTGCGCGCGGAGAAATATATTCTCGCTATGCGCTTGAACATCCAGACAGAATGCAGGTGGTAGGCGTTGCCGAGCCCAGAGAGGCATACCGCCAGCAGTTTGTCGCACAGCATAAGATTGACCCAAATAACGTGTTTTGCGACTGGCAAGAAGCTGCGGCCCAACCCAAAATGGCCGATGTGGTACTTATTTGCACGCAGGATAGTATGCACAAAGATCCTGCCGTGGCGTTTGCTAATCTCGGCTATCACATTCTGCTGGAAAAACCGCTCGCCCCTACGCCAGAAGATTGCCGGATCATTATTGATGCGGTCAAACGCAACAACGTATTACTGGCCGTCGCGCACGTCCTGCGTTACACCCGCTATACGCAAAAGCTGAAATCACTGCTTGATGATGGCGTAATTGGCGATATTGTCAGCATGCAGCATCTCGAACCCGTAGGTTACTGGCATCAGGCGCACTCGTTTGTACGTGGTAACTGGCGCAATGAAGCAGAATCGTCATTTATGTTGTTACAGAAATCCTGTCATGATTTGGACTGGATCCGCTACATCATGAGCGACAACTGCCAGGACGTAGGATCATTTGGTAGCCTGAGTCACTTTGTGAAAGAGAATCAGCCTGCTGGTGCCGCCGACCGCTGCCTTGATTGTCAGGTTGAATCAACCTGTCCCTGGTCTGCCTGCAAAATTTATCTGGGTGAAAACCACAAATGCACTCCACACTTCCGTCGGGTGCTGACTGCAGATCCTAGCGAAGAGAATGTTCGCCAGGCGCTGCGCGATGGGCCTTATGGTCGTTGCGTTTATCGTTGTGATAATGATGTGGTGGATCATCAGGTTGTTAACTTACGTTTTGCCCACCAGCAGACAGTGACCTTTACCATGACCGCGTTTACCAAAATGGAAGATCGAAAAACGCGCCTGTTTGGTACCAGAGGTTATCTGGAAGGCGATGGCGAGCAGATCCGGGTGTTTGATTTCCTGACAGACAAAGAAACAGTGCATCAGATCGAGGAGATCGCCGCTGGCACACAAACCCAGATGGGGGGGCATGGTGGTGGCGATTACTACCTGATGGATCGCTTCATCCACGCAGTGATGGCCAACGATCAAAATATGATCCTTTCTGGCCCGGATGAATCACTGGAAAGCCACTTAATGGTCTTTGCCGCAGAGCGCGCTCGCAAGGAAAACTGTCTGGTTACGCTGTGAAGCCGGAGGAGATGAGGCATGTTTTACGGTGTTGATATTGGTGGAACCAAAACTGAAATTGTCGCTTTTGATAAGGAAATGCAGGTTTGCTGGCGTAAGCGCGTCGCCACGCCAGTGCAGGATTATGAACTCTTTCTTTCGACCTTTACTTCACTTATTGATACCGCCGACTGGGCGACTGGAACGCAAGGAAAAATTGGCATCGGCATGCCCGGTCTTATGGACAGACATACCGGAAAATTACTGTCATCTAACGTGCCTTGCCTCACAGGACGCCAGGTGATGAACGATCTGGCCCACCGCCTCAATCGTTCGGTTGAACTGGACAATGACTGCTGCTGTTTTGCACTCTCGGAAGCCCATACCCAGCAGGCTCGCCAGTTCTCCCGAATTTTTGGTGCCATTATTGGCACCGGCATGGGTGGAGGGTTAGTCATTGACGGTCAGTTGTATCGGGGTCGCAACCGAATGGCCAGTGAGTTCGGCCATTTACCGCTTCCGGCAACGTTTATGCGTCGTTATCACTTGCCGGAGTTGAAGTGCGGCTGTGGCTTACAAGGGTGTCTGGAACGCTATCAATCCGGTCCTGGTTTACTGTGGCTCCACAAACACTTCAGTGGAGAACAACTCAAAATGGAGACCCTGCTGGAGCATTATCGTCATGGCAATGCCAGCGCCGTTACAACCATAGAAGCATGGATTGATATGTTGGGTTGTACGCTGGCGCAATTGCAGTTGATTCTGGATGTCGATGCTTTTGTTCTCGGCGGTGGAGTTTCCAACATCGAGGAAATTTATACGTTGCTGCCGCAGGCCATGTCACGTTACTTGTTCCCGGGATTAGAGCCTGCCCGCGTATTCCCGGCCATCCATGGTGCATCCAGCGGGGTTCGCGGTGCCGCATTGCTGCTGGTTGAACAGGGTACGCTGACCCACTAAAACACTGCTGGCGAGAAAATCTCGCCAGCAATTTCAGTTATTCATCCGCAATCACCACATCCACCCCAAGCTGGATTAACGTCCGGTGATAATTTTCAGGGATACCGCTGTCGGTAATCACCCGGTCAATCCCGCTGATTTCGCTAATCATACAGAAACTTTTGCGGCCAAACTTGCTGGAGTCAGCGACTACCGTGACCTCCTGCGCAACCTCACACATTACCTGATTCAGATGTGCTTCTCCCGGATGTGGCGTGGTAATCCCCGCTTCCAGGCAGAATCCATCAACGCCCAAAAAAAGCTTATCAAACCGGTATTGTCTGAGCTGGTGTTCTGCTGAAGGGCCATACAATGAATAGACGCTTTGCCTGACATTCCCTCCCAGGATCATGACGTCTACGCGCTCAAAATTCGCCAGTTCCCACGCAATGTTGAGCGCATTGGTCATCACCACCAGATCGCGGCGATTCTTTAACATTGGAGGAATGAGCGTGGTGGTCGAACCGGAATCGAGGATTAACGTGTCACCATCTTTCACAAAGCTGGCTGCTTTTTCGGCAATACGCGTTTTCACATCGCGATTCAGCCGGTCCTTATCCTGCAAAGGCCGGTCAAGGGCGAAGTGCTGATTGAGAACCGCCCCGCCGTAGGAGCGCATGACGCATCCTTTCTGCTCCAGATAACGTAAGTCGTTGCGGATCGTGACCGATGACACACCAAAATGGACGCTCAGTGGCTCGACACGAACGCTACCCTGATCGCACAGCAGATCAATTATTTGCTCGCGACGTCTTAAGTTATCCAGCATTTCTATTGCTCCATCAAATATTCATGTTGTTTTGTTTTAGCGCTTTAGCACTTTCGTTTTCTTTTGAATATATTACATCAGAAGCAATAAGGTGAATTTGTGCGCACAGACTCAGCGTTTAATTTAACCAAAACTGACTATTTTCTTTCGTTTTAGCAAACCGAAACGAAGAAAACCGAAAAAATGAAAAGACTCAAAACGGGTAAGATGCGAGAAAGAGACGGGAAGCATGCAAAAAACGAAAGCGAGCTACTAAAAAAGCTCGCTTATGGTTTGTTTTTGTTTAATTGAATGGGATCACATTTTTGAATTTTAGAGCGGGACTACTCAACAATGATCACTTCAACACCGCTGCGGCGTAGTTCCTGCAAACTTTCCTCTGGGATACCTTCATCAACAATGATGGTATGGATCCTCTGGGTATCAATGATCTTATGCAGGCTGGAGCGGTTAAACTTCGTCGAGTCGGTAACAACAATAATACGTTCAGCCACTTCACACATCCGACGGTTGAGACGCGCTTCATCTTCGTTGTGCGTGCTAACACCACGCTCTAAATCAATAGCATCAACGCCAAGAAACAGCATGTCGAAGTGATAATTTTGTAGCGACTGCTCAGCCTGATCGCCATAAAACGATTGTGACTGACGACGCAAATGACCGCCGGTCATCAGCAGCTCAACCCCTTCGGCTTCCAGTAGCGCATTGGCGACATTCATACCGTTGGTCATAGCAATGACATTAGTATGCTGGCGCATAAGGCGGGCAATTTCATAGGTCGTGGTACCGGAGTCAAGGATCACGCGGTGTCCCGGTTGAATCAACTCTGCGGCGGCTCTGGCAATACTGCGTTTTACTGCCGTATTAAGTGAACTCTTATCTTCAACAGAAGGCTCCACAACAGGCGCATTGCTTTCGCAAATCAGCGCTCCGCCATAGGCACGTACCGCAATCCCCTGCTTTTCCAGAAAAGCGAGGTCGTTGCGAATAGTGACCGTGGAGACGCCAAAAAATAAGGAGAGATCGTTAACCTGAACGCTTCCCTGCTGCCGTAACCGCTGGATGATCTGCTCACGTCTTTCGCTGGTGCCAATAACGCGCTTGTCTGCAGAGGACTCGGTGTTACTCATAAGAAATCCTTTAGTTGAACCTTTCGTTTTATTTCGTTTTGTCTATTAACGCCTTTCTTTTGCGCGAATGCAAGCCCCGCAAGCAGGGAAGAGCCGGACGAACTTACGCTGAAACCTTTCATTGTGTTTCTTTTGTGAAACAGATCGGAAAACTATTATCTTTCGTTTTATTTTTATAACACCATGATGCAGTATTAAATGAAACAAAACGAAAGATTGATGTCGCAGTAATCTGACCTGGAGAGGAAAGTGAAACATCTAACTAAAATGGTCGAGCAGCATAAACGGGGGAAGGCAAACGGGATTTATGCCGTTTGTTCCGCGCATCCAATCGTACTGGAAGCCGCAATACGCTACGCCCATGCAAACCATACACCGCTGTTGATCGAAGCAACCTCTAATCAGGTTGACCAGTTTGGCGGCTATACAGGTATGACGCCAGCCGATTTTCGCAGTTTTGTCTGCCGATTAGCCGACTCGCTTGATTTTTCTCAGGATATGCTGATTCTCGGCGGAGACCATCTCGGGCCAAACCGTTGGCAAAATCTGCCTGCGGAACAGGCAATGGCCAATGCTGACGATCTGATCAAGAGCTATGTCGCCGCAGGCTTTAAAAAAATCCACCTCGATTGCAGCATGTCTTGTGCCAACGACCCGGTTCCACTGACGGATGAAATCGTCGCTGAGCGCGCCGCACGCCTGGCCAAAGTCGCCGAAGAAACCTGTATGGCACATTTTGGCGAGTCTGACCTGGTCTATGTGATTGGCACAGAAGTTCCGGTTCCTGGTGGCGCACACGAAGCGTTAACCGAACTGGCGGTAACAACGCCAGATGCCGCACGTGCAACGCTGCAGGCCCACTATCACGCCTTTGAAAAGCGCGGGCTGGAAGGTATATGGGCACGTATTATCGCCCTGGTCGTGCAACCTGGCGTTGAATTCGACCACACGCACATCATTGATTATCAACCGCAGAAAGCCGTGGCACTCAGCAAAATGGTGGAAGACTACGACACGCTGGTTTTTGAAGCGCATTCTACCGATTACCAAACGCCACAGTCCTTGCGCCAACTGGTGATAGACCACTTCGCTATTCTGAAAGTGGGACCCGCGCTTACCTTCGCCCTGCGCGAAGCGCTGTTTTCGTTAGCTGCCATTGAAGAAGAATTGCTGCCTGCAAAAGCCAGCTCAGGCCTGCGACATGTGCTGGAAAGCGTAATGCTTGATAGACCAGAGTACTGGCAGAGCCATTATCACGGTGATGGCAATGCACGCCGTCTGGCCCGTGGATACAGCTACTCTGATCGGGTTCGTTACTACTGGCCGGACAGCCAGATTGATGAAGCATTTGAACGTCTGGTACGTAACCTGGCGGACGACCCCATTCCACTACCGCTGATTAGCCAGTATTTACCCTTGCAGTACGTAAAAGTGCGCGAGGGAGATCTCAGCGCCACGCCGCGAGAACTCATCATTAACCATATTCAGGACATACTGCAGCAATATCACTGCGCCTGCCTGGGTGCTCCAGATCGTAACGCATAACAAAAAAGAGAAAAATACCATGCCAAACATTGTATTAAGTCGCATTGATGAACGTCTGATTCACGGTCAGGTTGGTGTGCAATGGGTCGGGTTTGCGGGGGCAAACCTGGTGCTGGTCGCTAATGATGAGGTGGCTGAAGATCCAGTGCAGCAAAACCTGATGGAAATGGTACTGGCAGAAGGGATCGCCGTACGCTTCTGGTCACTACAAAAAGTGATCGACAATATTCACCGTGCCGCCGATCGCCAGAAAATTCTGCTGGTCTGCAAATCGCCTGCGGATTTCTTCCGTCTGGTCGAAGGCGGTGTTCCTGTTAACCGTATCAACGTTGGCAATATGCACTACGCCAACGGCAAGCAACAAATCGCCAAAACGGTTTCTGTAGACGCTGCAGATATTACGGCGTTCAACGGGCTCAAAGCCGCTGGAGTGGAATGCTTCGTTCAGGGCGTTCCAACAGAACCCGCCCAGGACCTCTATAAACTTCTCTGAGGGATTCACAATGGAAATCAGTCTGTTGCAGGCTTTTGCGTTGGGTATTCTCGCCTTTATTGCAGGCCTGGATATGTTCAACGGGTTAACTCACATGCACCGCCCGGTTGTTCTCGGGCCGCTGGTCGGCCTGATTCTGGGCGATCTGCATACCGGTATTTTAACCGGGGGTACGCTGGAACTGGTGTGGATGGGCCTGGCTCCGCTGGCGGGAGCACAGCCGCCAAACGTCATCATCGGCACCATCGTAGGAACAACTTTCGCCATCACCACTGGCGTAAAACCGGAAGTAGCTGTCGGTGTCGCTGTACCGTTCGCGGTAGCGGTACAAATGGGCATTACCTTCCTCTTCTCCGTGATGTCCGGGGTGATGGCTCGCTGCGATCGCATGGCGGCGAATGCCGATACAGACGGAATTGAGCGGGTCAACTATCTGGCGTTACTGGCGCTGGGGACGTTCTACTTCTTATGCGCGTTCCTGCCGATTTACTTTGGCGCGGAACATGCCAAAACCGCGATAGATGTTCTGCCAACGCGTCTGATTGACGGCCTGGGTGTGGCAGGCGGCATCATGCCAGCTATCGGCTTCGCCGTACTGCTGAAAATCATGATGAAAAACGTCTATATCCCCTACTTCATCCTGGGTTTTGTAGCCGCAGCCTGGCTCAAACTCCCTGTGCTGGCGATCGCCGCCGCAGCACTGGCAATGGCGCTGATCGATTTTCTGCGTAAATCACCTGAACCTACAGCTCCCGCAGCACAAAAAGAGGAATTCGAAGATGGCATCTAATCAAACTGCTCTGCCGAACGTTTCCGAAACCGAAGAAACGCTGCTGTCCGGCACCAATGAAAACGTCTACGAAGACCAGAATATCGGTGCCGAGCTGACGAAAAAAGATATCAACCGTGTTGCCTGGCGTTCAATGCTGTTGCAGGCCTCTTTTAACTACGAACGTATGCAGGCATCAGGATGGCTGTACGGCCTGTTACCTGCTCTGAAAAAGATCCATACCAATAAGCGCGATCTGGCGCGTTCGATGAAAGGCCATATGGGCTTCTTCAACACGCACCCGTTCCTGGTTACGTTTGTTATCGGGATTATCCTGGCGATGGAACGCTCCAAGCAGGATGTGAACAGTATTCAAAGCACCAAGATTGCCGTGGGTGCGCCGCTTGGCGGTATCGGCGATGCCATGTTCTGGTTAACGTTACTGCCTATTTGCGGCGGTATCGGGGCCAGCCTGGCGCTGCAAGGCTCTATTCTTGGCGCAGTTGTCTTTATTGTTATGTTCAACGTGGTTCATCTTGGTCTGCGCTTTGGGCTGGCACACTATGCTTATCGAATGGGCGTTGCTGCCATTCCGCTGATTAAAGCTAACACAAAAAAAGTTGGACATGCGGCATCCATCGTAGGGATGACGGTGATCGGTGCGCTGGTAGCGACCTATGTTCGCCTGAGCACTACGCTGGAAATCACTGCTGGCGATGCGGTAGTGAAACTGCAAACAGACGTGATAGACAAGCTGATGCCTGCTTTTTTACCGCTGGTCTACACATTAACCATGTTCTGGCTGGTCCGCCGTGGCTGGAGTCCTCTGCGCCTTATCGCCATTACCGTGGTGCTCGGCGTCGTAGGTAAGTTCTGTCATTTCCTGTAAATATAAGGGGTTGTAGATGTTAGGTATTATTTTGACGGGTCATGGCGGGTTTGCCAGCGGAATGGAAAAAGCGATGAAACAGATTCTGGGTGAGCAGACTCAGTTCATTGCCATCGACTTTCCGGAAACCTCAACCACTGCCTTGCTCACCTCACAACTTGAGCAGGCGGTGGGTGAACTGGATGCGCAGCAAGACATCGTGTTTCTGACCGACCTGTTGGGCGGGACGCCATTTCGCGTCGCTTCCACGCTAGCCATGCAAAGGCAAGGTACTGAAGTGATCACCGGTACCAATCTACAACTGCTACTGGAGATGGTGCTGGAGCGCGACGGCCTGAGCAGCGAAGCGTTTCGTTTGCAGGCGCTGGAATGCGGGCACCGGGGTTTAACCAGCCTGGTGGACGAGCTGGGACGCTGCCGTGAGGAAAAGCCCGTTGAGGAAGGGATATGACACTGCTACTGCGCGCCAGACGCCTACTGACCGAACAGGGTTGGCTGGACGATCATCAATTGCATGTTGAAGACGGTATCATTGCGGCAATAGAGCCAATTCCTTCCGGCGTTATGGTCCGCGATGCTGAACTGCTCTGTCCGGCATACATTGATACCCACGTACACGGGGGCGCGGGTGCCGATGTGATGGATGAAGCACCGGATACACTCGACAAACTGGCGATGCACAAAGCGCGTGAAGGGGTAGCCAACTGGCTACCTACTACCGTCACCGCTCCATTACCGGATATTCACAAGGCACTTGAGCGTATCGCCCATCGCTACCATTCCGGAGGGCCCGGCGCACAGGTGCTGGGCAGTTATCTTGAAGGCCCATACTTTACGCCGCAGAACAAAGGGGCGCACCCACCTGAGCTTTTCAGGGAACTGGAACTCAGTGAACTGAATGAACTGATTGCGATTTCCCAGCAAACATTGCGCGTCGTTGCGCTGGCACCAGAAAAACCCGGTGCATTGCAGGCCATCGAACATCTGAAGCAGCGCAACGTACGGGTGATGCTGGGACACAGCGCAGCTACCTGGGAGCAAACCCGCGCAGCCTTTGACGCCGGCGCTGACGGACTGGTTCACTGCTATAACGGTATGACCGGTTTACATCATCGGGAGCCAGGAATGGTTGGCGCAGGGTTAACCGACCCTCGCGCCTGGCTGGAACTTATCGCTGACGGACACCATGTCCACCCGGCAGCCATGAAACTCTGCTGCTGTTGCGCCAAAGACAGGCTGGTGCTGATCACCGATGCCATGCAGGCTGCAGGAATGCCAGACGGACGCTATACACTCTGCGGTGAGGAGGTGGAAATGCACAGTGGTATTGTGCGTACCGCTTCCGGTGGCCTGGCTGGTAGCACGCTCTCGGTTGACGCAGCCGTACGTAATATGGTCGAGCTCACCGGGATAACGGCAGAAGAGGCAATTCATATGGCCTCTCTCCACCCCGCACGTCTGTTGGGTATCGATCGCCAACTGGGATCGTTAGCAGTGGGAAAACGTGCAGACGCGATCGCGCTCAATAGCGGGCTACATTTACAACAGATCTGGATTCAGGGTCAGGCTCTCCCCCTTTGACCTTTCATTTTGTCTCGTGTTGGCCTGCGGTCTTCGATCGCAAGGCCTTTCTTTTCCTTTCGCTTGAGTAAATACCTAACCATCCTACAACAAGCCTACTTCTTATAGATCAATAAGATAACCACACCTTTCGTTCTCATGATCACAAATTTCGTTTTATTTCCTTTTGGATTATTGCTCTTTCGATTTCTTTCCTATAGATTTTAATCAATCGACAAGATGAACAAGTGAAACGAAACGAAAGATAGCGACATTCTCGCCAGCGTCTTATGTGGAATTTACAAGACTAAGGACTTAAGTTATGCCAGAAACCTATACCCCTGTTACCGCGGTAACGGGCACCTGGACCGAAGAAGAGATCCGTCAACAACCTGCCAGTTGGATCCGTTCCCTTACGAATATCGACAACATTCGATCTGCCATTGACAGCTTTCTCGCACCATTACTGCGCAAAAACGATCTGCGGATCATACTGACCGGGGCTGGAACATCAGCATTCATTGGCGACATCATCGCCCCCTGGCTGGCAAGCTATACCGGTAAAAACATCAGCGCTGTGCCGACCACCGATCTGGTCACCAATCCGATGGATTACCTGAATCCCGCACATCCGCTGCTGCTCATTTCTTTCGCTCGCTCAGGTAACAGCCCTGAAAGCGTTGCGGCAGTGGAACTGGCTAATCAGTTTGTGCCTGAGTGTTATCACCTGCCGATCACCTGCAACGAAGCAGGTAGCCTCTATCAAAACGCAGTTGCAAGCGACAATGCCTTTGCTCTGTTAATGCCCGCAGAGACACATGACCGTGGCTTCGCGATGACCAGCAGCATTACCACCATGATGGCCAGCTGCCTGGCAGTATTTGCCCCAGAGAAAATCAACAGCCAGACCTTCCGTGACGTGGCCGATCGGTGCCAGACGATTCTGACTTCGCTGGGCGATTTCAGCGACGGTGTATTTGGCAATGAACCCTGGAAACGGATCGTTTACCTCGGTAGCGGTGGATTACAGGGAGCAGCGCGGGAATCAGCACTGAAAGTCCTGGAGCTGACTGCAGGCAAACTGGCCGCATTCTATGACTCCCCGACAGGCTTTCGTCACGGTCCAAAGTCACTGGTTGATAACGAAACGCTGGTAGTGGTCTTTGTTTCCAGCCATCCGTATACACGTCAATACGATCTCGATCTGCTGGCAGAGTTACGCCGCGATCGGCAGGCATTGCGGGTTGTCGCGATTGCCGCACAAACCCATGAGGTGATTGAAGCAGGCCCACATATTCTGCTGCCACCAGCACGCTCTTTCATCGATATGGAATTGGCGTTCTGCTTCCTGATCTACGCCCAGGTTTTTGCTTTGACGCAATCCATCAATATCGGCAATACACCGGATACGCCTTCTGCCAGCGGCACTGTGAACCGCGTTGTACAGGGTGTTGTTATTCATCCCTGGAACGCCTAAAAGGATCGTTTTATGAGCATTATTTCCACGAAATACCTCCTGCTGGATGCCCAAAAAAAGGGCTATGCCGTACCCGCCTTTAACATTCATAACGCCGAGACGATCCAGGCGATCCTTGAAGTGTGCTATGAAATGCAATCGCCGGTGATCCTGGCAGGAACGCCGGGTACCTTTAAGCATATCGCGCTGGAAGAGATCTACGCGCTGTGCAGCGCTTATTCCACCAGCTACGGTATACCGCTGGCGCTGCACCTCGATCACCATGAGTCGCTGGACGACATTCGTCGTAAAGTGAATGCAGGAGTGCGCAGCGCAATGATTGACGGCAGCCACTTTCCGTTTGAAGAAAACGTGAAGCTGGTGAAATCCGTTGTGGATTTTTGCCATGCCAAAGATTGCAGCGTGGAAGCTGAGCTGGGTCGCCTCGGTGGCGTAGAAGATGATATGAGTGTGGATGCAGAAAGCGCCTTCCTCACCGATCCACAAGAAGCTAAACGGTTTGTTGAGCGTACTGGCGTAGATAGCCTTGCTGTTGCCATCGGCACAGCACACGGTTTGTACACCAAAACGCCCAAAATCGATTTTCAGCGGCTGGGTGAAATTCGTGAGGTAGTCGACGTTCCGCTGGTGCTGCATGGCGCAAGTGATGTCCCTGACGAATACGTCCGCCGCACGATCGAGCTTGGCGTTTGCAAAGTTAACGTCGCGACCGAACTGAAAATCGCTTTTGCCGATGCGGTCAAAGCGTGGTTTGCGGAGAATCCGCAGGGCAACGATCCCCGCTATTACATGCGGGTCGGTATGGATGCGATGAAAGAAGTGGTGCGTAGCAAAATCACTGTATGCGGGTCAGCAAACCGCTTATTAATCAGTGAAACTGCCGCTCAGTCTTAAGCACTGTGTTAGCTAATGGCCATACCCTTGTCGGTTTGGCCATCAGCAATCGGGCTTACTCTCCCTGCTGTTCCAGCGCGTGCTTATACAACGCATTCTTTTTCACGCCGTGGATTTCCGCTGCCAGCGCCGCCGCTTTCTTCAGCGGCAGCTCTTTTTGTAACAACGCCAGCGTACGCAGCGCATCAGCCGGGAGGTCATCTTCTTGCGCTTTATGCCCTTCGACAATCAGCACCATTTCGCCCTTACGACGGTTTTCATCTTCCTTGACCCACGCCAGCAGTTCGCCAACCGGTGCGCCGTGAATAGTTTCCCAGGTTTTGGTCAGCTCGCGCGCCAGTACCACGTAACGGGATTCGCCCCAGACGGCAACCATGTCTTCCAGGCTATCCAGCAAGCGGTGGGTAGATTCATAAAAAATAAGCGTACGCGGTTCGGCCTCAATGGCTTTCATCGCATCACGACGCCCTTTCGATTTGGCAGGCAGAAATCCTTCATAGCAAAAACGGTCTGAAGGCAGGCCTGCAGCGCTCAGGGCAGCAATCGCCGCACAAGGACCAGGCAGGGGAACAACGCGGATCCCTGCTTCACGACAGGTACGCACCAGATGGTAGCCAGGATCGTTAATCAGCGGCGTTCCGGCATCGGAAACCAGCGCAATGTTTTGTCCTTCTTTGAGCTTCGCGACCAGCGTTTCAGCCTTTTGCTGCTCGTTGTGGTCATGTAGCGCGAACAGACGCGCGTTAATCGCGAAGTGTTGTAACAATAATCCTGTATGACGAGTGTCTTCAGCGGCAATCAAATCAACGGCTTGTAAAACTTCGAGCGCTCGTTGGGTAATATCAGCCAAATTTCCTATAGGAGTAGGTACAATAAAGAGTTGGCCTTGAGAATTATCCGCCGATTCGTGTTGTTTCATTGTGTCGTCCGTATTGCCGATTTAATATTGAGCATTGAGTAAAAAAATATCACTGGATACAGTATGGTACCCTCAACATTTTCTCGTTTGAAAGCCGCACGCGCGCTACCAGTCATTCTGGCAGCACTGATTTTCGCAGGCTGTGGCACCCAGGCGCCAGACCAGAGTGCAGCCCATATGCAGGGCACTGCGCAGGCTGATTCCGGCTTTTATCTGCAACAAATGCAGCAAAGCTCTGATGATAGCAAGACCAACTGGCAATTACTCGCCATTCGTGCACTGCTGAAAGAAGGCAAGAGCCAGCAGGCTATCGAACTGTTTAACCAGCTACCGCAGAAGCTAAGCGATACCCAGCAGCGTGAGCAGTCACTGCTGGCCGTCGAGATTAAGCTCGCGCAGAAAGATGTCGCTGGCGCACAGGCCCTGCTGGATAAGTTAACTCCCGCCGATTTCGATCAAAACCAACAGGCACGCTACTGGCAGGCGCAAATCGACGTCAACCAGGGTCGCCCATCTCTGACGCTGCTGCGCGCCCTGATCGCGCAGGAACCGCTGCTGGCCGCGAATGCTAAGCAGAAAAATATGGACGCCACCTGGCAGGCGCTGTCGTCCATGACCCAGGAGCAAGCGCAAGCGCTGGTCATCAATGCTGATGAAAACGTGCTGCAAGGCTGGCTGGATCTCCAGCGCGTCTGGTTCGATAACCGTAACGATCCGGACATGATGAAAGCCGGTATTGCGGACTGGCAGAAACGTTATCCGCAAAACCCAGGGGCAAAACTGTTACCAACACAGTTGGTTAACGTGCAGAGCTTTAAGCCCGCCTCCACCAGCAAAATCGCCCTGCTGTTACCACTGAACGGTCAGGCCGCTGTATTTGGCCGGACTATTCAGCAAGGCTTTGAAGCTGCGAAAAACATGGGCACTCAACCTGTCGCAGCCCCTGTTGCTGTCGCACCTGCCGCAGTTCCAGCTGCCGCGACCACCACAGAACAGCCGCAAACGACTGACGGCGTTGCCAGCCCGTCTCAGGCGTCAGTAAGCGATCTGACCAACGAGACGCCGGCTCAACCAGAAACACCTGCTGTGCAGCCCACAGCACCCGCTCAGCCAACAACGGCCAGCGCACCGGCGAATCCATCCGCTGAGCTGAAAATCTACGACACTTCATCACAGCCGCTGAACCAGATCCTGACTCAGGTTCAGCAGGATGGCGCCAGCATCGTGGTTGGCCCACTGTTGAAGAACAATGTTGAAGAGCTGATGAAAAGCAACACGCCATTGAACGTCCTGGCGCTTAACCAGCCGGAGTCGGTGAAAAATCTGCCGAATGTCTGCTACTTCGCCCTGTCGCCAGAAGATGAAGCGCGCGACGCCGCGCGCCACATCCGCGATCAAGGAAAACAGACGCCGCTGTTGTTGATTCCACGGAGTTCATTAGGCGATCGCGTTGCCAACGCCTTTGCACAGGAATGGCAAAAACTGGGTGGCGGCGTGGTATTGCAGCAGAAGTTCGGCTCCACCGCTGAACTTAAAATGGGCGTCAACGGCGGCTCAGGGATTTCCCTGACAGGCAGCCCTGTGGCCTCCTCTGTACCAGCCCAACCCGGCGTGACGATTGGCGGTCTGACCATCCCGGCAGCACCTACCGATGCGCAAATCACCGGCGGCAGCGGTCGTGTTGATGCCGTGTATATTCTGGCGACGCCGGAAGAAATTGCATTTATTAAGCCGATGATTGCCATGCGCAACGGTAGCCAGAGCGGAGCAACGCTGTACGCCAGTTCTCGTAGTGCGCAGGGCACTGCCGGCCCGGATTTCCGTCTGGAGATGGAAGGCTTGCAGTACAGCGAAATTCCGATGCTGGCAGGCGCTAATGCGCCTCTTATGCAGCAGGCGCTTGGCGCGGTTCGTAACGACTACTCGCTGGCGCGTATGTATGCCATGGGTGTCGATGCCTGGTCGCTTGCCAACCACTTCTCGCAAATGCGTCAGGTGCAGGGTTTCGAAATTAACGGTAATACCGGGGCCTTAACCGCAACGCAGGATTGTGTGATTAACAGGAAGTTATCATGGCTCAAATACCAGCAAGGACAAGTCGTCCCCGCCAGTTAACGAGTAAACAGACCGGTGACGCGTGGGAATCCACCGCGCGTGACTGGCTGCTGAGCAAGGGACTGCATTTTATCGCCGCCAACGTGCGTGAACGTGGTGGCGAAATCGACCTGATAATGCGTGAAGGCAACACCACCGTATTTGTTGAGGTTCGCTACCGACGCTCAGCACAGTTCGGCGGTGCGGCGGCGAGTGTGACCCGGAGCAAACAACACAAATTATTACAGACCGCCCGCTTGTGGCTTGCGCACCACAATGGGAGTTTTGATACTGTGGATTGCCGGTTCGATGTGTTAGCCTTCACCGGAAATGATGTTGAGTGGTTTAAGGACGCGTTCAACGACCGCTCATAGTTGAAGATTCAGAGCCTGGTTCTTAAGGATTAGCGTGTTAGATAGAATTAAAGTCTGCTTTACTGAAAGCATTCAAACTCAGATAGCTGCGGCTGAAGCACTTCCGGATGCAATCTCCCGTGCCGCCATGACGCTGGTTCAGTCCCTGCTCAATGGCAACAAAATTCTCTGTTGTGGTAATGGGACGTCCGCTGCCAACGCACAGCATTTTGCTGCCAGCATGATCAATCGTTTTGAAACAGAACGCCCAAGTTTACCTGCGATTGCACTAAACACTGATAATGTGGTCTTAACTGCGATTGCCAACGATCGCCTGCACGACGAAGTTTATGCAAAACAAGTCCGTGCGCTGGGACATGCAGGTGATGTTCTGCTGGCAATCTCTACGCGTGGTAATAGCCGCGATATCGTAAAAGCCGTTGAAGCCGCCGTGACACGCGACATGACAATCGTCGCGCTGACCGGGTATGACGGAGGGGAACTGGCCGGATTACTGGGGCCACAGGATGTTGAAATCCGTATACCCTCACACCACAGCGCCCGCGTTCAGGAAATGCACATGCTGACGGTCAACTGCCTTTGCGATCTTATCGATAACACGCTTTTCCCTCACCAGGATGATTAAGGAGTACACATGAAGGCATTTTCGCCGCTTGCTGTGATTATCGCTGCACTGCTGCTGCAAGGCTGTGTCGCTGCCGCCGTTGTTGGAACTGCAGCTGTCGGGACTAAAGCCGCGACGGATCCTCGTAGTGTCGGCACCCAGGTTGATGACAGTACCCTGGAATTACGCGTCAATACGGCGTTGTCGAAAGATGCCCAGATCAAGAAAGAAGCGCGAATCAACGTGAGCGCATATCAGGGTAAAGTGCTGCTGGTCGGCCAGTCGCCGAATAGCGAACTGTCTGCACGTGCAAAACAGATTGCGATGGGCGTAGAAGGTACGACTGAGGTCTTTAATGAGATCCGTCAGGGCCAGCCAATCGGCCTGGGCGATGCGTCCAACGATACCTGGATAACCACCAAAGTACGTTCCCAGTTACTTACCAGCGATCAGGTGAAATCCTCTAATGTGAAAGTAACGACTGAGAACGGAGAAGTGTTCCTGTTAGGTCTGGTGACCGAGCGTGAAGCGAAGGCGGCGGCGGATATCGCCAGCCGGGTAAGCGGCGTGAAACGCGTCACGACAGCCTTTACGTTTATTAAGTAACACGCCTGTAGATGGCATCTTATCCGTCCTACAGAACGTAATCGTTTGTAGGCCGGATAAGCGTCAGCGCCATTCGGCATTTTTTTATTTAGCCCTTTCGCGTAGCTCGGAAGAGGTCAGGATCGAAACCCCTTCATGCCCAGGTGCCAACGCTTCTGCCAGCATTGTCCGAGCAACATCGCGCGCTTCAATCGACTTCCAGTTACCCGGCAGCAACCTGAACAACGGCGCTAAAAACATCTCATTCGTCCGCTGTTTTTCCCTATCACCCAGTAGCATTGAAGGCCGGACAATCGTCAGCCGTGGCCAATTCTGCGCGATCAGCGCCTGCTCCATTTCACCTTTCACCCGATTATAAAAAAACGGTGAATTCGCATTGGCGCCCATCGAACTCACCACCAGCATATGCTGGGCGTCTAACCTACGTCCCGTCAGGGCCGTATCTACCACCAGCGTATAGTCAGCATGGATAAACGCCTCTTTGCTGCCCGCTTCACGCCGGGTAGTCCCCAAACAACAAAAGACAATATCGACTGGATCGGTGACCTGCGCCAGAGCATCGGTTAGCTGCGAATTATGGGGGTTATAGATACCAACCGTATCTGCCAGCGGTCGACGCGTTGGTGCCGTGATGGCATTGACCCGGGGTTCATTGAGCAGCATACGCAGCAAATGTCCGCCCACCAGCCCCGTGGCTCCCGTTATTAACACCTGACTCATCGCTTATCTTCCCCAGGGTCTTCAATCACTCTTCTAACTATAGATCACGCAGCCAGTGCATCTTTTTACCAAAGCCCAGCGTGTTGTCCGTGAATTTGACTTCATCCAGTCGAATCTCCCATACGGGCGCTGGCAGCATTCTGGCGACGGGGAAACGGCGGTTGTAGGCTTTACGCGCAGCTTCGCTCTCCTGCCCTTCAAGACGCCGGATTTCCCCTTTAAACTGTACGCCACGAATCAGAGCGACGGTTTTAGGCTGACCGTTTACTGTACCGGCAATCGGTGCGCGTGGTCCGGACATCTGCGCATGCCGCGTTTTCTCTTCGGTCAGCACATAGAACACCATCTTCTGCGCATCAAACAGGTAAAACGCATTGGCGCACCATAATTCACCTTCATGGTGTACGCACCAGGTCACGACGTGCTGTTTTGCCAGCCAGCGAGACACCGCAGTCAGTGTTTCCATTTCTATTCTCTTTTATACTGTAGGCCTGAAAATTATCACGTCGATGGTAACAATGACACCCTGGTATCTGTACCTGATCCGTACCGCTGACAACGCCTTATACACCGGAATAACCACCGATGTGCAGCGCCGCTATAAGCAGCATCAAAGTGGGAATGGCGCGAAGGCGCTACGCGGAAAGGGGGAACTCACGTTGGCATTTGCGGCGCAGGTCGGCGACCGTTCGCTGGCCCTGCGCATAGAGTATCGCGTTAAACAGCTCACCAAGCGGCAGAAAGAGCGCCTTGTCGAAGGCGAAGGGTTTGAGGCGCTATTAAGCAGCCTGCAAACCCCGGAAGCTTAAAAGCGATTGAAGTGGTCGTGGTATTCCACAAGTCCCGTCACGCCATCCAGCGCATCGTCCGCCAGGCGATGAACCTGGAACGCGCTTTCGGTGCCCGCCCAGCGGCAACGCAGGTCATGATGGGCCGCCAGCTCAAAGCCAAAGCGGCTGTACAGGGCCGGATCCCCCAGCGTAACCACCGCTGCGTAGCCAAACTCGTTCAGTGAATCGAGTCCTTCATAGACCAGCTGACGCGCCAGGCCCTGCCCCCGGTAGTTTTCATCCACCGCGAGCGGCGCCATGCCGACCCATTGCAGATCTTCACCCTGAACATCGACTGGGCTGAACGCGACGTAACCCACTACCTGACCTTCGTCATCGGTAGCAACCAGACCCAGCGTTAAGAAACCATCTTCACGCAGGTCGTGCACTAATTTCGCTTCCGCATCGCTCTCAAATGAACGGCGCAGCAGCGCATCAATACCAGGGGCATCAATGGGAATTTCAACTCGAATCAGCATGGCTCACCTACCGAGGTCTGTTTGGTTTCTGGCGACGTTTTCATCCCCGCCTCAACAAAATCCGCCAACTGCATCAGCATGACGCGCAACGCTTTAGGCATCTGCTCCAGTTCGATGGCATCCATCAGATTTTTTACGTATAGCCCTAATTCTGTATCACCTTCAATCACCAGACGACGCTGGAAGAAAAGCGTATCCGGATCCTGCTTGCGGGCCACGATCATCAGCAGATCGCTGGCATCGGCGCTAAAACTCACATCCGCATCTGCATTCTGGCTGACGATAAGTTTATCGTTCTCAACAGAGGTATACCATTTGAGGTCAATGTCACGCACATGAATGCTCAGCCAGCGACCTTCGAGAAACTCCAGCTCCCCATCGGCCAGCGCCTGACTAAACTGCCAGCTCAGGACCTGCTCCAGAACCTGGCGCTTCAGCGCAAAGGGCGTCAGTTTAACTGGTACACTCATCAGAGAAGGACCAAATTGTACTAAGCGTGAACGCAGTTTATCCAACACGAGCTTTACTCCCTGTTTCAATAGTCCTGCTATTTTGCCATATCAAATAAACGACATAGCGGCATAAATCAACAATTCGATGCGAAATTGTTACCTCTTTATTGGTGTCACCAATACGACTTTAACTGCCTCAAATCAAAAATTGTCTCAGCAAGGTTAACTAAAATCCCCATTCGTTAACATTTCTGCGCCCATCACGGCGCAACGTTCAGGATAAATTATGGAGCTGCTCTGCCCTGCCGGAAACCTACCGGCGCTTAAGGCGGCCATCGAGAACGGCGCTGATGCTGTCTACATCGGGCTGAAAGATGATACCAACGCCCGTCATTTCGCCGGCCTTAATTTTACCGAGAAAAAATTGCAGGAAGCGGTGAGTTTTGTCCATCAGCACCGCCGTAAGCTGCACATTGCGATTAACACCTTTGCGCACCCGGATGGTTACGCGCGCTGGCAACGTGCCGTTGATATGGCAGCGCAACTGGGTGCAGACGCGCTGATCCTTGCCGACCTCGCCATGCTTGAGTATGCCGCAGAGCGCTACCCGCATATTGAGCGCCATGTCTCTGTTCAGGCATCTGCAACCAATGAAGAGGCAATTAATTTCTATCATCGCAACTTTGACGTCGCCCGCGTGGTGCTGCCGCGCGTGCTGTCTATTCATCAGGTGAAGCTGCTCGCTCGCGTCACGCCAGTTCCCCTGGAAGTGTTCGCCTTCGGTAGCCTGTGCATTATGGCGGAAGGCCGTTGCTATCTTTCGTCCTATCTGACGGGTGAGTCTCCTAATACGGTTGGTGCCTGCTCGCCTGCCCGTTTTGTCCGCTGGCAACAGACCCAACAAGGGCTGGAATCCCGTCTTAATGAAGTGCTGATCGACCGCTATCAGGACGGGGAAAACGCCGGTTATCCGACGCTATGCAAAGGCCGCTATCTGGTTGACGGCGAGCGTTACCATGCGCTGGAAGAACCCACCAGCCTGAACACGCTGGAGCTGCTGCCGGAACTACTGGCAGCCAATATTGCCTCGGTGAAAATCGAAGGTCGTCAGCGTAGTCCGGCCTATGTCAGCCAGGTGGCGAAAGTGTGGCGTCAGGCGATCGACCGCTGTATGGCCGACCCGCAAAACTACGTCCCGCAGGCCGCGTGGATGGAAACGCTCGGTTCTATGTCCGAAGGCACGCAGACCACGCTTGGCGCGTATCACCGTAAATGGCAGTGAGAGAAGCAATGAAATATTCCTTAGGGCCGGTGCTGTGGTACTGGCCGAAAGAAACGCTGGAAGATTTTTATCAGCAGGCTGCCGTAAGCCAGGCCGACGTTATCTATCTTGGTGAAGCGGTATGCAGTAAACGCCGCGCCACCAAAGTGGGCGACTGGCTCGATATGGCGAAATCGCTCGCTGGCAGCGGTAAACAGGTTGTGCTGTCAACACTGGCGCTGGTACAGGCTTCTTCTGAACTGGGAGAGCTGAAGCGCTATGTCGAAAACGGTGACTTCATGCTGGAAGCCAGCGATCTCGGCGTAGTAAACATGTGCGCCGAGCGTAAACTGCCGTTTGTCGCCGGGCATGCGCTCAACTGCTACAACGCGGTTACCCTGCGTATTCTGCTCAAACAAGGCATGGTGCGCTGGTGTATGCCGGTAGAGCTTTCCCGCGACTGGCTGGCAAACCTGCTCAACCAGTGTGATGAGCTGGGTATTCGCAATCAGTTTGAAGTTGAGGTGCTGAGCTACGGGCATCTGCCGCTGGCGTACTCTGCCCGCTGCTTCACCGCGCGCTCTGAAGACCGTCCAAAAGATGAGTGTGAAACCTGCTGCATCAAATATCCGAACGGGCGCGATGTGCTGTCGCAGGAGAATCAGCAGGTCTTTGTCCTCAACGGGATCCAGACCATGAGCGGTTATGTTTACAACCTCGGCAACGAACTGACATCGATGCAGGGGCTGGTTGATATTGTGCGTCTGTCCCCTTCAGGCACTGAAACATTCGCCATGCTCGACGCCTTCCGCGCCAATGAAAATGGCAGTGCCCCATTACCGCTTGCCGCCCACAGTGACTGTAACGGCTACTGGAAGCGACTGGCTGGACTGGAGCTACAGGCCTAGCCGGATGCGGCATAAATGCCTTATCGGGCCTAAAAATAGCGATCCCGTAGGCCCGATAAGCGCAGCGCCATCGGGCATGTTGTATTCGATGCCCGCCGTATAAAGCTCACTTTGTTAACAACATTCGCTAATCTTTAATGCAGTATTAAAAGATTAACCGGTAACAAAGTGAGCCGTTATGACTGACAAAACTATTCCGTTCTCGGTGCTGGATCTGGCGCCGATCCCTGAAGGATCTTCGGCAAAAGAGGCCTTCACACACTCGCTTGATCTCGCTCAACTGGCCGAAAAACGCGGTTACCACCGCTATTGGCTGGCGGAACATCACAACATGACCGGCATCGCCAGCGCAGCAACCTCAGTGCTGATTGGTTATCTGGCTGCCAATACCACCACGCTGCATCTCGGGTCTGGCGGCGTGATGTTGCCTAACCATTCGCCGCTGGTGATCGCCGAGCAGTTCGGTACCCTGAACACGCTATATCCGGGACGAATCGATCTCGGGCTTGGTCGCGCACCGGGCAGCGATCAACCAACAATGCGCGCACTGCGCCGCCATATGAGCGGTGATATCGATAACTTCCCACGCGATGTAGCTGAACTGGTGGACTGGTTCGACGCCCGCGATCCTAATCCCCATGTACGCCCGGTTCCCGGCTATGGCGAGCAGATCCCGGTCTGGTTATTAGGCTCTAGCCTGTACAGCGCACAACTGGCGGCCCAGCTTGGTCTGCCGTTTGCCTTCGCCTCGCACTTTGCCCCGGATATGCTGCATCAGGCGCTGCATTTGTATCGCACCCAATTCAAACCCTCGGCGCGGCTGGCAAAACCGTATGCGATGGTGTGCATCAACATTATTGCCGCCGACAGCAATCGCGACGCCGAGTTTCTTTTCACCTCCATGCAGCAGGCCTTTGTGAAGCTGCGTCGTGGCGAAACCGGCCAGCTACCGCCGCCGGTAGAGAATATGCAGCAGCTGTGGTCCGCTTCTGAGCAGTACGGCGTACAACAGGCGCTGAGCATGTCGCTGGTCGGTGATAAGGCAAAAGTGCGGCATGGTCTCGACGCCATTTTGCGTGAAACCCAGGCCGATGAGATTATGGTTAACGGTCAGATTTTTGATCATCAGGCACGCCTACATTCGTTTGATTTGGCGATGGATGTGAAGCAGGAATTATTGGGGTAGTGCGTTGCTTTGCCCGGTGGCGCTTCGCTTACCGGGCCTACTTGACCCTGTAGGCCGGATAAGGCGTAGCCGCCATCCGGCACAACAAAGTTACTGATAAACAGGCAACAGATTCACGCTCGACAGAATATGGATAACCGCGTTGCCGATACCGAATACCAGGATCAGCGCAATCATCGGCTTACCGCCCCAGACACGGAATTTCGGGCTACCGAAACGCTCGCGGGATTTACGTGCCAGCAGCGCCGGAACAATGGCGGCCCAGATGGTTGCCGCGAGTCCTGCATAACCAATGGCGTACAGGAAACCGTTCGGCCACAGCAAGCCACCGATAATTGGTGGGACAAACGTCAGCAATGCCGTTTTGAAACGTCCCATTGCCGAGTCATCAAAGCCAAACAGATCCGCCAGATAGTCAAACAGACCGAGCGTAACGCCGAGGAATGAACTCGCCACCGCAAAGTTGGAGAACACCACCAGCAGCAGATCCAGACTGCGGCTGTTCAATACGCCGCTCAGCGCCTGTACCAGCACATCAATGTTACCGCCCTGCTGCGCAATACCGATAAACTCCGGACGCGGAATATTACCCATCGTCCCCAGCAACCACACGGTATACAGCACCAGCGCCAGCAGCGTGCCGTACACCAGACACTTAACGATGGTCTTCGGATCTTTGCCGTAATACTTCATCAGGCTCGGGACGTTGCCGTGATAGCCGAATGAGGCCAGACAGAACGGCAGCGTCATCAGCAGGTACGGCGTATACGAAGCATTGCTTTCCGCCACGTTAAACAACGTTGTGGGCTGAACGTGTCCCAATAAGCTGCCGAAGGTCAGGAAAAAGGTAATCACCTTTGCGCCCAGCACAATTGCCGTCATGCGGCTAACCGCTTTGGTACTTAACCACACCACAAACGCCACCAGCAACGCAAAGCCAAGACCTGCCGCACGCGCCGGAACGTTCAACGACATCTCCGAGAAGGTGTGATGCAGGATCGAACCGCTCGCCGAGATATACGCGTAGGTCAGAATATAGAGAACGAAAGCAATCGAGATGCCGTTCACCACGTTCCAGCCTTTGCCCAGCAGATCTTTCGTGATGGTGTCGAAACTGGAGCCAATACGGTAATTGAGGTTAGCTTCAAGGATCATCAGCCCGGAGTGCAGCATGCAGAACCAGGTGAAGATCAGCGCTGCCATTGACCAGAAGAACCACGCCCCGGACATGACCACTGGCAGGGAAAACATCCCCGCGCCAATAATGGTGCCGCCGATGATCACCACGCCGCCGAGCAGCGAAGGTGACGTTTGGGTGGTGGTTAGTGTTGCCATTTAGCCATCTCTCCAGTCATTTATATTGTGACTACATCTCAATGTGCTGCACTGTACCAGTACACGAGTACAATTGAAATAAAAAAAGCCCCGATTGTTGAGATCGGGGCCGTATATTTTACTTTACAGCTATAAAGCTAAAAGGCTTATGCATCACCGCCGAAACGACGACGACCAGCAGAGTCATCACGACGCGGAGCAGAAGAATCGTCACGACGCGGACCACGGTTGCCTTCACGACGTTCGCCACTGAAACGACGACCATCGCCACGACCGCCTTCACGACGTTCACCGCTAAAGTTACGACCTTCACCGCGACCACCTTCACGACGCTCACCGCTGAAACGACCACCGCCACGACGCTCACCACCAGTGTGCGGAACTGCATCGCCAACCAGCTGCATGTTCATCGGCTTGTTCAGGATGCGAGTACGGGTAAAGTGCTGCAGCACGTCGCCCGGCATACCTTTCGGCAGTTCGATGGTGGAGTGGGAAGCAAACAGCTTGATGTTACCGATGTAACGGCTGCTGATATCACCTTCGTTAGCAATCGCACCAACGATATGACGAACTTCAACACCGTCATCACGGCCCACTTCAATGCGGTACAGCTGCATGTCGCCAACATCACGACGTTCACGACGCGGACGGTCTTCACCACCACGGTCATTACGGTCACGAGGGCCACGATCGTTGCGGTCGCGCGGACCACGGTCATCACGGTCGCGGAATTCGCGTTTCGGACGCATCGGCGCATCTGGCGGCAGGATCAGAGGACGTTCGCCCTGAGCCATTTTCAGCAGTGCAGCTGCCAGCGTTTCGATATCCAGCTCTTCTTCCGGCTGCATTTTCGCCAGCAGAGCACGGTACTGATCCAGATCGCTGCTTTCCAGCTGCTGCTGAACTTTAGCAGCGAATTTTTCCAGACGGCGTTTGCCCAGCAGATCTGCGTTCGGCAGTTCTACTTCCGGAATAGTCAGCTTCATGGTGCGTTCGATGTTACGCAGCAGACGACGCTCGCGGTTCTCAACGAACAGCAGCGCACGACCCGCACGACCCGCACGACCGGTACGGCCGATACGGTGAACGTAAGACTCGGAATCCATCGGGATGTCGTAGTTGACAACCAGGCTGATACGCTCAACGTCCAGGCCACGGGCCGCAACGTCGGTTGCAATCAGAATATCCAGACGGCCATCTTTCAGACGCTCCAGAGTCTGCTCACGCAGGGACTGGTTCATGTCGCCGTTCAGTGCAGCGCTGCTATAACCGCTACGCTCCAGCGCTTCTGCTACTTCCAGGGTCGCATTTTTGGTACGTACGAAGATAATCGCCGCATCAAAGTCTTCCGCTTCCAGGAAACGCACCAGCGCTTCATTTTTACGCATGCCCCACACAGTCCAGTAGCTCTGGCTGATGTCAGGACGGGTAGTTACGCTGGACTGAATACGTACTTCCTGCGGCTCTTTCATAAAGCGGCGGGTAATACGACGAATCGCTTCCGGCATGGTTGCAGAGAACAGAGCGGTCTGATGACCTTCCGGGATCTGTGCCATGATGGTTTCAACGTCTTCGATGAAGCCCATACGCAGCATTTCGTCAGCTTCGTCCAGTACCAGACCGCTCAGTTTGGAGAGGTCCAGAGTACCGCGCTTCAGGTGATCCAGCAGACGACCCGGCGTACCGACGACGATCTGTGGCCCCTGACGCAGGGCACGTAATTGCACGTCATAACGCTGGCCGCCGTACAGGGCAACCACGTTCACGCCGCGCATATGTTTAGAGAAATCCGTCATGGCTTCTGCTACCTGAACCGCCAGTTCGCGGGTCGGTGCCAGCACCAGAATCTGAGGTGCCTTCAGCTCAGGATCAAGATTGTTGAGCAGCGGTAAAGAGAACGCTGCGGTTTTGCCGCTACCTGTCTGGGCCATACCCAGAACATCGCGGCCGCCCAGCAGATGCGGAATGCACTCTGCCTGGATTGGAGATGGTTTTTCGTAACCCAGATCGTTAAGGGCTTCAAGGATAGGAGCCTTCAGGCCCAGATCTGCAAAAGTGGTTTCGAATTCAGCCATGTAGTACGTGTGCCTCAAAATTAATGGCGGCCAGTCTACATAACTCATCATGAAATTGATCTGCAATTTTCATTGAAAAGTGTGAACCGGCTCAAAGTAGGTGTATTAACGAACAACAACGCCCTCACCCGTGAAGGTGATGGCAATCAAAAAAGATTACGGGCTGATGTGTACGTCAGCTATTGCTGGTCCGATTCTGCCAGGTCATCTTGGTCCTGGCCCAGGAGCGATAATTCCAACAATGCGTATCGGTGCTCAACAAAGTTATGAACGTTGTTAGCCACCGCCAGTTTGAACAATGCCGTAGCGTTGTCCAAATCCCCCAGACTTAGGTAGTACTTACCTAAATAGAAGTTGGTTTCACTGAGATGCTCAGCGAGCGAGGTGTTATCCGTTGCGTCCGCCTTCAGGCGTTCCATCAGCGTTGCTTCGCTAATGTTGCCCAGGTAGAACTCGACAATGTTCCATCCCCATTGCTCTTTATCCGATTTCTCAAAGCGTTGCTTCAACGCTTCTTTAGCCTGCTTCTCATCGAGCTTCTGCTCGGCAAGATAAAGCCACAGACTACGGAAAGGATCATTGGGATCGTCTTGATAAAACGCTAGCAGATCATCTTGCGCTAACTTGTCGCGACCGCCGTAATACAATGCGATACCGCGATTTAAGTGCGCGTAGTTGTAAGTTGGATCAAGCTCAAGTACAGAATCAAACGCTTCATAGGCAGCATCAAAATTGCCTGCCTGCGTTAAATATATACCTAAGTAATTGAATACTTCAGGCATATCTGGTCGGATTGCCAGCGCTTGTGAAAAATCATTTCGCGCCAATGCCCTCAGACCGAGACTATCATACAACACTCCGCGCTCATATAAAAGCTGTGCGCGTTCGTCATCGGTTAAAGCCCGACTGGCAAGAATTTGTTCCATACGTGCCAGAATCACTTCCTGCTGCAAAGTCGGTTGCAATGGTACTGCGAGGACTTCACTCTTTCGCCAGGCGGAATTACTGCATCCAGCCAGCGTGAGTGCTGTCGCAACGAAACACCAGCGCAAAAAAGGCTTCATTTCCCACTCCCGAAGACAACGATTGAATGAACGTCCAGGTTCCCCCGGTTGCTAACAAGGCATCCTGCCGGGTTAAAGGCCCTCCGCTTTCACGGAGGGCAATGGCAACCTTACTCGCCCTGGCTTGCCGGAGCTTCCGGTTCGCCTGCAGGCTGAGACTGCTCAGTTGCTTCTTTAATGCTCAGACGTACACGGCCCTGGCGATCAACTTCCAGAACTTTGACCGGTACTTCCTGGCCCATCTGCAGGTAGTCGGTCACTTTCTCAACGCGCTTGTCAGCGATCTGAGAGATGTGTACCAGACCTTCTTTACCGCCACCGATGGCAACGAATGCGCCAAAGTCAACGATACGGGTCACTTTACCATTGTAGATACGGCCTACTTCGATCTCTGCGGTGATCTCTTCGATACGACGGATAGCATATTTCGCTTTCTCACCGTCGGTCGCAGCAATCTTCACGGTACCATCATCTTCGATTTCAATGGTGGTGCCGGTTTCTTCGGTCAGAGCACGGATAACAGAACCGCCTTTACCGATAACGTCTTTGATCTTGTCCGGGCTGATCTTGATAGTGTGGATACGCGGAGCGAACTGAGAAATATCGCCACGCGGAGCGTTGATCGCTTGTTCCATCACACCCAGGATGTGCAGACGCGCACCTTTAGCCTGGTTCAGCGCAACCTGCATGATTTCTTTGGTGATACCTTCAATTTTGATATCCATCTGCAGTGCAGAGATACCGTCGCGGGAACCCGCCACTTTGAAGTCCATATCGCCCAGGTGGTCTTCGTCGCCCAGGATGTCAGACAGAACAACAAAGTTGTCGCCTTCTTTCACCAGACCCATCGCGATACCCGCAACGGCTGCTTTGATCGGCACGCCTGCGTCCATCAGCGCCAGGGAAGCACCACATACGGAAGCCATGGAAGAAGAACCGTTAGATTCGGTGATTTCAGAAACCACACGTACGGTGTACGGGAATTTATCCAGTTCCGGCATTACTGCCAGTACGCCACGCTTCGCCAGACGGCCGTGACCAATCTCACGACGCTTCGGAGAACCGACCATACCGGTTTCACCTACGCAGTACGGAGGGAAGTTGTAGTGGAACAGGAAGTTGTCAGTACGCTCGCCCATCAGTTCGTCGAGGTTCTGCGCATCACGCGTGGTGCCCAGGGTCGCAGTAACCAGCGCCTGAGTTTCGCCACGGGTGAACAGTGCGGAACCGTGGGTACGAGGCAGAACGCCAGTACGCACGTCCAGGCCACGGATCATGTCTTTTTCACGGCCATCGATGCGCGGCTCGCCTGCCAGTACGCGGCTACGAACAACATTTTTCTCGATAGCGTGCAGGATTTCACCCAGTTCGTTAGCGTCCAGGGTTTCGTCTTCAGCCACCAGAGTCGCGATGGTTTCAGATTTGATCACGTCAACCTGAGCATAACGCTCTTGTTTGTCAGTGATACGGTAAGCATCGCTCAGGCGAGCTTCTGCCAGTGCGGCAACGCGTGCGTTCAGCGCTTCGTTGACGGCTTCTGGCTGCCAGTCCCAACGCGGTTTGCCAGCTTCTTTCGCCAGCTCGTTGATCGCCTGAATCACAACCTGCTGCTGTTCGTGACCGAACACAACAGCGCCCAGCATCTGATCTTCGCTCAGCAGTTCAGCTTCGGATTCAACCATCAGTACGGCTGCTTCAGTACCTGCAACAACCAGGTCCAGCTTGCTTTCTTTCAGTTCGTCCTGAGTCGGGTTCAGTACGTACTGGTCATTGATGTAACCAACACGTGCAGCACCGATCGGGCCGTTGAATGGGATACCAGACAGAGTCAGCGCAGCAGATGCACCAATCATTGCCACGATGTCCGGGTTAACCTGCGGGTTAACGGAAACAACGGTCGCGATAACCTGAACTTCGTTAACGAAGCCTTCCGGGAACAGCGGGCGAACCGGGCGGTCAATCAGACGCGCGATCAGGGTTTCGCCTTCGCTCGGACGGCCTTCACGACGGAAGAAGCTACCCGGGATACGGCCAGCAGCGTAGGTACGCTCCTGATAGTTAACGGTCAGCGGGAAAAAGTCCTGGCCTGGTTTCGCTTTTTTCTGACCAACAACGGTAACGAATACCGCGGTGTCATCCATGCTAACCATAACAGCGGCAGTCGCCTGACGCGCCATCATGCCGGTTTCCAGCGTAACGGTATGCTGACCGTACTGGAATTTACGAACGATCGGATTAAGCAAAATAATATCCTTTCTCTATTTTTTGACGGCACATTTTTGCGCCATCGTTAATACCCGATCTTCTGCGCATCCTCGCGACTAATGACAACCCTAACCCATAAGCATGAGTAAAGCCTCTCATTAGCCGCGCGAACCTCTGCAACGGAAGATCATTCATAGCAACAATACATTAGTTTCCAGCGAATTGCTGCCATCTGCTGGAAAAAAGGGGCCATGAAGGCCCCCTCTTTCTGAAACTCGAAAGAATTAGCGACGCAGGCCCAGACGCTCGATCAGCGCGGTGTAACGTGCAACATCTTTACGTTTCAGGTAGTCGAGCAGTTTACGACGCTGAGAAACCATGCGCAGCAGACCACGACGGCTGTGGTGATCTTTTTTGTGCTCTGCAAAGTGGCCCTGCAGGTGGTTAATCTGTGCAGTCAACAGAGCAACCTGAACATCGGTAGAACCGGTGTCGTTTGCATCACGACCAAACTCAGAAACGATTTTAGCGGTAGCTTCAGTACTTAGAGACATTTTAAAACTCCAAAGTGATAAGAATGAAAGGATGCCGATCTCTAATTCAGCTATCCCAGTGTATACACTTTATCCTTCAAACTGACTCTGCGTTGGCTGCGTCCGCTCACCTCAATCACTTACCTAAGTAAGCTCCTGAGGATCCTCAGACTTGCCGCCTTGATGCAGCTCGAATGATTTTGTGTATACGCCACGCAGATTGTTAAACAATTCACGCGACGTTAAGCGGCAGTATTCTACTCGCAGCGCCCTTTTATCGCAAGACAGAGAGCGCTATGCAGGATACTCAACCACCAGGCGGCGGGGGGCGACACGACCTTCATCGTCCATCTCCCCCATGCCAATAAACTTGTCGTCATCGCCTTCCGTCACACGTACCAGCCCTTCCAGCGGGGCGCCTGTCGTCCGTACCGGATTACCATTTTTAAAGTAAACCGACGATGTTAAAGGCAAATTAACAACAGGATAGTCCGATGCCGGACTGTCCATTGGCATCAGCAAAGGATCAAGCAGTTGAGCCGCCGGAATGTTCTGCTGTTCTGCCTGTTCGACCAGCTCACGCAGGTGTTCCAGCGTGACCATACGATCCACCGGATACTTGCTGACCGTCAGACGACGCAGATACGTTACGTGCGCGCCGCAGCCCAGCTTCTCACCGAGATCGTCAACGATGGTACGAATATAGGTGCCTTTGGAGCAGTGAACTTCCAGCTCCAGTTCGTTACCTTCATGACGGATAAACAGCAGCTCATAGACGGTAATCGGGCGCGCTTCACGCGGCACTTCAATGCCCTGACGCGCATATTCGTACAGCTTCTTACCCTGATACTTCAGCGCCGAATACATCGACGGAATCTGCTCGATATCGCCGCGGAAAGTCTCCAGCGCGCTCGCCAGTTGTTCTGCGGTGAAGGTTACCGGACGCTCCTGCACGATCTGCCCATCGGCATCGGAAGTGTCAGTACGCTGGCCCAGACGGGCAACCACGCGATAGCGTTTGTCAGAATCCAGCAAATACTGTGAAAACTTTGTCGCTTCACCAAGGCAGATAGGCAGCATGCCTGTCGCCAGCGGATCCAACGCGCCGGTATGTCCCGCGCGGTTGGCATTGTAGATGCGTTTTACTTTTTGCAGCACGTCATTGCTGGACATACCCTGCGGCTTATCCAGCAGCAGGACACCATGAATATCGCGACCACGACGACGAGGACGACTCATCAGTCCTCCTTGCTGTCGTCCGCTGGGTTCACACGACGCTCATCGTCATGTTTCACCACGCTGGTCACCAGGTTGGACATGCGCATCCCTTCAACCAACGAGTTGTCGTAGAAGAAGGTCAGCTCAGGCACGATACGCAGACGCATTGCTTTACCCAGCAGAGAGCGGATAAAACCAGAGGCTTCCTGCAGTGCCTTAATGCCGTTTTTCACGGCAGCTTCGTCCTGATCGTTGAGGAAAGTCACGAATACTTTGGCATATGCCAGATCACGGGACATCTCAACACCCGATACGGTGGTCATCATGCCAACACGCGGGTCTTTGATTTCGCGTTGCAGGATGAGTGCGATTTCTTTCTGCATCTCCTGCGCGACACGCTGCGGGCGACCAAATTCTTTCGCCATAATAAATTCTCCAGACAAAAAAGGGGCATTCAGCCCCTTTTGAAAATAATTCGGTGATTAGGCTGTAGGCCTGATAAGCGTAGCGCCATCAGGCATTACATTGCCGGATGTCGGCGTAAACGCCTTATCCGGCCTACACCCGAACAACCTTAAGCAATTGTACGTTTGATCTCGATGATCTCGAACACTTCGATCATATCGCCAACGCGAACGTCGTTGTAGTTCTTAACGCCGATACCACATTCCATACCGTTACGGACTTCGTTGACGTCATCTTTGAAGCGGCGCAGGGATTCCAGCTCGCCTTCATAGATAACCACGTTGTCGCGCAGTACGCGGATTGGGTTGTGACGTTTAATCGTGCCTTCGGTAACCATACAGCCTGCGATAGCGCCGAATTTCGGTGATTTGAACACATCACGAACTTCAGCCAGACCAATGATCTGCTGTTTCAGTTCCGGAGACAGCATGCCGCTCATCGCTGCTTTCACTTCGTCGATCAGATGATAGATGACGGAGTAGTAACGCAGATCCAGGCTTTCTGATTCGATAACTTTACGTGCAGAGGCATCAGCACGTACGTTGAAGCCAACCAGAATCGCGTTGGATGCCGCAGCCAGGGTCGCGTCGGTTTCGGTGATACCACCTACGCCAGAACCGATGATCTTCACTTTTACTTCGTCGGTAGACAGTTTCAGTAAAGAGTCGGAAATCGCTTCTACAGAACCCTGTACGTCAGCCTTCAGCACGATGTTCACTTCGTGAACTTCGCCTTCGGTCATGTTGGCGAACATGTTCTCAAGTTTAGATTTCTGCTGACGAGCCAGTTTAACTTCACGGAATTTGCCCTGACGGTACAGTGCAACTTCACGCGCTTTCTTCTCGTCACGAACAACAGTAACTTCGTCACCCGCAGCCGGAACACCGGACAGACCGAGGATTTCCACCGGAATGGACGGACCTGCTTCCAGTACTTCCTGACCCAGTTCGTTACGCATCGCACGAACGCGGCCGTATTCGAAGCCACACAGAACGATATCGCCCTTGTTCAGGGTACCTTCGCGAACCAGGACGGTAGCGACCGGGCCACGACCTTTATCCAGGAAGGATTCGATAACCGCACCGCTCGCCATACCTTTACGGATAGCTTTCAGTTCCAGTACTTCGGCTTGCAGCAGGATAGCATCCAGCAGTTCGTCGATACCGGTACCCGCTTTCGCAGAAACGTGAACGAACTGGCTCTCGCCGCCCCACTCTTCCGGCATGATGCCGTACTGGGACAGTTCGTTTTTAACGCGATCTGGATCCGCTTCCGGTTTATCGATTTTGTTGACTGCAACAACTACCGGCACACCTGCCGCTTTCGCGTGCTGGATAGCTTCGATAGTCTGCGGCATCACGCCGTCGTCTGCTGCAACAACCAGAACAACGATATCCGTTGCCTGAGCACCACGAGCACGCATGGAGGTAAACGCGGCGTGACCCGGGGTGTCCAGGAAGGTGATCATACCGTTGTCAGTTTCAACGTGGTACGCACCGATGTGCTGAGTAATGCCGCCCGCTTCGCCAGAGGCCACTTTCGTTGAACGAATGTAGTCCAGCAGAGACGTTTTACCGTGGTCAACGTGACCCATGATGGTCACTACCGGTGCGCGCGGTTCTGCCGCAGCGCCGGTGTCACGGTCGCTCATTACTGCTTCTTCCAGCTCGTTTTCACGACGCAGGATAACTTTGTGGCCCATCTCTTCGGCAACCAGCTGTGCGGTTTCCTGGTCGATGACCTGGTTGATGGTCGCCATTGCGCCCAGTTTCATCATTGCTTTGATGACCTGAGAGCCTTTGACCGCCATCTTGTTCGCCAGATCGCCAACGGTGATGGTTTCGCCGATCACAACGTCACGGTTAACGGCCTGAGCTGGCTTCTGGAAGCCCTGCTGCAGAGCGGAACCTTTACGCTGCTTACCGCCTTTACCGCCGCGAACCGCTGCACGTGCTTCTTCACGGTCAGCTTTAGATTCAGCGTGTTTGTTACCTTTCTTCGCCGGACGCGCTGCTTTAGTGCTGCGAGTACGACCACGACCGCCTTCAACTTCACGATCGTTCTCGTCTTCAGCCTGGCGAGCATGCTGAGAGGTGGTGACGTGATAATCACTGGTGTCTTCGACAGGTTCAGCGTTATTCACACCATTTTTCTCGTTTTCTTCCGCCATACGGCGAGCTTCTTCCGCTACGCGGCGCGCTTCTTCTTCAAGCTTGCGACGTGCTTCTTCTTCCGCTTTACGCTTCAGTTCTGCGGCTTCATTTTCACGGCGGGCTTTTTCGGCCTGGGCGGTTTTAGTCATATCGTCGGTCTGTTGATTGCTCACTTTGTCTTTTTCCGCAGCTTCACGTTTCGCTTTATCAGCGGCTTCACGCTTAGCTTGTTCTGCGGCCTCACGTTCGGCTTTTTGTTGCGCCTCGCGTTTGGCAGCTTCTTCTGCCTCACGACGGGCTTGCTCTTCCGCTTCACGCTGCGCCTGCTCTTCCGCGGCAAGGCGTTCAGCCTCTTGCGGATCGCGTTTCACAAAGGTGCGTGTCTTGCGGACTTCGATTTGTACCGATTTGCTTTTTCCACCGGTACCTGGAATATTGAGAGTACTGCGCGTTTTACGCTGCAATGTCAACTTATCCGGCGCTGAGCCGTTTTCACGGTTCAAATGCGCCAGTAAGGTTTGTTTCTCTTGTGCGGACACAGAGTCGTCAGCAGACTTCGGGATACCGGCATCAGCAAATTGCTGTACCAGGCGATCTACGGAAGTCTGTATCTCTGCAGCCAGCGTTTTTACGGTTACATCTGTCATACTGTTCCTTCCTGCTACAGTTTATTACGCTTCGTCGCCGAACCAGCAAATATTACGGGCAGCCATAATCAGCTCACCGGCTTTTTCGTCGGTCAACCCTTCGATATCAGCCAGATCATCAATGCCCTGTTCAGCGAGATCTTCCAGCGTACAAACACCACGGGCCGCCAGTTTGAAGGCCATCTCACGATCCAATCCTTCCAGATTCAGCAGATCGTCAGCCGGTTTGTTATCACCGAGGCTTTCTTCCTGGGCCAGTGCCAGAGTGGTCAGTGCGTTTTTAGCACGCTCGCGCAGCGCTTCAACGGTCTGTTCATCCAGGCCGTCAATTTCCAGCAGTTCTTTCATTGGCACGTAGGCCAGTTCTTCCAGCGTCGCAAAACCTTCTTCCACCAGAACAGTCGCGAAATCTTCATCGATATCGAGATATTTGGTGAAGGTATCGATGGCTGCATGTGCTTCAGCCTGATGCTTCGCTTGCAGGTCATCAACGGTCATCACGTTGAGTTCCCAACCGCTCAGTTGTGAAGCCAGGCGGACGTTCTGACCATTACGTCCAATCGCCTGAGCCAGGTTACCGGCTTCAACCGCGATATCCATGGTGTGTTTGTCTTCATCCACCACGATAGAAGCGACGTCTGCTGGCGCCATTGCGTTAATCACGAACTGCGCCGGGTTATCATCCCACAGGACGATATCGATACGCTCGCCGCCCAGTTCGGTAGAAACCGCCTGAACGCGCGCACCGCGCATACCAACACAGGCGCCGACCGGATCAATACGCTTGTCGTTGGTCTTAACGGCGATTTTCGCGCGCGATCCCGGATCGCGAGCAGCCGCTTTAATTTCGATAACTTCTTCGCCGATTTCCGGCACTTCAATGCGGAACAGCTCAATCAGCATTTCCGGCTTGGAACGGGTTACGAACAGCTGTGCACCGCGCGCTTCCGGGCGAACTGAGTACAGAACACCACGAATACGGTCACCAGGGCGGAAGTTTTCACGCGGCAGCATGTCTTCACGCAGGATCACAGCTTCAGCATTGCTGCCCAGATCCAGAGAAATGTTGTCGCGGTTTACTTTCTTCACCACACCGGTGACGATTTCGCCTTCGTGTTCGCGGAACTGATCAACAACCATTGCGCGTTCAGCTTCACGTACTTTCTGTACAATAACCTGCTTCGCGGTCTGGGTAGTGATACGGTCAAAGGTGACAGATTCAATCTGATCTTCAACATATTCGCCCACGTTCAGACTTTCGTCTTCGAAGCGTGCCGCTTCCAGCGTAATTTCTTTGGTCGGCTGAGTAACTTCTTCTACGATTACCCAACGACGGAAAGTATCGAAATCACCGCTTTTACGATCGATTTCTACGCGAACGTCGATCTCTTGCTCATATTTTTTCTTTGTTGCTGTAGCCAGCGCACTTTCCAGCGCTTCAAAAATTTTCTCGCGTGGCAGCGCTTTTTCGTTGGATACGGCTTCAACAACAGCCAAAATTTCTTTGTTCATCGCGGGCTTTTCACCTCAATCCAGACTGTTAAAAGTGGGGAACCAGGTTCGCCTTCTGGATATTACTCAGCGCGAACACTTCATCTTTGCCTTCGACTGTGACCGTGATCATCTCACCGTCCACCGCTTTGATAACGCCCTGCCATTTACGACGGTTTTGTACCGCCATACGAAGAACCAGCGTGACTTCTTCACCCAGGAAACGCACGTAGTGTTCAGCTGTGAACAGAGGACGGTCGAGACCCGGAGAGGAGACTTCCAGGTTATAGGCAACGGTGATTGGGTCTTCGACATCCATCACGGCGCTTACCTGATGGCTCACATCAGCACAATCATCAACATTGATGCCATCTTCACTATCAATATAGATGCGCAGTGTGGATGTGCGACCACGAATAAATTCGATGCCGACCAGTTCGTAGCCCAGGGCTTCAACTGGCGCTGTAATCATCTCTGTTAATTTTTGCTCTAATGTGGACAAGCCCACCCCCAAGACATAAAAAAAGGGCCTAAAGCCCAGTTATTCTGTAGTCAGATAACAAAAAACCCCGATAAATCGGGGCTTTAGATAACTGAACCCTATAACCGCACCTGCGGTTCGGAGAACCTTCCGAAAGAATTTTTTTCAAATCCAGCTACGAAGGCCTAAGTCTTCACAGTATATTTGAAAAAGAACTCTAAGGGAAAGTGGTTGCGGGGGCCGGATTTGAACCGACGACCTTCGGGTTATGAGCCCGACGAGCTACCAGGCTGCTCCACCCCGCGCCTGAAACGTGGCAAATTTTACTCGTTTTGGGTAAAAAATGCAAATACTGCTGGGATTTGGTACCGAGACGGGACGTAAAATCTGCGCACAGTATATTGATTCACTATGCGTTATGTCAACCTTGTTACGACTATGCAAATCAATGAATGCTGCCCAGCGCTAGCCCAGCAAGATAAATATGCCGCCCACGCCGTTATTTAACGAAATTCTCACTAAACTCTTCCTGTCATCCAGAAAAGATGATTAAATGAAAACTCATTTATTTTGCATAAAAATGCAATTAGTGTAATAAGCCGACCTCTTCACCAGTCTATCAAGCAGGGTTTTATTTTATGACGACGATTCTCAAGCATCTCCCGGTAGGTCAACGTATTGGTATCGCTTTTTCCGGCGGCCTTGACACCAGCGCAGCACTGCTGTGGATGCGACAAAAAGGGGCTGTCCCATATGCATATACTGCGAATTTGGGCCAGCCGGATGAGGATGACTATGACGCCATTCCTCGCCGTGCAATGGAATATGGTGCTGAGAATGCTCGCCTGGTAGATTGCCGTAAGCAGCTGGTTGCCGAAGGGATCGCTGCCATTCAGTGCGGTGCATTCCACAACACCACCGGCGGACTGACCTACTTCAATACCACCCCGCTGGGCCGTGCCGTGACCGGCACCATGCTGGTTGCCGCCATGAAAGAAGATGGCGTAAATATCTGGGGTGACGGTAGCACCTATAAAGGTAACGATATTGAACGTTTCTATCGTTACGGTCTGCTGACCAACGCCGAACTGCAGATTTACAAACCATGGCTGGATACCGATTTTATCGATGAACTCGGCGGTCGCCATGAGATGTCCGAATTTATGATTGCCTGTGGTTTCGACTACAAGATGTCCGTTGAGAAAGCGTACTCAACAGACTCCAATATGCTCGGCGCGACTCACGAAGCAAAAGATCTGGAATTCCTGAATTCCAGCGTCAAAATCGTCAACCCGATTATGGGCGTGAAGTTCTGGGATGAGAGCGTGAAGATCCCGGCAGAAGAAGTGACCGTGCGTTTTGAACAGGGTCATCCGGTTGCTCTTAACGGTAAAACCTTCAGCGACGACGTTGAGATGATGCTGGAAGCCAACCGTATCGGCGGCCGTCACGGTCTGGGTATGAGCGATCAGATTGAAAACCGTATCATTGAAGCGAAGAGCCGTGGCATCTACGAAGCCCCGGGGATGGCATTGCTGCATATCGCCTACGAGCGTCTGCTGACCGGTATTCACAACGAGGATACCATCGAGCAGTATCACGCGCACGGTCGCCAGCTGGGTCGTCTGCTGTATCAGGGCCGCTGGTTCGACTCTCAGGCGCTGATGCTGCGTGACGGTCTGCAGCGTTGGGTTGCCAGCCAGATTACCGGCGAAGTCACGCTGGAACTGCGTCGTGGTAATGACTACTCAATCCTCAACACCGTGTCTGACAATCTGACGTACAAACCAGAACGTCTGACGATGGAAAAAGGCGACTCCGTATTCTCTCCGGATGACCGTATCGGTCAGTTGACCATGCGTAATCTGGATATCACCGATACCCGCGAGAAGCTGTTCGGCTATGCGCAGTCTGGCCTACTGACAGCCTCTTCCGCAACCGGCCTGCCGCAGGTTGAGAATCTGGAAAATAAGGCGAAGTAAAGATTCACTATCTTAAGGCCGCGAAAGCGGCCTTTTTTATGCGCGGAATATAGGATGTCTGTAGGCCTGATAAGCGTAGCGCCATCAGGCGTTGTAATAATGTCGGATGGCGGCGTTAACGCCTTATCCGACCTACAGGATAGCCACAAATAACAGACGAAAAAAAAGACGCTTTGCAGCGTCTTTTTTTTGGAATTTGGTACCGAGGATGGGACTCGAACCCACAAGCCCGTTAGGGCACTACCACCTCAAGGTAGCGTGTCTACCAATTCCACCACCTCGGTACAGAATACTTAGCGTGGGATATCGCTGGTCGGTTGAGCCGGAGCAGCTGGCTGAGTTTGCTCGGTTTTCGCCGGTGCGCTCAGATTTTCCCACTCACTTCCTTTATTGGTCTTATTGCTGTTCATGTTACCCAGCACCAGACTGATGATGAAGAACAAGGTTCCCAATACAGCTGTCATACGGGTCATGAAGTTACCAGAACCACTTGAACCAAACAGAGTACCAGAAGCGCCTGCGCCAAAAGAGGCTCCCATATCAGCGCCTTTGCCTTGCTGCAGCATGATCAAGCCTACCAGGCCAATTGCCACAATAAGGAAAACTACTAAAAGAGCTTCGTGCATAATCAACCTGTTCCTTGCGGAGTTGCCGCGTACAATGCTTCGACCATTAAAGCGGGAATATTTACTGTTTCCCACTGAAGCGGGTGTGAATACTAACCAAAGCGAATAACCTTCGCAAGGGCAATTTGTTAGCATTGTATCAACTGCGGAAAAAATCGCCATATCAATCAAAAACGCAGCAACTTCTCCCAGCATCTCTGCATAACGGCACGTTGATCTTCAAGATTCGCCCATACCACAACGGGGATTTCACAAATCAGGTCTGTATTTTCTGGCCAGCAGTGAATAATTTGCTGATTCACCAACTCTTCCGCCACCATCGATTCAGGTAACCAGGCCATTCCCATATGGCGCAGTACCATTTCTCGTATCGTTTCGCTTAAACCACTCTCAAATACTTTTTTTAGCCGTGGGCGGACGCGTTGTTCTGCCGACTCAATAATACGTCTGACAAAGGTGTAGTCGCTATAGCATAGCCACGGAATCGGAGCATGCGGATCATTAAGCGCATCAGCCAACTGGGCGGAAATAACCGGTATAAATCGCTCATACCGCCATAGGGAACGTTTTAACCCTCCGGCGATCTCCAGCCCCGGCTGGGCAGACGGTAAATCGTAGGTTACCAGTAAATCAATTTGCCGGTTCATCAGGGCATTGAAGTGGTTGTCTATCCCCTGGATACTGGCGTTTACCGTAAAGTTTAACTGCGGCTCACTCTGTCGCAGGTAGTTGATCATATCCGGCAGGATATTCACCGACAGCGTATGCAGGCTAACCATCACCAGCGTGTTATCCGTTGCTGGCGTCATCGCCGACAGCTCATGGCTTGCCTCTCTTAACGTGCTGAGAACGTGCCGGGCATAAGGTTCAAAGCGTTCACCATAGCGCGTCAACGTGACGGGGGTCGTTGTCCGGTCAAACAAAGGTACGCCCAGCACCTCTTCCAGGGCCTTTATACGCCGACTCAGCGCAGGTTGAGTAATATGCCGCTGCGCCGCGGCCTGAGAGTAGTTTCCATGCTGGCTCAAGGCCAGAAAATCTTCCAGCCACTTACAATCCACGTTGTGCTCTCCGCCATGCCATAACCGCATCCTCCAATAACAAATCGGTAATAGTCATAGTTATAGTAATGGCTTTATGGTGGGCATCATAACAACAATATTTCGTTTCACCTGCCGACTCTCACCCTCGACGTTTGACAGGACCGCTATGTTTACTTTATTGACCAATGCCCGTGTTTTTTCTCCTGAGGATTTAGGCCTCTGCTCCCTGCTCATTCATGCCGACCGAATTGTGGCGGTAGAAAAAGATATTTCATTGTTTGATGGCATCAACGAGGTCATCGATTGTCGGGGTAAATGGGTTATCCCTGGTATCATCGATCAGCATGTTCATCTTACCGGTGGCGGTGGTGAAGCCGGATTTGCCAGTCGGACGCCCGCCGTCAAGCTGCGCGACCTGATTCAGGCAGGTATTACCACGGTGGTTGGCGTGTTAGGCACCGATGCCATTTCTCGTTCCCCCAAAGACCTCTACGCAAAAATGCAGTCTCTCAACCTTGAGGGATTACGCGCGTTTATGCACACGGGAGCCTACGCCGTTCCCAGCCCAACCATTACGCGATCCATCCGCGATGATATGGCCTTCATTCCGGCAATTCTTGGTGTAAAAATCGCCCTCGCCGATCACCGCGGTTCTTACCCCTCTTTCCAGGAGTTGCTGAGGATAGTGAGCGATATTCGCGTCGCTTCCCTGCTGGCTGGGAAAAAGGGCTTGCTGCATGTGCACCTGGGGAATCTGCCGGAAGGGATGTCGCAACTTATTGAGCTGTGTGATGCGGGTATTCCGATTCACCATATTTCACCGACGCATGTTGCGAGAACTGAGCCCTTGTTCGAACAGGCGATTGCTTTCGCCCATCGCGGCGGCCATATCGATGTTACGTCCGGTGGCAGTCGTTTTATGCCTCAGGAGCAAGCGATTCTCCACGCACTCGAAGCACAGGTTCCGGCGGAGCGCATCACGATCAGTTCTGACGGCAATGGCAGCGTTCCGCGCTTTAACGCTCAGGGTATCGTTGAAGGTTTAAGCGCGGCACCGGTCGCAGGCAATCTTAACCTGCTTCCTCGCCTGATTGATGTCGGGATTCCGGTGCCACAGGCCATCGCGATGCTGACGGCAAACGTTGCGCGCTCGCTGGGTATTTCCGGGGGCGTGCTCTGCGCCGGGGAACGTGCCGATATCTGTGTACTCAATGATGACCTCTCGCTGGCCCATCTGTTTGCCGCGGGTAAACCGTTGCTGCGGGATGGCGAGTGCCTGGTTACCGGCAACTTCGAGTAAGGGGGCAAGAATGTCATTGCTACTGGCGCTAATCGCCATCATTTTTGCCGGACGTCTGATCCTCAAAAAATATCACCCCCAGTCGGTACTGTTATTGACCGGGATTGTGCTGTTGCTTATCGCGCATTTTAGCGGAATGACCTCACTCAGTGGCCTGGTGAAAAAGAGCACCGGATTTGGCCCCTTTGACGCCTTTGAGTTTATTCGCGATACCCTGAGCGTGCGTCTCGGCGGCCTCGGACTGCAAATTATGCTGATTGGTGGTTTTGCCACCTACATGTCAGCCATTGGCGCAAGCCAGGTACTGGTTCGGGTGACGTCTCGTCCTTTGCAACGGCTGAACTCGCCATATCTGCTGCTGGGGCTGGCACTGCTATTGGGTCAATTCCTGTCGCTGTTTATCAGCAGCGCCACCGGATTGGGTCTGCTGCTGATGGCGACGCTTTACCCGCTGCTTACCCGTCTTGGCTGTAGCCGCGCCGCGGTTGCCGCCGTTATCGCCAGTACCTGTGCGGTTGAGTTTGGCCCCGGCTCCGGCAACTCTGTTCTCGCCGCCAAAACCGCAGGCATCGAGGTCGTGAACTATTTCGTGCAGGATCAGTTGCCGATCGTTGTGCCCGTCATTCTTTTCATCGCCCTGCTGCATATTGTTGTGCAACGCTTTTTTGACCGTCGGGAAAGTGGCGACAATGCAGCTCAGCAAATGCAGACATTAACGGCGACTGATGAAGCCGACGCACCTATCGCCTGGCTGTTTCTGCCCATGCTGCCGCTGGTATTGATGCTGGTGTGCAGCGATTTAGTATTCAGCTCTCTCAAGATCACGCTGGATACCGCCGTACTGATAAGCCTCGCTATTACGCTGGTTTGTGAGTACTGCCGTCATCGCAAGGCGCGCGAGGTGATGGCTGGCGTACAAAAGGTTTTCGACAGCATGGGCAGCGTTTTTGCCACCGTCGTGACACTGATTATCGCCGGTGAAGTCTTTTCCGCCGGACTGAAAGCCATTGGTGCCGTTGACGCACTGTTGTCACTTTCCGGTGAATTTGGCCTCAGCGCCGCCTCGATTATCCTGCTGATGACCCTGATCACCTTCGCAATTTCAGCGCTGATGGGCTCCGGGAATGCGGCATTTTTCTCCTTCGCACCCATGGTGCCGGACATCAGCCGTCATATCGGTAGCGATATCGCTGTCATGATGTTGCCTATCCAGATCTCGGCGGGTATTGGTCGTACGTTATCGCCTATTGCTGGCGTCATCATTGCTATCGCAGGGATTGCAGGCGTCTCGCCTGTGGATATTGTTAAGCGTACCGCGATTCCGATGCTGGGCGGTTGGCTACTGATGATTGCGCTAACCTTTGCCCGGTCTGGACATCTGCTGGCGGTTCTGCCGTGGCTGGCAGTCCTTGTGCTACTGATGGTCGGTGGTTACTTCTGGCTGCGCCGACGTAAACAGCAGCTTGCCGTACAGTAAAAAAAAGCCGGAGTCTCAGACTCCGGCTTTCACTTTCTTCGGAATTACGCCGCTTTCACAGCATCGGCAATACGGTGGGCGAATTCAGTCACCTGCGCTTCGTCTTCACCTTCAACCATCACACGAATTAACGGTTCGGTACCAGACTTACGCAGCAGGACGCGTCCACGGTTACCCAGCGCCGCTTCCACTTCCGCCATCACCGCTTTCACGTTTTCATGTTCCAGTGGATCGCCGCTACCTGCTGTGTATCGTACGTTAACCAGCAGCTGTGGGAACATTTTCATGCCGCTGCACAGGTCGTGCAAGCTCATATGGTTGCGTACCATCGCCGCCAGCACCTGCAGACCCGCCACGATACCGTCACCAGTGGTGGTTTTGTCCAGCAGGATCACATGACCTGAGTTTTCGGCACCGATACGCCAGCCTTTTTCCTGCATTTTCTCCAGCACATAACGGTCGCCAACTTTTGCACGGGCAAACGGAATACCCAGCTGTTTCAGCGCCAGCTCGAGGCCCATGTTGCTCATCAGCGTACCTACCGCGCCACCGCGCAGCTGACCCTGACGCAGGGCTTCACGGGCGATGATGTACATGATCTGATCGCCATCGACCTTATTACCTTCGTGATCAACCATAATGACGCGGTCGCCATCGCCATCCAGTGCAATACCCAGATCGGCTTTTTCCGCAATCACGCGCGCCTGCAGGGCACGGACGTCGGTGGCGCCGACTTCTTCATTGATATTCACACCGTTTGGCTCACAGCCAATGGCAATCACGTTTGCACCCAGTTCACGCAGTACATTTGGCGCAATGTGGTACGTCGCACCGTTAGCGCAATCCACCACAATTTTAAGCTCATTCAGACTCAGTTCGTTCGGGAAGGTGCCTTTGCAAAACTCGATATAGCGACCGGCAGCATCAACGATACGCGTGGCTTTACCCAGTTCAGCGGAATCCACGCAGGTGATCGCTTTTTCCATCTCGGCTTCAATGGCTTCTTCCACTGCATCCGGCAGTTTAGTCCCGTCGGTAGAGAAGAATTTAATCCCGTTGTCATAGTACGGGTTGTGCGAAGCGGAGATAACAATCCCGGCCTCAGCACGGAAGGCGCGCGTCAGATACGCAACGGCGGGTGTTGGCATTGGCCCTGTGAATGAGGCTGAGAGTCCGGCGGCAGCCAGGCCCGCTTCCAGCGCAGACTCCAGCATATAGCCGGAAATACGCGTATCTTTACCGATAATAATTTTACGTGAACCATGACGAGCAAGCACTTTCCCTGCAGCCCAGCCCAGCTTGAGCACAAAGTCAGGTGTAATTGGGGCATCGCCTACGCGACCGCGGATCCCATCAGTGCCAAAATATTTACGATTACTCATAGCGTTTTTTTTCCTTTGCAGACAATGTGGCTTCCACCACACGCATCGCTTCTACGGTTTCTTTGACGTCATGGACACGAACGATCTGCGCCCCCTGCATTGCGGCAATCACCGCGCACGCAAGGCTACCGCTCAGGCGTTCAGATGGCCCCACATTCAGTAACTGGCCAACCATTGATTTTCGTGACATCCCAACCAGCAATGGCAGATTAAAATGATGAAACTCAGACAAACGTGCCAGTAATGTGTAGTTGTGAGTGAGATTTTTACCGAATCCGAATCCGGGGTCGAGCAACAATTTATCTTTTGTGATTCCAGCCCGCTCGCAACGTGCTATTTGCTCAACAAAGTAACGGTTTACCTCAGCAAAAACATCCTCATACTTTGGCGCTTCCTGCATGGTTTTCGGCTGCCCCTGCATATGCATCAGGCAAACCGGCAATCCGGTCTCCGCTGCGGCTTCCAGCGCTCCAGGCTCCGAGAGTGAGCGAATATCATTGATGATATGCGCGCCAACTCTGGCGCATTCGCGAATCACTTCGGGTTTTGAGGTATCGACCGAAATCCACACTTCAAAACGCTGAGCAATCGCCTCGACCACTGGGATCACTCGCTGCAACTCTTCTTCCACACTCACATCAGCCGCGCCCGGACGCGTGGACTCACCGCCCACATCAATGATAGTCGCCCCGGCGTTAATCATCAGGTTTGCGTGTTTTACCGCCTCAACCAGAGAGTTGTGCGCTCCACCATCGGAAAATGAGTCTGGCGTGACGTTCAAAATCCCCATGACGTGCGGATGGCTGAGATCCAGTGAAGAACCCTGAGCAAAGAGTTTCATAGTTTTATCCCTGGTAAAATCTTGAATATGCAGATAAGAAAAACCCCGGAGCAAGCCCCAGGGTTTTCAATTAAAACACGGTCATCATCAACGATAACTTATTTGTCGCCCAGTTGCTCTGACATAGTGCCAGAGTCCGGCGCACGCGGTTCATCAACCGGACGCGGTGCACTCGGCTTGCCGGTGCTGCCAGAGTTGTTGTTAGAAGAACCCGGTTCTTCCCAACCCGCTGGCGGACGCACGTCGCGGCGAGCCATCAGATCGTCAATCTGCGGCGCATCGATGGTCTCATATTTCATGAGTGCATCTTTCATCGAGTGCAGAATGTCCATGTTTTCGTTCAGCAAACGACGAGCACGGTCATAGTTACGCTCAATCAGCAGCTTAACTTCCTGATCGATAATGCGAGCGGTTTCATCGGACATGTGTTTCGCTTTCGCCACAGAACGTCCCAGGAACACTTCGCCTTCTTCTTCAGCGTACAGCAACGGACCGAGTTTATCGGAGAAGCCCCACTGAGTAACCATGTTACGCGCCAGGTTAGTCGCGACTTTAATGTCGTTCGACGCACCGGTAGAAACATGTTCAGCACCGTAGATGATCTCTTCCGCCAGACGGCCACCGTACAGTGTGGAGATCTGACTTTCCAGTTTCTGACGGCTGGCGCTGATTGCGTCGCCTTCAGGCAGGAAGAAGGTCACACCCAGCGCACGACCGCGCGGGATAATCGTTACTTTGTGCACCGGATCGTGTTCCGGTACCAGGCGACCGATAATCGCGTGGCCAGCTTCGTGATACGCGGTAGATTCTTTCTGCGCTTCCGTCATCACCATGGAGCGACGTTCCGCACCCATCATGATTTTGTCTTTCGCTTTTTCGAACTCAACCATCGACACTACGCGCTTGTTGCCACGAGCAGCAAACAGCGCCGCTTCGTTCACCAGGTTCGCGAGGTCCGCACCGGAGAAGCCAGGTGTGCCACGTGCAATGATTGCCGCATCGATATCCGGAGACAGCGGTACGCGACGCATATGCACTTTCAGGATCTGTTCACGACCGCGAACGTCTGGCAGACCAACCACAACCTGACGGTCGAAACGGCCTGGACGCAGCAGCGCAGGGTCAAGAACGTCCGGACGGTTAGTTGCTGCGATAACGATAATACCTTCGTTACCTTCGAAGCCGTCCATCTCAACCAGCATCTGGTTCAGCGTCTGTTCACGTTCATCGTGACCACCGCCCAGACCTGCGCCACGCTGGCGACCTACGGCGTCGATTTCATCGATGAAGATGATGCACGGTGCCGCTTTCTTGGCTTGTTCGAACATGTCACGCACACGAGATGCACCGACACCCACGAACATTTCCACGAAATCAGAACCGGAAATTGTGAAGAATGGAACCTTCGCTTCACCTGCGATAGCTTTCGCCAGCAGGGTTTTACCCGTACCCGGAGGACCAACCATCAGGACGCCTTTCGGGATTTTACCGCCCAGTTTCTGGAAACGGCTCGGTTCGCGCAGATACTCAACCAGCTCAGCGACTTCTTCTTTTGCTTCGTCACAACCCGCAACGTCAGCAAAAGTCGTTTTGATCTGATCTTCCGTCAGCATGCGCGCTTTGCTCTTGCCGAACGACATGGCACCTTTGCCACCACCGCCCTGCATCTGACGCATGAAGAAGATCCAGACACCAATCAGCAGCAGCATTGGGAACCAGGAAATGAAGATAGAAGCCAGCAGGCTCGGCTCTTCAGGTGGTTCGCCAACAACCTTGACGTTTTTGGTCAGCAGGTTATCAAGCAGCTTCGGATCGTTAACCGGGATGTAGGTCGTGTAACGGTTACTATCTTTCTTGGTAACGTTAATCTCACGTCCGTTGATCTTCGCTTCACGAACCTGGTCCTGATTGACCTCTTGCAGGAAGGTAGAGTAATCAACCTTACGGCCATTAGACTCGCTGGGCCCAAAGCTCTGGAATACTGACATCAGCACAACGGCAATGACCAGCCAGAGAATTAGGTTTTTCGCCATGTCACTCAAGGGATTAACCTCATATTACAACTGTGTTAAAAACAGCGTCAGGATACTCTATATCCAGTTTCTTTCAAACTTTCGTTTGAAATCTGCCGGTTATGGTTTACGCCCGGTCGCTACAATATACACTTCACGCGAACGGGCGCGAGAAGAGTCCGGCTTACGAACTTTGACCTTCGTAAACAGGGAGCGAATTTCTCTTAGATACTCATCGAAGCCTTCGCCCTGGAACACCTTCACTACAAAACTACCACCTGGCGCTAATACATCACGAGCCATTCCAAGCGCCAGCTCTACCAGATACATGGCCCGGGGAATATCCACCGCCGGTGTTCCACACATATTTGGCGCCATATCAGACATGACAACTTGTACTTTACTGTCACCTACGCGTTCAAGTAACGCTTTCAGGACTAATTCATCACGAAAGTCGCCCTGAAGGAAGTCCACACCAACGATTGGATCCATAGGTAAAAGATCGCAAGCGATAATGCGGCCGGTGTTGCCGATCTGCGTAACTGCATATTGCGACCAGCCACCGGGTGCAGCACCGAGATCAACTATTGTCATCCCCGGTTTAAAAATTTTGTCACTTTGCTGTATTTCATCAAGTTTAAACCAGGCACGGGAACGTAACCCCTTTTTCTGCGCCTGTTGAACATATTTATCGCTAAAGTGTTCCTGAAGCCAGCGACTCGAGCTGGCAGAACGCTTTTTACCTGTCATTTCACATTCCCAAAGGGCAGTTCATCGTAACCAATGGTGTAAATTTCTACACAGCTATTTGGTGATATATGGGAGATGGCGGTAGAATGACCCGTTTTCAATCCCAACGTAAGCAAAAATATACGATGAATCTGAGTACTAAACAAAAACAGCACCTGAAAGGTCTGGCACATCCGCTCAAGCCTGTAGTTATGCTTGGCAATAATGGTTTGACCGAAGGGGTACTGGCCGAGATTGAACAAGCGTTAGAGCACCATGAACTTATCAAGGTGAAAATCGCCTCGGAAGATCGCGATACTAAAACCTTGATCGTGGAAGCTATCGTACGCGAAACCGGCGCCTGCAATGTACAGGTCATCGGCAAAACGCTGGTACTGTATCGCCCGACTAAAGAACGTAAAATCTCGCTGCCACGCTAAGAATATCCCAAAGTTGCACACGAAGTTTGTGTAAAACGCGGGGTTTTCCGCTAGCAGGAGAGCAAAATGCCACGCTCTCTTCGTTGATAAAAGGCCGCTATGCGGCCTTTTTCCTTTCTTTACAATGTATCAACATCTTAACCAAGATGCGAATTACAGGTATTCTACCTTCGTCACTTCATATTCCACTTCGCCGCCCGGCGTTTTGATAACTACGACGTCATCCTGCTCTTTACCGATCAGGCCACGAGCGATAGGCGAGTTCACTGAAATCAGGTTCTGTTTAAAATCGGCTTCATCATCGCCGACAATACGCCAGGTCTGCTCTTCATCGTTATCGAGATTCAGAACGGTAACCGTCGCACCGAAAACAACGCGGCCATTGTTCGGCATCTTAGTAACGTCGATTACCTGCGCGTTGGACAGTTTAGCTTCGATATCTTTAATGCGTCCTTCGCAGAAACCCTGCTGTTCACGCGCCGCGTGATACTCCGCGTTCTCTTTCAGGTCACCGTGCTCACGCGCTTCAGCGATAGCGGCAATAATTTCAGGACGGCGCACAGATTTCAGAAAATCCAGCTCTTCGCGCAGTTTTTCAGCACCACGTAAGGTCATCGGGATAGCTTGCATTTGTTATACCTCTTGAACATTCCTGTAGGGGGTAGTTGCTCTCACCCCGGCTGCTAAGCCCACCCTGGCGTGTGTCATGCCAGAGTCAGAAGCAAAAAAATACCGACCCGGGGCTCAAGGTCCCAGGTCAGCTACAATTCTCTATTTGATGATCATTTTACCCTGGAGTTCCTTATGGGTCATCGTTTACTTTTTGGGGCGTTGCGCCGTAGTATGACGGCCTGTTTCCAGGTTGTTAGCGCGAGATTATGCGATTTTCCAGATTTACCATCGGATTGACTGCCAGTATAGCGTTCAGCGTTCAGGCTGCGAACGTCGACGAGTATATCAATCAGCTCCCTGCCGGGGCCAACCTCGCCCTTATGGTACAGAAGGTTGGCGCACCTGCACCCGCGATTGATTTTCATAGCCAGCAGATGGCGCTGCCCGCCAGTACCCAGAAAGTAATCACCGCGCTGGCAGCATTGATTCAGCTCGGGCCTGACTTTCGTTTTACCACCACGCTTGAGACCAAAGGCAGCGTGGAAGGCGGCGTATTGAAAGGTGACTTAGTGGCACGATTTGGTGCCGATCCGACGCTAAAACGCCAGGATATTCGCAATATGGTGGCAACCCTGAAAAAATCAGGTGTGACGCAAATTGCCGGGAATGTCCTGATCGACACCTCTATTTTTGCCAGTCATGATAAAGCGCCCGGCTGGCCCTGGAACGACATGACGCAGTGTTTTAGCGCACCGCCCGCAGCGGCTATTGTCGATAGAAACTGTTTCTCGGTTTCACTCTACAGCGCGCAAAAACCCAACGATCTCGCCTTTATTCGCGTGGCATCTTATTACCCGGTCACCATGTTCAGTCAGGTGCGTACTCTCGCCCGAGGTTCTGCGGAAGCGCAATATTGTGAACTGGATGTAGTTCCCGGCGATCTCAACCGCTATACGCTGACCGGATGCCTGCCACAACGTGCCGATCCGCTGCCGCTGGCGTTCGCCATTCAGGACGGTGCCAGCTATGCCGGGGCAATTATCAAAGATGAGCTAAAACAAGCAGGTATCACCTACAGCGGTACACTGCTGCGCCAGACGTTGGTCAACGAACCAGGAACGGTGGTCGCCAGTAAGCAGTCTGCGCCGCTACATGACCTGCTTAAGATTATGCTGAAAAAATCGGACAACATGATTGCCGATACCGTTTTCCGTATGATTGGTCATGCCCGATTTAACGTGCCGGGCACCTGGCGGGCGGGTTCTGACGCCGTGCGCCAGATTTTGCGTCAGCAGGCAGGCGTCGATATCGGCAACACTATTATTGCCGACGGTTCTGGCCTCTCCCGCCATAACCTGATTGCCCCAGCGACCATGATGCAGGTGCTGCAATATATCGCTCAACACGATAACGAGCTGAACTTTATCACTATGCTGCCGCTGGCGGGCCACGACGGCTCTCTGCAATACCGTGCGGGTCTGCATCAGGCTGGTGTGGATGGCAAAGTATCGGCGAAGACAGGCTCGCTGCAGGGGGTTTATAACCTCGCAGGTTTCATCACCACGGCAAGCGGCCAACGCATGGCATTCGTGCAGTATTTATCTGGTTATGCGGTAGAGCCAGCTGACCAGCGTAATCGCCGTATTCCGTTGGTGCGCTTCGAGAGCCGGTTGTACAAGGATATTTATCAGAATAACTGAGTGCATTATTGCCGGATGTCGACGCTAACGCGTCTTATCCGGCCTACGATATGATGCCGTCCGTAGGCCGGATAAGCGCTAGCGCCATCCGGCGACGAGATTAACGCTTGTAGATGAACTCAACGCCTTCTTCGTCGTCTTCGTCCCAATCGTCATCCCAGTCATCTTCCGCTTCGTCTTCGACTTCAGCGAGCTGCTGGCGGTGATAATCATCCCACATGAACTCAACTTTCTCTGGCTGTTTCGCTTCTTCAGCCTGAACAATCGGGTTCTCGATGATAAAGGTCATCACATCCCAGCAGAGATCTTTCACGCCCAGTTGGCTGGCGGCAGAGATCAGGTAATATTTACCTTCCCAACCCAATGCTTCGGCGATCGCTTTCGCTTTCTCTTCCGCTTCAGCCTTGTCCATCAAATCAATTTTGTTGAACACTAACCAGCGCGGTTTAGATGCCAGATCCTGACTGTATTTTTCCAGTTCGCCAATAATGATACGGGCGTTTTCAACTGGATCAGAGCCATCAATCGGATCGATATCGATGAGGTGAAGCAGTACACGGCAACGTTCCAGGTGTTTCAGGAAGCGGATGCCCAGGCCTGCGCCTTCAGCCGCGCCTTCAATCAGTCCCGGAATGTCGGCAACCACGAAGCTCTTTTCGTTGTCCATACGCACCACGCCCAGGCTCGGCACCAGGGTGGTAAACGGATAATCAGCGACTTTCGGCTTCGCCGCGGACACCGCACGGATAAACGTCGATTTCCCAGCGTTTGGCATGCCCAGCATACCCACGTCCGCCAGCAGCATCAGCTCCAGCATCAGATCGCGCTTATCACCCGGCGTACCCATTGTTTTCTGACGCGGAGTACGGTTAACCGAGGATTTGAAACGGGTGTTGCCCAGACCGTGCCAGCCACCTTTAGCGACCATCAGACGCTGACCGTGTTTGGTCATGTCGCCCATGGTTTCGCCCGTGCCCTGATCGATAACACGCGTACCAACAGGTACTTTAATGGTAACGTCTTTGCCACGCTTACCGGTGCAATCACGGCTCGCGCCATTCTGACCACGTTCCGCACGGAATGATTTTTCAAAACGGTAATCGATCAGTGTGTTCAGGTTTTCGTCGGCTTCCAGCCAAACGTCACCACCGTCACCACCATCACCACCGTCCGGACCGCCTTTTGGGATGTACTTTTCGCGGCGGAAGCTGACGCAACCATTACCGCCATCACCTGCAACGACCAGAATCGATGCTTCATCAACAAACTTCATTTTACTCTCCGTAAATCATTCGCCTGAGCGGGGTTGCGAAACCACCGTTTCATGCTTACGTAAACCGCCCCAAATTCGATGACCAATGGCGGAATACATCGCGCCCGCAACCACGATAAACGCACCGAGATAACCTAATAGGTTTAGCATCGGTCTGGCGAAGAAATCGGGCCAGGCCAGTGATAATAAATCTGAAAATAACAACGTAAACAGCGGTGTGAGCGTGATAAGAGCGCTCACCTGCGCCGCCTGCCAACGCGCCATCGCTTCCGCGAGAGCGCCATATCCTACCAGCGTATTCAGGCCGCAGAATACCAGGCATGCCAGCTGCCAGTCGCTGAGCTGCGTGATGACACCGGGTTTAGCCAGCGGCAACAACGCAATCGTACATAAAGTGTACAGTAAAAACAGGATCTGCGGTGATGCCAGGCGGCGCAATAACACCTTTTGCGCGACCCCATAACTCACCCAGACCATCGCCGCACCGACACCAAAGATAACGCCCCAGGTGTAATCGGTGAGTCGGGTAAAAATTTCGATCAGACTGGTATTAAAAAACAGGACCAGGCCGCTCAGAAGCATAATGGCGCCAATCACCTGCGTGCCGCGCATCTTTTCTTTCAGGATAAAGACGCTGGCGATCATCATACCAACCGGTGACAGCTGACCGATAACCTGCGAAGCCGTTGGGCTCAAATACTGCAAGGATGAACTAAACAGAATGAAGTTACCGAACAACCCACCGGTTGCGATAGCCAGCAACACCAGCCAACGCGCTTTGCGAAAAATACGCAACGGAGGGAGCTTTTTTTTAACCGCAAGAATAGCGCCAAGGCCAACGCTTGCCATTAAAAAACGGTAGAACACCACGGTAGGAGGCTCCATCACCTCCAGCACTTGCTTCATTGCTATTGGCAAAGCGCCCCAACATACCGCCGTTGTGAGTGCTAACAGAATACCAATGCCTGCCTGCTGCTTCATGCCGTATTCCCTGCAAGGGCTCGTTTCCGGGTTGTCACGGCGCGACGAGCGTATTTACCGGCCGTCGAATGTAAAAAGCCCCGCAACGTGTTGCGGGGCTTTTATCCGTTACCGGGACGCGAAAAACTTATTCAGCAACGATGCTGATGAATTTACGGTTTTTCGGGCCTTTCACTTCAAATTTCACTTTACCGTCTGCTTTAGCAAACAGAGTGTGGTCTTTGCCGCAACCAACGTTGGAGCCAGCGTGGAATTTAGTACCACGTTGACGAACGATGATGCTACCAGCCAGAACTGTTTCACCGCCGAAGCGTTTTACGCCCAGACGTTTAGCTTCTGAATCGCGACCGTTACGAGTCGAGCCGCCAGCCTTTTTATGTGCCATTTAATCTGCTCCCCTTAACTTAAGCGCTGATGCCAGTGATTTTCACATCAGTGAACCACTGACGATGGCCCTGCTGCTTACGGTAGTGTTTACGACGACGAAACTTAACAATTTTAACTTTCTCGCCACGACCGTGAGCAACGACTTCAGCTTTGATAACGCCGCCATCAACGAAAGGAACGCCGATTTTGACTTCTTCACCGTTTGCGATCATCAGAACTTCTGCGAATTCAACAGATTCGCCAGTTGCGATGTCCAGCTTTTCCAGGCGAACGGTCTGACCTTCGCTTACTCGGTGTTGTTTACCACCACTTTGGAAAACCGCGTACATAAAAAACTCCGCTTCCGCGCACACCTTTTTGATGATTCAGAGTGCGCTATAAATATTCACAATAGGGCGCGAATATTACGCAAAACGCGAGCCTTTGACAAGTGCTACCGTCAATACATGAAGAAAAAAAACACAACACGTACGGTAACGTTTATCTACGGCGTTTTTTCAGTACAATCAGCATATATTTATAACCCTAAACCCGACGTTACCTTCCCACACAGTAAGGTAATCGGGGCGAGAAGCCCGGCTTTTGCGATGAATTTAGAAAAAATCAATGAGTTAACCGCGCAAGATATGGCGGGGGTCAATGCGACAATCCTTGAACAGCTCAATTCCGACGTTCAGTTGATCAATCAACTGGGGTACTACATCGTTAGCGGCGGCGGAAAACGCATTCGCCCAATGATCGCCGTCCTCGCCGCGCGGGCCGTTGGTTACCAGGAAAATGCGCACGTTACGATTGCGGCCCTCATCGAGTTTATCCACACAGCGACCCTGCTGCACGACGATGTTGTGGATGAGTCAGACATGCGCCGTGGGAAAGCTACGGCAAATGCGGCGTTTGGTAATGCGGCCAGCGTGCTGGTTGGCGATTTTATCTATACCCGTGCATTTCAGATGATGACCAGCCTTGGCTCGTTGAAAGTGCTGGAAGTCATGTCGAAAGCAGTCAACGTCATTGCCGAAGGTGAAGTCTTGCAGTTGATGAACGTCAACGACCCGGACATCACCGAAGAAAACTATATGCGCGTCATCTACAGTAAGACCGCGCGTTTGTTTGAAGCGGCAGCCCAATGTTCAGGTATTCTGGCTGGCTGTAGCGAAGAACAAGAAAAAGGGTTGCAGGATTATGGCCGTTATCTCGGTACCGCTTTCCAGTTAATTGACGATTTGCTGGATTACAGCGCAGATGGCGAGCAGCTGGGTAAAAACGTCGGTGATGACCTCAATGAGGGTAAACCAACGCTGCCACTGTTGCATGCCATGCGCCACGGCACCCCAGAACAAGCGCTAATGATCCGCCAGGCCATTGAGCAAGGTAATGGTCGTCACCTTCTGGAGCCGGTTCTGGAAGCGATGAACGCCTGTGGTTCTCTGGAATGGACCCGTCAGCGGGCAGAAGAAGAGGCTGATAAAGCCATCGCTGCGCTTCAGGTGCTGCCCGATACGCCGTGGAGAGAAGCGCTGATTGGTCTGGCACATATCGCCGTGCAGCGCGACCGTTAATTCCCTACAGCATCTTCCCTCATCCCGTGCCCTGCACGGGATTTTCTTATAAGTTCCAGTAATCATTTTCCCCCTCCAGATAATCACGCAGAACCTTGGTATCTTCTGAATATACACACACTTTACATGAACATTTTAGAACATTCGTTCTTCGGGCGTTATAGTGTCGGCACAACCGATCGTGAAACCGTAAGCCGTTAACCAAAGGAGAGATGAATTGATGGAAAGCAAGCTGATTGACTGGCATCCGGCCGACATCATCGCCGGACTGCGCAAGAAAGGGACCTCAATGGCCGCTGAATCACGTAAAAATGGATTGAGTTCATCAACGCTGGCCAATGCGTTAACGAGACCATGGCCAAAAGGTGAGTTGATTATCGCCCGGGCACTGGGAACTGACCCCTGGGTGATTTGGCCGTCACGCTATCACGATGCCAAAACGCATGAGTTCATCGACAGAACGCGGATGATGAGGAGTCGCAGAGAGAAAAAGAATCCGGAATGAACATTGAGCTGTAACCCCCGGCCAACTGAACTGGGGGTTACAAGAGACGTTGACGATTACTCGCCTTTCACGCGCTCAATGTTTGCGCCCAGCGCACGCAGTTTATCTTCGATGCGCTCATAGCCGCGATCGATGTGATAAATACGGTCGACTACCGTCGTACCTTCAGCAATACACCCTGCCAGCACCAGGCTTGCAGATGCGCGCAGATCGGTCGCCATAACCTGTGCGCCAGAGAGCGTTTCCACGCCGTGGCAAATCACGGTATTGCTTTCGATTTCTGCGTGAGCGCCCATACGGCTCAGCTCAGGCACGTGCATAAAGCGGTTCTCAAACACGGTTTCCGTGATGAAGCCGGTCCCTTCTGCCACCAGGTTCAGCAATGTAAACTGGGCCTGCATGTCGGTAGGGAACGCCGGATGCGGTGCAGTACGCACATTGACCGCTTTCGGACGTTTACCGTGCATATCAAGGCTGATCCAATCATCACCCACTTCAATATCCGCACCCGCATCACGCAGCTTCGCCAGAACGGCATCCAGCGTGTCCGGCTGTGCATTACGGCAGATAATCTTGCCGCGAGAAATTGCCGCCGCCACCAGGAAGGTACCGGTTTCGATACGATCTGGCAGAACGCGATAAACACCACCGCCAAGACGCTCAACGCCTTCGATGGTAATACGATCGGTGCCCTGACCCGTGATCTTCGCGCCCAGCGCAATCAGGAAGTTCGCGGTATCCACAATCTCCGGCTCGCGCGCAGCGTTTTCGATGATGGTGGTGCCTTCGGCAAGCGTTGCTGCGCACATGATGGTGACCGTCGCGCCGACGCTCACTTTGTCCATGACGATATGCGCGCCTTTCAGACGGCCATCAACGGACGCCTTCACATAGCCTTCTTCCAGCTTAATTGTCGCGCCTAACTGCTCCAGACCGGTAATGTGCAGGTCAACCGGACGCGCGCCAATGGTACAGCCACCCGGCAGTGAAACCTGGCCCTGACCAAAGCGGGCAACCAGCGGCCCGAGCGCCCAAATGGATGCACGCATGGTTTTCACCAAATCGTACGGCGCACAGAAGACGTTCACATCACGCGCATCGATGTGCACAGAACCATTACGCTCAACTTTCGCACCCAGCTGGCTCAGCAGCTTCATTGATGTGTCAACGTCCTTCAGTTTCGGGACGTTTTGGATCTCTACAGGTTCTTCAGCCAGCAGCGCCGCAAACAGGATCGGCAGTGCGGCGTTTTTAGCGCCTGAAATTGTGACTTCGCCCTGGAGCTTAGTTGGCCCCTGAACACGAAATTTATCCATTATTCTGTTCTCTGTTAAGAATTTATCTTCGCTACCGGCACATCACCCGTAGCTCAAAAACCGTTAAGTTTGCGATCGCGCGCCCATTCCGCTGGGGTAAACGCCTTAATCGACACGGCATGAATGCGGTTGTCCGCAATGTACTCCATCAACGGGCCATAGACCGATTGCTGCTTCTTGACCCGGCTCATGCCTTCAAACATCTCACCCACGGCAATAACCTGAAAGTGACTGCCGTCGCCAGAAACGTGGACTTCCTGGAGGGAGAGTGCATTCATCAGCACGCTCTGAATTTCATTATTTTCCATGGGCTCTTCATTCGTCAGATAGTGAAAACAGCCCAACATCTTAGAGCAAAGTGGCGCTGTCATAAATAAGCAAAAAGCCTCGCTGATAAATCAGACAAGGCTTTAGTGGCAGATCCCCCTCAGGGGTTTTGCCGGATAGCGGCACAAGACCTTATCCGGCCTGGAAAAATTAACGCGGAAGGACGTCGTCAGGCAGATTGTAAAGCTGCGCCAGCGTGTACACTTTATCGTTAACACCAGTGAGTGAAACGCTGTTTCCCTGCTGCTTGCCCTGATTAATCAGATGCAACAGTAACGCCAGACCGCCGGTATCTACCCGGGATACCTGGTTCAGGTCGATGCAGGATACCCCTTTCATCGCCTCAATTCGCGCATCCCATAATGGGTTTAACACGTCCTGATCCAGCTCCCCCACCAGCACCAGCTTGTCGCCTTCACGCGTCCAGGTGAGTGACTGCGTCATTATTTTTTCTCTTCCAGAGTGATTTTCTGCTGAGCAATAGATTTCAGCTGCGCCGTCAGGCCATCAATACCTTTGGTACGCAGCAGGTCGCTCCACTCATTTTGTTTGGTGGTGATCATACTTACGCCTTCAGCAATCATGTCATAAGCCTGCCAGTTACCGGTCTGGGAGTTTTTACGCCACTGGAAATCCAAACGTACCGGAGGACGACCGTTTGGATCGATGATGGTTACGCGGATAGGTACGATGGTCGCATCACCCAGCGGTTGCTCTGGTGCAATTTCATAAGTCTGGCCATGGTACATCGCCAGAGCCTGGCCGTAGGCCTGCTTCAGATATTCACGGAATGCGGCAAAATAGGCTTCACGCTGAGCAGGGGTCGCATCTTTGTAGTAGCGCCCCAGTACCAGCGCACCCGCATATTTAACCTGCACGTATGGCAACAGTTCCTGATCGACAACCTGGCGCAGGTAATCCGGGTTTGCGCGGATTTTAGGTTGTTCATTCTTCAGACGGTCAAATGTCTTCTGCGCCGCCTCATTCATCTGTTTGTACGGGTTCGTTTGGTCGGCTGCAGTTGCTGCGCTAAGCGGGGCAATCACCAGCATAGCCACCATCATCAATCGTTTAAACATACGTCGATTCTCCTGAGATTATTTCGTTGCGCCCGCAGGCGTAGTGGCTTCATTATTGCCGTCAGTTGCGGCTGGCGCATCGCCAGAATTCTTATTGTCATCACCTTTACTGTTGCTGTTGTAAAGGAACTGACCAATCATATCTTCCAGCACCATCGCGGATTTCGTGTCCTGAATCGTACCGCCATCTTTGAGGATAGACGTTCCCAGATCAGGATCTTCAAAACCCACATTCAATGCCAGATACTGTTCGCCCAGCAGACCGGAAGTACGGATGCTCAGAGAACTGGTGTCAGGAATATGGTTAAAACGCGATTCGATTTCCAGCGTCACGCGCGGCAGGTACGTTTTCGGATCTAACGAGATGTCCGATACGCGTCCAACTACCACCCCGCCAATCCGCACCGGAGAACGCTCTCTCAGGCCGCCGATATTATCAAAGGTCGCATAAATCGTGTAAGTCGGCTCAGTACGCATTGAGGTAACGTTCGCCGCCTTCAGGCAAACAAACAGCGCTGCCAGCAGCGCAACCAGCAGGAATAACCCGACCCAAATTTCATTCTTTTTCGTTTGCATGAACTCAATTCCCAAACATCAGTGCGGTCAGCACAAAATCCAGCCCCAGAACGGCAAGAGAGGCGTGCACAACGGTGCGTGTCGTTGCCCGGCTAATCCCGGCAGAGGTCGGGATCGCATCATAACCATTGAACAATGCAATCCAGGTGACCGTAATGGCGAACACCACGCTCTTAATCAGACAGTTAACCAGGTCCAGACGCCAGTCGACGGCATTTTGCATAGCCGACCAGAAGAAGCCTGCATCAATACCCTTCCAGCTTACGCCAACCAGTGAACCACCCCAGATACCCACTGCGACAAAAATAATCGTCAGCAGCGGCAATGAAATGACGCCAGCCCAAAAACGTGGGGAAATCACCCGGCGCAGTGGATCGACGGCCATCATCTCCAGACTGGAAAGCTGTTCGGTCGCCCGCATCAGGCCAATTTCTGCGGTTAAGGCCGACCCGGCCCGCCCGGCAAACAGCAGCGCCGCAACAACCGGTCCCAACTCACGTAACAATGACAGTGCCACCAGCATACCGAGGCTGGTTTCCGCGCTGTAGGTGGTTAGCACCAGGTATCCCTGCAACCCCAGCACCATACCGATGAACACGCCAGAAACAATAATGATCAGCATCGATAAGACACCGACATTATAGAGCTGGCGTATCAGCAGCGGCGCATGTTTGCGAAACTCCGGCTTGCCGACAACCGCATTGAACAACATTAATCCGGCTCGCCCGAACGTCCTGAGGGTTTTTATTCCCCGATGTCCGAGTGATGCCAGCGCATTTAACAACATGGGTGGCTTAACTCCCTGTTTTGAGTAAATCGATGTGGTAGTCGCCCGCCGGGTAACGGAACGGAACCGGTCCATCGGCAATGCCGTCCAGGAACTGGCGTACGCGCGGATCGGCATTTTCTTGTAGTGCCTGAGCACTACCGTAGGCCACTATTTTTTTGTCCGCCATTATATAGGCGTAATCCGCAATACTCAGTACCTCAGGCACATCATGGGATACCACCACACAGGTGACGCCCAGCGCGCTGTTCAGTTCTGAAATCAGCTTCACCAGAACGCCCATGGTGATGGGATCCTGGCCGACGAACGGCTCATCAAACATGATGAGGTCTGGCTCCAGCGCGATAGCACGTGCTAACGCGGCGCGACGCGCCATCCCACCGGATAATTCAGAAGGCATTAATTTGGCCGCACCCCGCAGGCCGACGGCCTCGAGCTTCATCATCACCGTGCTCTTCAGCAACGGCGCTGGCAACGTCGTATGCTCGCGCAGAGGGTACGCGACGTTGTCAAACACATTCATGTCGGTAAATAGCGCCCCAGACTGAAACAGCATACTCATGCGCTTACGCACGGTAAATAAACGCGAACGGGACATGGCCGGGACGTTCTCACCGTCAAACAGGATCTCGCCCTTATCCGGGGGGATCTGTCCGCCAATCAGACGCAACAGCGTCGTTTTGCCGATGCCTGATGGCCCCATGATCGCCGTCACCTTACCGCGCGGTACCGTCAGGGAAATATTATCAAAGATGCAGCGGTCACCCCGGGAAAAGCTGACATCGCGCATATCGACTAGATTCGCCACAGACTGCCCCATTGATTCATCCTTTACTATTGCCTCGTTGATCGAAGAGTTTGGCGCTCAATTTAGCCATGAACTCAACATATTTACAGATTATTGCCTGTCCTGGTTAGCGAAAGCTGGCATTTGTTTTACTTTTTAGCCGCATAAAGTCAAAATTAAGACTTCGTTACGGCTTCCAGAAGATCCTTCAAGTGGACCGGCGAGTATACCTGAAGAAAGGACTTTAGATGCTTTTAGCGACGGCGCTGTTAATAATTGGTTTACTTCTGGTGGTCTACGGTGCCGACCGTCTGGTATTTGCTGCATCCATTTTATGTCGAAACTTCGGTATTCCTCCCATTATCATCGGAATGACCGTGGTCAGCATGGGTACGTCGTTACCCGAGATAATTGTCTCCGTTGCCGCATCGATGAATGGGCAACTCGATCTGGCTGTCGGGACCGCTATAGGTTCTAACATCACCAACATTCTGCTTATTTTAGGCCTGTCGGCGCTGATTCATCCTTTTACCGTGCATTCTGATGTTCTGCGTCGTGAATTACCGCTAATGTTGCTGGTAAGTATTTTAGCTGCATCCGTCCTGTATGACGGGCAGTTAAGCCGCAGCGACGGTTTCTTTCTTCTGCTTCTGGCCGTGCTATGGCTGCTATTCATTGTTAAAATCGCCCGTCTGGCCGAGCGACAAGGCAATGACAGCCTGACACGTGAGCAGATAGCTGAGCTGCCGCGCGAAGGCGGATTACCGGTCGCATTTTTGTGGTTGGGCATTGCGCTGATTATCATGCCAATGGCAACACGTATGGTGGTGGACAACGCGACCGTACTGGCGAACTATTTCGCCATGAGCGAACTTACTATCGGGCTGACAGTGGTCGCCATTGGTACCAGCCTGCCGGAGCTGGCAACAGCGATTGCGGGTCTGCGTAAAGGTGAAAATGATATTGCCGTCGGTAACATTATCGGCGCAAACATTTTTAATATCGTTATCGTCCTCGGGCTACCGGCGCTGATTACGCCGGGTGAAGTCAACCCGATGGCCTTCACCCGTGACTATAGCGTCATGCTGCTGGTGAGCGTGATTTTTGCACTACTCTGCTGGCGACGTCCGCGCCAGATTGGTCGCGGCGCAGGTGCGCTGCTGACCGGCGGTTTTATCATATGGCTGGCGATGCTGTATTGGTTATCGCCACTTCTCGTTGGATAACTGGAAACGCATTATGTCGCACTTAGAGTTGCAACCGGGTTTTGACTTTCAGCAAGCAGGCAAGGAAGTCCTGGCAATTGAACGTGAAGGCCTGGCGGAGCTTGATCAGTACATCAACCAAAATTTTACCCTCGCATGCGAGAAAATATTCAGCTGCCCGGGCAAAGTGGTGGTGATGGGAATGGGGAAATCCGGCCATATCGGGCGGAAAATGGCAGCCACATTTGCCAGCACCGGCACCCCCTCATTTTTTGTACACCCAGGCGAAGCCGCACATGGCGATCTGGGTATGGTCTCGCCGCAGGATGTGGTCATCGCCATCTCTAACTCCGGTGAATCCAATGAGATAGCGGCGCTGATCCCGGTATTAAAACGTCTTCATGTACCGCTTATTTGCATGACCGGTCGTCCTGAAAGCAGTATGGCGCGTGCGGCAGATGTGCATCTGTGTGTTAAAGTGCCCAAGGAAGCTTGTCCGTTAGGCCTGGCGCCGACCAGCAGTACGACAGCAACACTGGTGATGGGCGATGCCCTCGCGGTGGCATTATTAAAAGCGCGCGGCTTTACCGCGGAAGATTTTGCGTTGTCTCATCCCGGTGGCGCACTGGGCCGTAAGCTTTTACTGCGCGTTAACGATATTATGCATACGGGCGACGAGATCCCGCATGTGACCAAAAACGCCAGCCTGCGTGACGCCTTAATTGAGATCACGCGTAAAAATCTCGGCATGACCGTCATTTGCGATGATGCCATGAAGATTGACGGTATTTTCACCGATGGCGATTTACGTCGTGTCTTCGATATGGGCGTTGATGTACGCCAGTTAGGCATTGCCGATGTGATGACCCCTGGAGGCATTCGCGTGCGTCCGGGTATTCTTGCCGTCGATGCCCTGAACTTAATGCAGTCCCGCCATATCACCTCGGTAATGGTTGCTGATGGCGACCAATTACTCGGTGTGTTACATATGCATGATCTGCTGCGTGCAGGTGTAGTGTAAGAAACTCAAGGATAACGAAAATGAGTAAAGCAGGTGCGTCGCTTGCGACCTGTTATGGACCCGTCAGCGCAGACGTTATCACCCGGGCAGAAAACATCCGTTTGCTGATCCTGGATGTGGATGGCGTACTGTCTGATGGTCTGATTTATATGGGCAACAACGGTGAAGAGCTGAAGGCTTTTAACGTCCGTGATGGTTACGGAATTCGCTGTGCGCTCACTTCCGGTATTGAGGTTGCCATTATTACCGGACGAAAGGCTAAACTTGTAGAAGATCGCTGTGCCACTTTGGGGATCACCCACCTGTATCAGGGGCAGTCAGACAAACTGGTTGCCTTTGGCGATCTCCTTAGCAAACTGGCGATCGCGCCGAAGAATGTCGCCTACGTTGGCGATGACCTGATCGACTGGCCGGTGATGGCTAAAGTGGGATTAAGCGTCGCGGTGGCAGATGCCCACCCTTTGCTGATCCCGCGAGCTGATTATGTCACCCACATTGATGGGGGACGTGGCGCTGTGCGTGAAGTCTGCGATTTATTACTCCTGGCGCAGGGCAAACTGGACGAGGCCAAAGGGCAATCGATATGAGCAAAACCAGACGTTGGGTTATCATTCTACTGTCGCTGGCTGTCCTTGTGATGATTGGTATTAATCTGGCAGACAAAGATGACACCACTCAGGTCGTCGTCAATAACAACGAGCCAACCTATAAGAGCGAACATACTGATACCGTCGTGTATAGTCCGGAAGGCGCGCTGAGCTATCACTTGATCGCACAACACGTTGAATATTATTCGGAACAAGCGGTTTCGTGGTTTACTCAACCAGTATTAACCACGTTTGATAAGGATAAAGTACCGACCTGGACGATCAAGGCCGACAAAGCCAAATTGACCAACGATCGGATGCTGTATCTGTACGGCCATGTTGAGGTTAACGCCCTGGTGCCTGACTCTCAACTACGCAGAATTACGACCGATAACGCGCAGATTAACCTGGTGACACAAGACGTCACTTCCGATGATCTGGTGACGTTGTATGGCACAACATTTAACTCCAGCGGACTGAAGATGCGCGGCAACTTACGCAGCAAGAACGCCGAGCTGATTGAAAAGGTTAGAACCTCATATGAAATCCAAAACAAACAAACTCAGCCTTAATCTTGTACTTGCCAGCTCACTTCTGGCCGCCAGCATTCCGGCATTTGCCGTCACCGGCGATACCGAGCAGCCGATTCACATTGAATCGGACCAGCAGTCCCTGGATATGCAGGGCAACGTGGTGACGTTTACTGGCAACGTGATTGTGACTCAGGGCACCATCAAAATTAACGCCGATAAAGTCGTCGTGACCCGTCCTGGCGGTGAAGACGGCAAAGAAGTGATTGATGGCTATGGCAATCCAGCGACGTTTTACCAGATGCAGGACAACGGTAAACCGGTTAAAGGCCACGCCTCTCAGATGCACTATGAACTGGCGAAAGACTTTGTCGTTCTCACCGGCAAGGCGTATCTGGAACAGCTCGATAGCAACATCACGGGCGATAAGATCACTTATCTGGTAAAAGAGCAGAAAATGCAGGCCTTCAGCGATAAAGGCAAACGCGTCACCACCGTTCTGGTTCCGTCGCAGTTGCAGGACAAAAACAAGGCTCCGGCAGAGAAAAAAGGTAACTGATTCGTTATGGCAACATTAACTGCAAAGAACCTTGCAAAAGCCTATAAAGGCCGTCGTGTGGTTGAAGATGTCAGTCTGACCGTCAACTCCGGGGAGATCGTCGGTCTGCTCGGTCCTAACGGTGCAGGCAAGACAACAACCTTTTACATGGTAGTCGGCATTGTCCCGCGCGATGCGGGTAACATTATCATTGATGACGAAGACATCAGTCTGCTGCCTCTGCATGCGCGCGCGCGTCGCGGCATCGGCTACTTACCGCAGGAAGCATCGATTTTCCGTCGCCTGAGCGTGTTTGATAACCTGATGGCGGTACTGCAAATTCGTGACGATCTGACCAGCGAGCAGCGGGAAGATCGGGCCAACGAGCTGATGGAAGAATTCCACATCGAGCACCTGCGTGACAGCTTAGGTCAGTCGCTCTCCGGTGGTGAACGACGCCGCGTGGAGATCGCTCGCGCACTGGCCGCTAATCCGAAATTTATCCTGCTGGATGAACCGTTTGCCGGTGTTGACCCGATTTCTGTTATTGATATTAAACGGATCATCGAACACCTGCGCGACAGCGGCCTTGGCGTGCTGATTACCGACCATAACGTCCGCGAAACGCTGGCAGTGTGTGAGCGCGCCTATATCGTAAGTCAGGGACACCTGATCGCGCACGGCACGCCAACAGAAATACTGCAGGATGAGCACGTTAAGCGCGTATACCTTGGGGAAGACTTCAGACTCTGATAGGGTAGAAGACTTCACGTCACTGCAGGAGAAAACAACTCTGAACATGAAGCAAGGTTTGCAACTCAGGCTTAGCCAACAACTGGCGATGACGCCTCAGCTACAACAGGCTATCCGTCTGTTGCAGCTGTCCACGCTGGAACTTCAGCAAGAACTTCAGCAAGCGCTGGAAAGTAACCCACTGCTCGAGCAAACCGATCTTCACGACGAAATTGATACCCAGGAAAAACAGGACAGCGAAACCCTCGACACCGCAGATGCTCTCGAACAAAAAGAGATGCCTGAGGAGTTGCCGCTTGACGCCAGTTGGGATGAAATTTACACCGCCGGGACGCCTTCGGGCACCAGCGGAGATTACATCGACGACGAACTGCCTGTGTATCAGGGTGAGACCACGCAATCACTACAGGATTACCTGATTTGGCAAGTGGAACTGACTCCGTTCTCGGATACCGATCGCGCCATTGCGACATCCATTGTAGATGCGGTAGACGAAACCGGTTATCTCACCGTGACCCTGGACGATATTCTCGAAAGCATGGGCGATGACGACGTCGGTATGGACGAAATCGAAGCTGTGCTTAAACGCGTTCAGCGCTTTGATCCCGTTGGCGTGGCCGCCAAAGATCTCCGTGACTGCTTACTGATCCAACTTTCGCAGTTTGATAAAGCCACACCGTGGCTGGAAGAAGCGCGTCTGATCATCAGCGATCACCTCGATCTGTTAGCCAACCATGACTTCCGCACCCTGATGCGCGTGACCCGGCTGAAAGAAGACGTGCTGAAAGAAGCCGTCAATCTTATTCAGTCGCTGGATCCAAGACCTGGGCAATCGATCCAGACCGGCGAGCCGGAGTACGTTATTCCGGATGTGCTGGTGCGTAAGCATAACGATCGCTGGGTGGTCGAACTCAACGGCGACAGCATTCCTCGTTTACAGATTAACCAGCACTACGCCGCCATGTGCAATAGCGCGCGCAACGATGCCGACAGCCAGTTTATTCGTAGCAATCTGCAAGATGCGAAGTGGCTGATTAAAAGCCTGGAAAGCCGCAATGATACGTTGCTGCGCGTCAGCCGCTGCATCGTTGAGCAGCAGCAAGCTTTCTTTGAGCAAGGCGAAGAGTATATGAAACCGATGGTGCTGGCGGATATCGCCCAGGCCGTCGAGATGCACGAATCGACCATTTCCCGTGTGACCACGCAAAAGTATCTGCACAGTCCGCGCGGCATTTTTGAATTGAAGTATTTCTTTTCCAGTCACGTTAACACTGAAGGCGGAGGTGAAGCCTCATCCACAGCTATCCGTGCGCTGGTGAAGAAATTAATTGCTGCGGAAAACCCCGCGAAACCGCTGAGTGACAGCAAGTTAACCTCTATGCTGTCAGAACAGGGTATCATGGTGGCACGCCGCACCGTTGCGAAGTACCGAGAGTCTTTATCCATTCCGCCGTCTAACCAGCGCAAACAGCTGGTGTGACCCAACCGATAAGGAAGACACTATGCAGCTCAACATCACTGGAAACAACGTCGAAATCACCGAAGCCCTGCGCGATTTTGTGAATACAAAATTTGCCAAGCTCGAACAATATTTCGACCGGATTAATCAGGTCTATATTGTGTTGAAAGTGGAGAAGGTTACACATATCTCGGATGCAACACTGCATGTGAACGGTGGCGAAATTCATGCCAGCGCGGAAGGTCAGGATATGTACGCCGCCATTGACGGTTTAATTGATAAACTGGCTCGGCAGTTAACAAAACATAAAGATAAACTGAAACAGCACTAACTTGTCCGGGCAGTTAGCGGGTGCAGGACGGCCTGTTGTGTAGCACAACGGGCCATTTGTACAGTTAGCGCTTAGGTGAAATTATGACAAATAACGATACGACTCTACAACTGAGCACTGTTCTTAACCAGGAATGTACACGCGCAGGCGTTCACTGCCAAAGCAAGAAACGCGCACTGGAAATCATCAGCGAACTTGCGGCAAAACAGCTTAGCCTGCCTTCTCAGGTGGTATTTGAAGCCATTCTGACGCGTGAAAAAATGGGCAGTACCGGCATCGGTAATGGTATTGCTATCCCGCACGGAAAGCTGGAAGAAGACACGATGCGCGCGGTTGGTGTGTTTGTTCAACTCGAAACACCCATCGCCTTCGACGCCATTGATAATCAACCTGTCGATCTGCTTTTCGCCCTGCTGGTCCCGGCAGACCAAACCAAGACGCATTTGCATACGTTGTCACTGGTCGCAAAACGTCTGGCAGATAAAACCATCTGTCGTCGTCTGCGCGCTGCGCAGAGTGACCAGGAATTGTATCAAATCATCACGGACACCGAAGGTGGACAGGATGAAGCATAACAACCCAATGGCATCCTTTTTTGTCGTTGTGAGGAGAAACAGTACATGGTACTGATGATCGTCAGCGGCCGTTCAGGGTCAGGTAAATCTGTCGCCCTGCGTGCGCTGGAAGATATGGGTTTTTACTGCGTGGATAACCTTCCCGTAGTGCTGTTGCCCGATCTGGCTCGTACACTGGCCGATCGCCAGATTTCTGCGGCCGTCAGCATTGATGTGCGCAACATGCCTGAGTCCCCGGAAATTTTTGAGCAGGCAATGAATAATCTGCCCGAGGGTTTCTCACCACAGCTGCTGTTCCTTGATGCAGACCGTAACACGCTGATTCGTCGCTACAGTGACACGCGCCGTTTACACCCGCTCTCCAGCAAGAACTTGTCTCTGGAAAGCGCTATCGATAAGGAAAGCGATTTGCTGGAGCCACTGCGCTCTCGCGCTGACCTGATCGTTGATACCTCCGAAATGTCCGTACACGAACTGGCGGAAATGTTACGTACCCGACTGCTGGGTAAACGTGAACGTGAATTGACGATGGTATTCGAATCCTTTGGTTTCAAACACGGTATCCCGATTGATGCGGATTACGTCTTTGACGTGCGCTTTCTGCCTAACCCACACTGGGATCCAAAGCTGCGCCCAATGACCGGTCTTGACCGCCCCGTCGCCGCATTCCTCGACAGGCACACAGAAGTACACAATTTTATTTACCAGACTCGCAGCTATCTTGAGCTATGGTTACCCATGCTGGAGACCAACAACCGTAGCTACCTTACCGTAGCCATCGGCTGTACCGGCGGGAAACACCGTTCGGTGTATATTGCTGAGCAGCTGGCAGACTACTTCCGCTCACGCGGTAAAAACGTGCAGTCACGCCATCGTACGCTGGAAAAACGTAAATCATGACCGTGAAGCAAACCGTTGAAATCACCAATAAGCTGGGCATGCATGCCCGCCCAGCGATGAAACTGTTTGAATTGATGCAGGGTTTCGAAGCAGAAGTTTTGCTGCGTAATGATGAAGGAACGGAAGCCGAGGCCAACAGCGTTATCGCTCTGCTGATGCTGGATTCAGCCAAAGGGCGTCAGATAGAAGTCGAAGCCACGGGACCACAGGAAGTAGAAGCCCTGGCCGCAGTGATTGCCCTGTTTAATTCAGGGTTTGATGAAGATTAATCGAGTACACAGAACGTAGCCAGTAGGCCGGATAAGGCGTTTACGCCGCATCCGGCAATAACTACGCTAATACAGCTTATTTTCCCGCATAAACGACTCACCACCTAACTGGCGCATTTGGCGCATAATCCAAGCCTGGCGGTTACGCACATAACCAGAAGGCGCATTCGCCTTAAAACGCAAAGGATTGGGCAATACTGCCGCCAGCAAGGCCGCTTCAGACAGGCTCAACCGACTGGCCGGTTTATGAAAATACCGTTGCGCCGCCGCCTCCACGCCAAATATCCCATCGCCAAACTCGGCGATATTCAAATAGACGGTCAGAATACGTTTCTTACTCCAGACGGTTTCCATACCCAGCGTTAGCCCGGCTTCAAGGCCCTTACGCACCCAGCTACGTCCATCCCACAAAAAGAGGTTTTTCGCCGTCTGTTGCGATAACGTCGACGCCCCGCGAATGCGGTTTTCATTGCGTTCATTGTGCGCCAGCGCTTTCTCTATGGCGGTGACGTCAAACCCCCAGTGGTCTGGAAACTTCTGGTCCTCCGCAGCAATCACCGCCAGTCCCATCCACGGTGAGATCTCATCCATGCTCACCCAGTCCGAGTGCGCCACATAGCCGAAATCACCGGACAGCCATGCGCCCAGCTGTCGCTCGACCATTACCGCCGAGAAAGGCACAGGCATCACGCTGAAAAGTGCGATGCCCCCGCCCCAGAATACGGCGAGGACAACCACCACCCGCAGAAAAATACGTCGCAGAAAGGCGGTTACTCCTTTTCTCATTCAGTCAGCACCAGCACACGCGATACCAGTTTATCGATGCCACTCGCAGCCTGAGCGATGTCCTGCGCCAGCATATAGGCAGGCGTGGTGACGATTTTGTTGTCTTCATCGACGACAATGTCATCAACCGGACAAGGCACATGCTCAGCGCCCATCTCTTCCAGCACCTCTGCCGTGTCGATATCAGTGCCGATGGTCAGACGCAGCGGGAAGTCAAAAATTTTAGGTAACATGGCAGGCGCAATGCACATAAACCCCAACGGCTTACCCGCCTGATGCATGGCCACCGCCAGCGCGGCTAAATCGCTGTCAACCCGGCATTCGCTGCCCTGACTGGCAAAATTGCTCAGATTTTTGGCCGCACCAAACCCACCCGGCACGATCAACGCATCCAGTTCCGATGAGACTGCCTGCGCAAGTGGGCGAATATCACCACGTGTGATACGCGCGGCTTCAATCAGCACATTGCGAGTTTCCAGCATCGACTCGCCGGTCAGATGATTAATCACATCCGCTTGTTGTTTATCAGGTGCGAAACAGACAGCCTGAGCGCCGTTGCGGGCAATCGCCAGAAGCGTGAGAACAGTTTCATGGATCTCTGCACCGTCATACACGCCGCATCCGCTGAGCACTACACCCACTTTTTTCATCGCAATACTCCTTTCTCAACTGGCTGAAACATATTAGTTATTATGATTTAAATGCTACGCTTCACACATTTAACTGATTCATGTAACAAATTATTTAAGATTTGCTATCTTAACTGCGTGCGGCCTGAAAATTAGGGCTGCGCCCTTGTAAACAATGATAATAATTTACGGCGCAGCCACGATTTCCCTGGTGTTGGCGCAGTATTCGCGCACCCCGGTCAAGCCGGGGTCATTTTTTTTCCACGCTCGCCACCCAGGCTTTTAATACTGCCACGTCGTGCTGCCACTCCTGCTTCATCTCTTCAATCCATTCAGCAACGTTATCTTCCCAAGCAGGAAGATCCGGCGACTGGATTTGCTGACCTAGCTGTTGCAGGTGACGCAGCCCCACTGAACCTGCTGCGCCTTTAATTTTATGGCCTTCCTCAACAACACCTTTTTTATCCCGTGCCGTCAGGTTGGACTCCAGCACGCTCAAATATCCCGGCATCATCTTCTCAAATACCGCCAGCCCGTCGGTAATTAACTTCGGTCCCACCAGCTCGAGGTATTGTTCCAACATAGGAATATCTAACAGCGCTTGCGATTTACTGCTTTCTTCAGATGTCACAGTGCTCTCCTCTTCGTTTCGGGTATCCCAGTATTTTTTGATCATGGCGGTTAGCGCCGGAACCGACAGCGGCTTACTCAGCACGTCGTCCATGCCTGCGTCCAGATACTCTTTTTTATCTTTCAGTACGTTGGCGGTGAGTGCAACCAGCGGTGGCAGATCTTCACGGGCGTATTTTTGCGTGAGCTCCCGCGAGATATCCAGACCGGTCATATCCGGTAGCTGAATATCCAGCAGCACCAGGTCATATTCACCCGGCGTAAACATTTCCAGCGCGGCTTTCCCGGTCATCGCGACATCCACGCTGTTGCCTAATTTTTCCAGCACGGAGCGCGCAACAATAACGTTCAGCTCAATGTCTTCTACCAGCAGCACATTCAGGGCTGGCAGCGGCATTTCATCGTCTTCAAAAGCATCTTCAATCTCTTCCGCTACCGCGGGGGCATGCACGGTTAGCGTAAAGATGGACCCTTTTCCTGCCTGGCTGGAAACCGTAATATCACCGCCCATGTTTTTCGCCAGACGCTTCGACACGGCCAAACCAATCCCTGTCCCCGTTGCCGGTTTACCGCCGTTGCTGTCCTTCACCTGATAATACATAGCGAAGATTTTATCCTGCTCATCCTGCGGAATGCCGATGCCGGAATCTTCAACTTCGAAATGCAGCATATTCCCCTGGTCATAGCGCGCCCGCACGATCACCTGCCCCTGCTGGGTAAACTTCACGGCGTTGCTGATCAGATTCCACAGGATCTGACGCAGACGCGTTCCGTCGGTAATGACCTTATGCGGCAGCGGTAACGTCGGCTCAAGCACAAAACGCAGCCCCTTTTGCTGCGCCTGTAGGCCAGAGAGGTTTTCCAGATCCGCCATAAAGCTGGTGAAATCGATCGGCTGGTTATCGAGCTGGACTTTACGTCGCTCCATCTTATCCATGTCGATAATATCGTTGAAAATATTCCCCAGCGTCACAGCAGAGACGTGGATTGTTTTCAGGTATTTTTCCTGCTCCGCGGTTAGATCCGTATCCAGCAGGATCCGGCTTAAGCCGACAATGCCGTTAAGCGGGGTGCGCAGCTCGTGGCTGATGGTAGAAATAAAGGTGGTCTTATCGCGGCTGGCGCGCTCAAGCGCGTCCTGATAACGCTTACGCTCGGTAATATCGCGCCCAAAGCCCATCAGACCATGTCGTTTACCTACGCGGTCATAGTAAGGCACTTTGCGAATTTCAAAGCAGGCTTTGCGCCCGTCCGGGTAGTCCAGCCACTGTTCGTAGGTGAGCGAAACATTATGACGGAACACCTTCTCGTCGGTCTCAATCACCTTTTCAGCCGCTTCAGGAGAGTAAACGTCAGCCGGTTTTAAGTTCACCAGCTGCTTTTCGCTTTTGCCAGTCAGCAGCTCCATGGCACGGTTACAGCCGGAAAACTCCTTATCTTCATTGCGATAAAAAACCAGATCCGGCGAGGCATCAAGGAAAGAGCGTAAAAAGGAAGACTGTTGCTCAAGCTGGATCTGCGCCTCTTCGCGCTCTTTGATTTCAACCTTCAGTTGCTCGAATGTTTCCTGGCGCTCTGCTTCGGCTTTTTCACGCTCAACAATTTCCTGATTGAGCTGGGCAATATTATCTTTCAGCTGCACATTGAGCTTGAGATCGCGCTCGCGCATCTCTTCCAGCTTTTGTACCAGTCGTGACAGGCGTTGCCGGGACTCCTCAAGTTGCTCCACCACCACAGACAAGAAATAGACGGCCCAGGGGGTAATTAACAGACCAAAAAAGATAGAACGGATGACATCAATGCTTTCTACCTGGCCATGCAGCACCATGGTGACAGCCATCTGCACCACAATTGCCAACACGACCAGAGCCAGCGCCAACAGCAGCGAAAAGCGCACCAGACCTAACTTCATCATCAGGTCGACGTAATATTGCGCCAGCATACGGATTTGCTTCATAGAGGGTTCCTTCACGACAACTTGGCACAATAATACTCAATTCTCAGCGTGACGTTGAAGATTGTGCAAGAAATGCGGAGGTTATCGGTGAAATGACCGCGGAGAGGCCATCGTAGGCCTGATAAGCAACGCGCCATCAGGCAAGCAGGCGCAGATTGCCGGATGTCGGCTTTGCCTTATCCAGCCTACGAAGAGTTAGTTCTCAGGCCGCACCCATGGCGTACCGAGCGCCGAGCCTTGCACACCGTACTTGTTAAGGTACTTATCCAGTTCGACCATGCCGGTCCAGCGGTTTTCACACCATAGCGGTGCCAACAGAGTTGGGCGGCGCGCGCTGGCGGAAATTCGATGATAAATCACCTCTGGCGGCGTATGACGGATCATCTCCCCGGCGGTAACCGTATAGTCGTCCAGTTCAATTCCGTTCAGCCGCCCGGCTTCCCAGGCTTTCGCCATCGTACTGCCTTTCACAATATGCAGCGGGTGCAGCTTAATACCGTCAACACCCGTCTCCACTACACGTTCCATGGTTTGCAGGCATTCTGCCTGCCCTTCTCCCGGCAGACCGACAATCAGGTGCGAGCACACTTTCAGCCCACGCTCGCGTGCCAGTCGCGTAGTGCGTTGGTAGCAGGCAAAATCATGGCCGCGGTTAATACGATGCAGGGTTTTGTCATGCGCGGTTTGCAAACCGAGCTCCAGCCATACCTCATAGCCGAGGTCTTTATACTCGCAAAGCAGATCGAGTACCGCATCCGGCACGCAGTCGGGGCGCGTCCCAACGCATAACCCGACGATACTGGCCTGGCTAACCGCCTGCTGATACATCGAACGCAGCACCTGCACTTCAGCAAAGGTGCTGGTATAGGCCTGGAAATAGGCCAGATAGCGTTTCGCGCGATTGACCAGATGCGCCTGATGCTCAAGCTGCTCGGCAATAGAATGGTGCTGCTGTGCTTCATCGGCAAACGAGGCGACATTGCAGAAAGTACATCCACCACGTCCGATGGTGCCATCACGATTTGGACAGCTAAAGCCGCCGTGAAGCGTGAGTTTATGAACCTTTTGCCCGTAACGGCGAGAAAGATCCCCACCAAACATATTGACTAATTTCTGTAACTGCATAATCTGGTAGACCGCGCCTTGAAAAGAGGCCAAAGCCTGCCATTTTTTGCCCCAGTCGGCGATGACCTGGATCAATCGCCCTGGCGTGCCTTTATTCATTGCATAACAAATCAAAATAATCGAAATTTCATTCATTAAAAATGAAATTACTTTTCCTTATATCCGACTGTTTTTTTTATCTTCTTATACTCTCAGCATAAAAACAGTATCTTTAAGACGCCAAAACTCCAAAAACCAGCATAAAATGCCAAGCATAGCGATAAACAAAGGGAGGACGGGGGATATACAGCCTTTCTGACAGTGAGACAGATCACACTTCGCTCTCCATTCTCCTTGCGTTAAATCAATGTAAAAAAGCCTTAAATTTCAACATATTCATAAAGTTAATCGCCCTATAGCACATTTTTGCATAAATAAGATTGCCATTTGACCTGTGTGTGGATTCCCGATAACGTGGAAATCCGCTGGAAGCTTTCTGGATGAGCAGCCTGCTCATCATATTTATGCAGTAATTGAGATTCCCTCTGAAGCAAGTCCTCAAACTTGTTTGACCTATGCGAAAAGGATAAAGAGGGCGAATGCGAGGTAAGCGCATGACACGCAAACCCCGTCGCCATGCTCTTGGTGTGCCCGTGCGCAACGGTCCAGATGGGAATCCCGCAGAGCCTGGGGAGGTTCACTGATATGTTGTACGATAAATCCCTTGAGAGGGATAACTGTGGTTTCGGCCTGATCGCCCACATAGAAGGCGAACCTAGCCACAAGGTAGTGCGTACCGCCATACACGCACTGGCCCGCATGCAGCACCGTGGCGCAATTCTAGCCGATGGTAAAACCGGCGATGGTTGCGGTTTGCTGTTACAAAAACCTGACCGCTTTTTCCGCATCGTGGCGCAAGAGCGCGGCTGGCGTTTAGCTAAAAACTACGCCGTCGGCATGATCTTTTTAAATAAAGACGCTGAACTGGCTGCGGCTTCTCGTCGCATTGTCGAAGAAGAATTACAGCAGGAGACCCTGTCGATTGTCGGCTGGCGCGACGTGCCGACCAACGAAGGTGTTCTCGGTGAAATCGCCCTCTCCTCCCTGCCTCGTATCGAGCAAATTTTTGTCAACGCCCCTGCGGGCTGGCGTCCGCGTGATATGGAGCGCCGCCTGTTCATCGCGCGCCGTCGCATCGAAAAACGCCTCCAGGACGATAAAGACTTCTACGTGTGTAGCTTGTCGAACCTGGTCAATATCTATAAAGGTCTGTGTATGCCGGCGGATCTGCCGCGCTTTTACCTGGACCTGGCGGACCTGCGTCTGGAATCGGCCATCTGCCTGTTCCACCAGCGCTTCTCCACCAATACCGTACCGCGCTGGCCGCTGGCGCAACCGTTCCGCTACCTTGCGCATAACGGTGAAATCAACACCATCACCGGCAACCGCCAGTGGGCACGCGCACGTACCTATAAATTCCAGACACCGCTGATCCCTGACCTGCACGACGCCGCACCGTTCGTTAACGAAACCGGCTCCGACTCCAGCTCAATGGATAACATGCTGGAACTGCTGCTGGCTGGCGGGATGGACATTATCCGTGCCATGCGTTTACTGGTGCCGCCGGCCTGGCAGAACAACCCGGATATGGACCCGGAGCTGCGCGCGTTCTTTGACTTTAACTCCATGCACATGGAGCCGTGGGATGGCCCGGCGGGCATTGTTATGTCCGACGGCCGCTTTGCCGCCTGTAACCTTGACCGAAACGGCCTGCGCCCGGCGCGCTACGTCATCACCAAAGACAAGCTGATTACCTGCGCCTCTGAAGTTGGGATCTGGGATTATCAGCCGGATGAAGTGGTTGAGAAAGGTCGCGTCGGCCCTGGCGAGCTGATGGTTATCGATACCCGCAGCGGGCGCATTCTGCACTCCGCCGAAACCGATGACGATCTGAAAAGCCGCCATCCGTACAAAGAGTGGATGGAGAAGAACGTCCGCCGTCTGGTGCCGTTCGAAGACCTCGCAGACGATCAGGTCGGCAGCCGCGAACTGGACGATGACACGCTCGCCAGCTATCAGAAACAGTTTAACTACAGCGCCGAAGAGCTGGATTCCGTGATCCGCGTGCTCGGCGAAAATGGTCAGGAAGCGGTCGGCTCAATGGGTGATGATACCCCGTTTGCCGTGCTGTCCAGCCAGCCGCGCATCATTTATGACTACTTCCGCCAGCAGTTCGCGCAGGTGACTAACCCGCCGATCGACCCGCTGCGTGAAGCGCACGTTATGTCGCTGGCCACCAGCATCGGTCGTGAGATGAACGTCTTCTGCGAAGCCGAAGGTCAGGCACACCGCCTGAGCTTTAAATCGCCGATCCTGCTGTACTCCGATTTCACCCAGCTCACCACCATGAAAGAGGAGCATTACCGCGCCGACCGCCTGGATATCACCTTCGATGTGACCGAAACCACCCTCGAAGAGACCGTCAAGGCATTGTGCGATAAGGCGGAACAGATGGTGCGTAACGGTACGGTGCTGCTGGTGCTCTCTGACCGTAACATCGCGAAAAACCGCCTGCCGGTTCCGGCACCGATGGCCGTGGGCGCAGTGCAAACGCGCCTTGTAGAACAAAGCCTGCGTTGCGACGCCAACATCATCGTTGAAACCGCCAGCGCCCGCGACCCGCACCATTTTGCTGTCCTGCTCGGCTTTGGCGCGACGGCCATTTACCCGTATCTCGCGTATGAAACGCTGGGACGGCTGATCGACACTCAGGCGATTGCCAAAGATTACCGGACCGTGATGCTGAACTACCGTAACGGCATCAACAAAGGTCTGTACAAAATCATGTCCAAAATGGGCATTTCGACCATCGCCTCTTACCGCTGCTCGAAGCTGTTTGAAGCGGTTGGTCTGCACGATGATGTCGTGGCGCTGTGCTTCCAGGGCGTGGTCAGCCGTATTAGCGGCGCAGGGTTTAGCGACTTCCAGCAGGATCTGCTAAACCTCTCCAAACATGCATGGCTGGCACGTAAACCTATCAGCCAGGGCGGTTTGCTCAAATACGTCCACGGCGGCGAATACCATGCCTACAACCCGGACGTGGTGCGCACGCTGCAACAGGCGGTACAAAGCGGCGAGTACAGCGACTATCAGGAATATGCCAAGCTGGTCAATGAGCGTCCGGCGGCCACGCTGCGCGATCTGCTGGCGATTACGCCTGGCGATGAAGCCGTAAGCATTAGCGAAGTAGAACCCGCAACCGAACTGTTTAAACGCTTCGATACCGCAGCTATGTCCATCGGCGCATTAAGCCCCGAAGCACACGAAGCGCTGGCCGAAGCCATGAACAGCATCGGCGGCAACTCGAACTCCGGTGAAGGCGGTGAAGACCCGGCGCGCTATGGCACCAATAAAGTGTCGCGCATTAAGCAGGTTGCTTCCGGTCGCTTTGGCGTAACCCCGGCGTATCTGGTCAACGCCGATGTCATCCAGATTAAAGTCGCTCAGGGCGCGAAACCTGGCGAAGGCGGTCAGTTACCGGGTGATAAAGTCACCCCGTACATCGCCAAACTGCGCTATTCGGTACCGGGCGTGACGCTGATCTCCCCGCCGCCGCACCACGATATTTACTCTATCGAAGACTTAGCGCAGCTGATTTTCGACCTCAAACAGGTCAACCCGAAAGCGATGATCTCCGTGAAGCTGGTTTCCGAACCAGGCGTTGGCACCATCGCCACAGGCGTGGCGAAAGCCTATGCGGACCTGATCACCATTGCTGGCTACGATGGCGGTACAGGCGCAAGCCCGCTCTCCTCGGTGAAATATGCGGGCTGCCCGTGGGAACTCGGTCTGGTGGAAACCCAGCAGGCGCTGGTCGCTAACGGTCTGCGTCACAAGATTCGTCTGCAGGTTGATGGCGGTCTGAAAACCGGTGTCGATATCATTAAAGCGGCGATTCTGGGTGCGGAAAGCTTCGGCTTCGGTACCGGTCCAATGGTGGCGCTGGGCTGTAAATACCTGCGTATTTGCCACCTGAACAACTGCGCAACCGGCGTGGCGACTCAGGATGACAAACTGCGTAAGAATCACTATCACGGCCTGCCGTTCAAAGTGACTAACTACTTTGAATTTATCGCCCGCGAAGTCCGTGAGCTGATGGCGCAACTGGGTGTGAAGCGTCTGGTGGATCTGATTGGTCGTACCGACCTGCTCAAAGAGCTGGAAGGGTTTACCGCCAAGCAACAGAAACTGGAGCTGTCTCGTCTGCTGGAAACCGCCGAACCGCATCCGGGTAAAGCGCTGCATTGCACCGAGAACAACCCGCCGTTTGATAACGGCGTGCTGAACGCTCAGTTGTTACAGCAAGCGAAACCGTTTGTCGACGAGCGCCAGAGTAAAACCTTCTGGTTCGATATCCGCAACACCGACCGTTCCGTTGGCGCGTCGCTGTCGGGCTATATCGCGCAAACGCATGGCGATCAGGGGCTGGCGTCTGACCCAATCAAAGCGCACTTCAGCGGTACCGCAGGCCAGAGCTTCGGCGTGTGGAACGCGGGCGGCGTGGAGTTGTATCTGACCGGTGATGCCAACGACTATGTCGGTAAAGGTATGGCGGGCGGTCTGCTGGCAGTGCGTCCTCCGGTTGGCTCTGCTTTCCGTAGCCATGAGGCGAGCATCATTGGTAACACCTGTCTGTATGGCGCCACCGGTGGCCGCCTGTTTGCCGCGGGTCGTGCAGGTGAGCGCTTTGCAGTACGTAACTCCGGCGCAATCACCGTGGTTGAAGGTATTGGCGACAACGGCTGCGAATATATGACCGGCGGCATCGTCTGTATTCTCGGAAAAACGGGCGTCAATTTCGGAGCGGGTATGACGGGTGGATTCGCCTACGTGCTCGACGAAGACGGTGAGTTCCGCAAACGCGTGAACCCGGAACTGGTAGAAGTGCTGAACGTGGACTCGCTGGCTATCCACGAGGAACACCTGCGCGGTTTGATTACCGAGCACGTACAGCATACCGGCTCTTCACACGGCGAAGAGATCCTGGCTAACTGGCCAGCATTCTCGGCGAAATTCGCGCTGGTAAAACCAAAATCCAGTGATGTGAAAGCACTGTTGGGTCACCGTAGTCGTAGCGCAGCAGAGCTGCGTGTGCAGGCGCAGTAAGGGGTAGCAGCAATGAGTCAGAACGTATACCAATTTATCGACCTGCAGCGCGTTGATCCGCCTAAGAAGCCGCTGAAGATCCGTAAGATCGAGTTTATCGAGATCTACGAGCCGTTTTCCGAAGGTCAGGCCAAAGCACAGGCAGACCGCTGCCTGTCCTGCGGTAACCCGTACTGCGAGTGGAAGTGCCCGGTGCATAACTACATCCCGAACTGGCTGAAACTGGCGAACGAGGGGCGTATTTTTGAAGCAGCAGAACTGTCGCACCAGACCAACACTCTGCCGGAAGTCTGTGGCCGCGTGTGCCCGCAGGATCGTCTGTGTGAAGGATCCTGTACGCTGAACGATGAGTTCGGCGCAGTGACTATCGGTAACATCGAGCGCTATATCAACGATAAAGCATTCGAAATGGGCTGGCGCCCGGATATGACCGGCGTGCGTCAAACCGACAAGCGCGTGGCGATCATCGGTGCCGGTCCGGCAGGCCTGGCCTGTGCTGATGTGCTGACCCGTAACGGCGTGAAGGCGGTGGTGTTTGATCGTCATCCGGAGATTGGTGGTCTGCTGACCTTCGGCATCCCGGCTTTCAAGCTGGAGAAAGAGGTCATGACCCGCCGTCGTGAGATCTTCACCGGCATGGGTATTGAGTTCAAACTCAACGTCGAAGTGGGCCGTGACGTCCAGCTCGACGACCTGCTGAAGGATTACGACGCGGTATTCCTTGGCGTAGGTACTTATCAGTCGATGCGCGGCGGACTGGAAAACGAAGACGCTTCCGGTGTGTTTGATGCCCTGCCGTTCCTGATCGCCAATACCAAACAGTTGATGGGCTTTGGCGAAAGCAGCGACGAGCCGTACATCAGCATGGAAGGCAAACGCGTCGTCGTTCTCGGCGGCGGCGATACCGCGATGGACTGCGTGCGGACCTCGGTTCGCCAGAACGCAGCACATGTCATCTGCGCTTATCGTCGTGACGAAGAGAACATGCCGGGTTCCAAACGCGAAGTGAAAAATGCGCGTGAAGAAGGCGTCGAATTCCAGTTCAACGTCCAGCCTTTAGGCGTGGAAGTGAACGCCAACGGTAAGGTATGCGGTGTGAAAATGGCGCGTACCGAAATGGGTGAACCGGATGCGAAGGGCCGTCGCCGTGCGGAGATCGTCGCCGGTTCCGAACACGTTGTTCCGGCAGATGCGGTGGTACTGGCGTTTGGCTTCCGTCCGCACAGTATGGAGTGGCTGGCAAAACACAGCGTCGAACTGGATTCTCAGGGCCGCATTATTGCTCCAGAGCGCAGCGACAACGCCTTCCAGACCAGCAACCCGAAAATCTTCGCCGGTGGCGACATCGTGCGCGGTTCGGATCTGGTAGTCACCGCGATTGCCGAAGGTCGTAAAGCGGCAGACGGTATCCTGAACTACCTGGAAGTGTAATACAGCCTCTTAAGGCATCTCATCTGCCCGGGTGGGTGAGATGCCAAATTCCTGCCGCAATACCGCCAAACCTGCCGATTAAGCCAGTCTGACAACACGTTTAGTAAACAGGGCAAATAACCTTAACACCCCAAACAGATCAATAGCATGAATAATAACCATGTAAAAATCAGACGAAAACGTTTGCTTTACGTTGAGAACTGTATATTATGCGGCGGATTTTTTGGGCAAAATTCATGGAGGCGTTGTGTCGCAAGACAACAATTATAGCCAGGGCCCCGTCCCTCTGGCGGCGCGAAAAGGCGTAGTTCCACTAACATTTGTCATGTTGGGACTCACATTCTTTTCCGCCAGTATGTGGACCGGTGGCACACTCGGTACCGGTCTTTCTTATAATGATTTCTTCCTGGCAGTTCTCTTCGGTAATCTTCTCCTCGGTATTTACACTGCATTTCTCGGTTTTATCGGCGCAAAAACAGGGCTCTCAACCCACCTTCTGGCGCGTTACTCATTTGGTGTGAAAGGTTCATGGCTTCCCTCTCTGCTGTTAGGCGGCACACAGGTAGGCTGGTTTGGCGTTGGTGTGGCCATGTTTGCTATCCCGGTTGGCAAAGCGACGGGAATTGACGTCAATATCCTGATTGCGGTTTCCGGTCTGTTGATGACCCTGACCATCTTTTTTGGCATCTCAGCGCTGACCGTTTTATCAATCATCGCCGTACCTGCCATCGTTGTTCTTGGCAGCTACTCCGTCTGGCTGGCGGTGAGTGATGTCGGCGGTTTGGAGCATTTAAAAGCGATAGTGCCGCAAACGCCGCTGGATTTCTCCACCGCACTGGCGCTGGTAGTCGGCTCGTTTGTCAGCGCAGGGACATTAACCGCTGACTTCGTCCGTTTTGGCCGCAACGCCAAAGGCGCGGTGCTGATCGCCATGGTGGCGTTTTTCCTTGGCAACTCCTTGATGTTCATCTTCGGCGCTGCGGGCGCGGCTGCGGTTGGACAGGCGGATATCTCTGACGTGATGATTGCCCAGGGACTGCTGCTGCCCGCGATCATCGTTCTCGGCCTGAATATCTGGACCACCAACGATAATGCGCTGTACGCATCGGGCCTGGGATTTGCCAATATTACCGGCCTTTCCAGCCGTACGCTGTCGGTGGCTAACGGTATTATTGGCACACTGTGCGCGCTGTGGCTTTACAATAACTTTGTCGGCTGGCTGACATTTCTGTCGGCAGCGATTCCCCCGATTGGCGGGGTGATCATCGCCGACTATCTGCTGAACCATCGCCGCTATGCCGACTTCAGCAAAGCGCAATTTATTTCCGTAAACTGGATAGCGATCCTGTCCGTTGCACTGGGCATTGCCGCAGGCCACTATATTCCCGGCATCGTGCCCGTCAATGCCGTACTCGGCGGCGTATTCAGCTATATCCTGCTGAATCCACTTTTCAATCGCAGCCTTGCTAAATCCCCGGAGGTCAGCCATGCAGAATAATAACATCACCATTCATCAGGCGCGTTTACAGGGACGTGAAGGGTTATGGCAAATCACGATTGAAAACGGGCGCTTTAGCCGTATTGAGCCTCAAGACGCAGCTACGTTGCCACAGGGTGAAGTGCTTGATGCCGAAGGTGGTCTGGCAATTCCCCCGTTTGTTGAGCCACATATCCATCTGGACACTACGCAAACCGCGGGCGAGCCGAGCTGGAACCAGTCTGGTACATTGTTTGAAGGCATTGAGCGCTGGGCTGAACGTAAGGCAATGCTCACTCACGAAGACGTCAAAGCGCGCGCCATGCAGACCCTGAAGTGGCAAATGGCCAACGGCATTCAGTATGTCCGTACTCACGTTGACGTTTCCGACCCTACGTTGACGGCGCTAAAAGCCATGCTGGAGGTGAAGCAAGAAGTCGCTCCGTGGGTAGAGCTACAGATTGTCGCGTTCCCGCAAGAAGGCATTCTTTCTTATCCCAACGGTGAAGCGCTCCTGGAGGAAGCCGTGCGTCTGGGCGCCGACGTCATTGGCGCGATCCCGCACTTTGAATTCACGCGTGAATATGGCGTAGAGTCGCTGCATAAGATTTTCGCTCTGGCGCAAAAATACGACAAACTTATCGACGTGCACTGTGACGAAATCGATGATGAGCAATCCCGCTTTGTTGAAACCGTTGCGGCGCTGGCGCATCGCTACAATATGGGCGAGCGCGTGACCGCCAGCCATACTACGGCGATGCATTCCTACAACGGCGCGTATGCTTCCCGTCTTTTCCGTCTGTTGAAAATGTCCGGCATTAACTTTGTCGCAAATCCACTGGTGAATATTCACCTGCAAGGGCGCTTTGACACTTATCCTAAGCGTCGTGGTGTTACGCGCGTCAAAGAGATGCTGGAAGCGGAGATCAACGTCTGCTTCGGTCATGATGACGTCTTCGATCCGTGGTATCCGCTGGGCACTGCGAATATGCTGCAGGTGCTGCATATGGGATTACACGTGTGCCAGCTGATGGGATACGGACAAATTAACGATGGGTTGAACCTGGTCACCACCCACAGCGCGAAAACCCTGCATCTGCAGGACTATGGTCTGAACGTGGGGAATTCTGCGAATCTGGTGATTTTGCCTGCAGAAAATGGGTTTGACGCGGTTCGTCGCCAGACGCCTGCCCGTTATTCCATTCGTCATGGTCGAGTCATTGCCGAGACGGTCCCAAGCCAAACCACACTGCATCTGACGCAGCCAGAAACGGTGACGTTTAAGCGCTAGGTCGTTACATTCCATGTCGGATGGCGTAAGCCTTGCCATCCGACACAGTCTCTCATTCTCAAGCTTGTAATAAGCTGGCGCGGACTTTGATCACCACCTTTTTGATGTCCATCGGGGTCTGCACCACACAACCCGGTTTATGCGGCTCGCCCGGCATAAAAATCACAAATTTTCCCGGCTTCAGTACCATAGCCTGTTCATCGGCAATCTGGCTGCACAGCTGATAATCATCCTCGATGTGCATCTCTTCGCAGTGACGAGCAGAATCGGTCATCCCGAACAGAATCCGTTCTTCGCCGGACAACAGCATCTGAATATCAATGTACTGCTGATGCAGCTCCGCTTTCTTATGCTCTGGGCTCTGCGTTGTAAATTGCATGACATTCATAAAAATATTCTCGCCCTGCAACGTGTAGCGCCCAGGCGTTTTCTCCTGCGGATTCGCCGCAATGGCAAGCGTTAACGCCTGCTGCAAGACCGGATGTAATCCGGCAGAAGGCAGTGAATTCAACGCATCTGATATCATCATCATTCTCCCTGGACCAACAGCGCGGCCCCCAGTAATCCAGCGTCATGACGGCAATGCGCCGCCAGCAATTCCACGTGATAGGCCAAAGGCTCTTGTGCCAGATAATGTTCCACCAGCGCCAGATACCCTTCAGCCAGCCCAACGCTGCCGCCAATGACCACGCACTGACAATCAGTCGTGGCCTTCACATCGGCAACAAGCCTTGCCAAAGTACGCGCTGAGCGATGGATCAACCGGCTTGCCTGCTCATCCCCCTGCCCGGCACGGCTAAAAATAGTTTTGGCGTCGCATCCGGCAAGCGCGCCTTCGGCAGCCGCCGCTATTCCACGACCGGATGCGATCGCCTCAACGCAGCCCACACGCCCGCAGCCGCAAACAGGCCCATGCGGATCGGCCAGCGTATGTCCCAGATGCCCAGCCAAACCGCCGACTCCAGTCAGCAGTTTCCCACCGCTGACGACTCCCCCGCCAACGCCTGTGGAGACGGTAATAAACACCAGATCGCGGTACTCACCACCAAGCGCATGGTACTCAGCCCACGCCGCTGCCTGTGCGTCATTGACGGCCAGCGTCGGCAGGCCGGTGATTTGTTCCAGCGTTTGTGTCAGCGGAAAATGCATCAATCCGCCGAGGTTATTCGGATTCAGCGCCAGTAAAGCCCCCTCACGGATAATCCCCGTCGAGGCGATCGCCACCCGATTAGCACGCCCCTGTAGCGGGGCAACCAGTGTTTGTAACGCGGCGCGCAGCGCTTGCGGCGTTTTACTGACAGGCGTCGGCAGTTCACGCCGCTCGCGGACTTGCAGATTGTTGTCTATCAGCGCGGCAGCCAATTTGGTGCCGCCAATATCAATCGCCAGTGTGGTCATGACGCCGCCTCATGCATCGTAGTGGCGCTCTGTAGCTCGAAGAACGACATATTCCTTCCCTTACAGCTATTGCCCGGTTCAGCACCGGGCAACTGGATTAACTTTTGGATTTCACCATAGTGCTTTTGTCACCGCCGAACGGCACGGCACCGCTAAACGGTCGACCATCAATGGCATCATGCGTACGCAACGCTTCAGGACGCAGCCAGCGCTGTACACGGGACGGCATATCAAGACCAATCAGCAGGATCACTACAAATGTCAGGCCGAAAGAGAGCGATCCCAGCGCGGTACCCAGATCCAGACGTTGGGCAATCAGCGCGCCGATGATCGGTGCCAGAGCCCCACCCAGTGCGCCTACGTTATAGGTGAAGCCCAGTCCCGCCGCACGCTGATCGGTATCGAAATAACCGCCAATCAGTTTTGGTAAGATCCCGGAGATCCCCTGGCCGAGCATTTGTTGGAAAAACAGCAGCAAACCCAGTACCCAGACGTTTGAACCGCCTATCGCAAACACCGGAATAATCAGCAACTGCGAGGCCAGCAGACTGCAGACATAGGCTTTACGCGTGCCCAGCCAGTCACCAAGAAAACCGCCGACGCAACACCCAACCGCCGCACCAAAGCCGCTAAAGAAGAGCACTCTGGCCACCGTGGAAGGATCGTACAGCAGTTCCGTTTTCAGATAGGTTGGCAACAGCGCCTGAATCGGCCACGAGTACAGGAAGGCGAATAGCACGACCACCATCAGCATCACGCCCGTCGGCCAGCGTTTCCCGCTGCTTTGCACCATAAAGCTAATGAAGATAAAGGCGCATATCAGTCCCAGGACCGCCACGATAGCCGCATTTTGCAGGTTGCCAGCAAAGCAGAACCACAGCGCAGTTGCAGCGGCGAGCGTCATCAGAATATTAATTACCCGATGCTCACCCCGGTAGAGAATGTCCACCATCGTGCGTACCGGCGCTTTGCCTTCGTGTTTTTCTTTCCAGTCTTCCGCTTCCGGAATATTTTTACGCAGCCAGAGGGCGAAGATAATTGGCAGGATGCCGATGAAGAACAGCGCGCGCCATCCCCAGACCGGGACCACCAGACTGTAAACCTGGGCGGCGATCACGGCACCAACGGAAAATCCGGAAATCAGGAAACCACTGGCTTTGTTTCGCAGGTGTTTAGGCCAACTTTCAATAACATAGGTTGCGCTGGAGCCATACTCACCGGCCATTCCCATACCGATAACCAGGCGGGCGATAAACATGGTGGTGTAGCCCGGCGCGAAACCGCAGGCCAGCGTTCCCACAGAGAACAGAATGATGCTGGTGACCATTGCCAGGCGGCGTCCGTAGCGGTCGCCCATTGCCCCCAGCATTAACCCGCCAAACCAACGGGAGATAAAGGCGGCCGAGATCAGGCTGGCAGCCTGCACCGTCGTCAGTCCGAATTCGCCCTGCACTTCTGTCAGCACCAGAGCGATTAACACAAAATCGAAACCATCAAGCAAATATCCCAGCCAGGCGGCGGAAAATGCCCGCCATTGTGCCCGATTGAGATGGCGATACCACGGGATGCTTTGGGTAGAAGTACTCATTTTACTCTCCCGACGATTTTTGTTGTTGTGCCGGGTGGTGGCTTTGCCTTACCCGGCCTACGGTCGAAAATCCAGGCCGGGCAAGCGAAACGCCCCCGGCGACCCGTGATTACGCCTTTTCCGCCAGCAGTTGGTTTGCCAGCGCTTTCAGTTCCGGCAGATAGTGTTCATCTACCGGGGCAAAGGGTTTACGGCACAGTGGGACAGAAACCACATCCATATAGTGCAATACTGTTTTCAGGCCGCGGAACACGCCAACCTTAATAAGCAGATCGATAACCTTATTGCACTCGGTTTGCAGCTTTTGCGCCGTGCGGATGTCACCTTCTTTGAGCGCTTTCACAATTCCCTGATAGCGCCACCCCATGATGTTGTAAGTGCTACCGATACCGCCATCTGCGCCCGCAAGCATTCCGGAAGCAAAGATCTCGTCATAGCCGTTATAAAGCACCAGATCGGGATGAGCGCGGCGGATCTGTTCCATCTGATAGAGATCGCCCGAAGTTTGCTTCAGTGCGCCAACGCCTGGCAGCGTTACCAGCGTGTTGATCTGATCCAGCGTCAGTTTTACGCCGCTCAGCGCCGGAATGTTATAGACCACCATCGGTAAACCATCAGCGGAATCAATAATTGCGCGGTAGTGATCGCAATGTTCTTCAAAGCTGAACGGATAGTAAAACGGTGTAACGGCCGAAACGGCATCAAAGCCGTAACGATGTGCCGCACTCGCCAGCTGTTGGCTCTCTTCAGTACTCACCGTGCCAACATGGGCGATCAGCGTCACCTTACCTTTCGCCTCTTCGGCAACAATTTCCAGTACCTGCTCTCTTTCAACGCGGTTTTGGACAAAGGCCTCACCCGTTGAGCCACCGACATAGAGCCCGTCTACACCCTGACCAATGTTGAAACGCACCAGGCGGCGCAAACTCTCGATGTCCAGTCTCTGTTGGTTATCGAATGGGGTTAACAACGCTGGCATTACGCCTTTTAAATCTCTTGCCATAACGACCTCTGACGATGATTAGTGTTATCTAACTGCATACCTTTATACCTGTTATACCAGATCAAATAAGCAGCAATACAATACAGAACGCTTATAGTGCGATCTACTTCACTAAACACTTCATCCTTCGAGCCGCCTCTGCGTTAGCTGCGTTCGCTCACCCCTGTCACATAGTTATCTATGCTCCAGGGAACTCGCTCTCTTGCCGCCTTGATGCAACTTGAATGATTTTGTGTTTAAACGATCGTCGGGATCGCGATCACTTACGCAACTTTTTACTTTTGCTGAAGGCATGCCAGGTCGCGGAAACGCTATTGAGGTGTTCTTGCAGTGCGCGGTCAGCTTCTTCAGGATCGCGCTGGCGAATTGCGTCGACAATCGCGATATGCTGCTGATAACTCACGTTGTTGTGCTCATACAACTCTTGATCGGCGACGGTCGGACGGGCGGCAATCAGCCAGTCTAACAGCGCAACATGGATAGCCATAAAGATAGGATTGCCCGGGATCTCAGCCAGTACACGGTGAAAATCAACGTCCGAGCGGATGAACAACGTATTGTCATCGAGCGACTGGCTGTTGATCTCCAGTGCTTTAACTAGTCTGTCGATTTGCTCATCTGTCGCATGTTCGGCAGCGTATCGTACCAGGCTGGATTCAAAGAACAGTCTCAACTGCTCGAAGTGGGCAATGCCGCCGGGATGTGCGAGGAAATCTTTCGCCATACCAGACAGCTCGCTGATGATGGTATCAGCTGAAGGACGCGAAACGCGGGCGCGCTCGCCGTTGTTGATTTGTACCAGACCTTTGCGTTTTAACGCGGCCAGCGCTTCTCGTACAGAAGGACGGCCCACGTTAAAGAAGGCCATCAGCTCCCGCTCAGACGGCAACTGTTCGCCCTCGCCAAATTCCCGACGACGAATCATCTGCTCCAGTTCTTCTTCAACCATTTCAGACAGTTTTTTACGCGCCAACGGGCGATTGCGTAAGCTACGGCCAATGGTGGATGGAGAGTCTTCAGCTTGCGAATCAAATGCGTTCATAGGGTCCATTCAGCTAAGTCATGGTGACAAACAACAGCGGGTTTATCCTAACACAGGATCGAAAGCAGGGTGAAATGATGGACGATCTGATCCGGCTGGCTTATTGATAATATACGTAACAGCAATATTATTTTAAGCGAGTATCTTCTGCCTCATTTTAATTGAATGGAGTTAAATAGCTTCATGAAAATTATGAATATGAACGTGATAATTTATCATAACCATCTATTTTATAACGATAAATAATTACATCATCGAATTAAAAATAAGATATTCACTCCATAAAAAATGCCCAGAAAAATATAACATCCGTTTTGACAACAGCATTATTACCGGATTTATCTTCTTCTCTGGCATGGAGTGAAACAATGTTCGGCATCATTATCTCTGTCATCGTTTTATTAACGATGGGTTACCTGATCCTCAAAAACTACAAACCGCAGGTCGTGCTGGCCGCCGCCGGGATCTTCCTGATGATCTGCGGCGTCTGGCTGGGCTACGGCGCGTTGGTCGCTAACGACAAAAGCAGTGGCTATCTACTGGTCGATATTTACAATGAAATTTTGCGTATGCTCTCCAACCGCGCGGCCGGGCTGGGGTTATCAATCATGGCGGTGGGCGGTTATGCCCGTTATATGGACAGAATGGGGGCCAGCAGAGCGATGGTTAGCCTGTTAAGCCGCCCGCTCAAGCTAATCCGTTCACCCTATGTAGTGCTTGCCGCCACCTATGTGATTGGTCAGATCATGGCGCAGTTCATTACCAGCGCATCCGGGTTAGGTATGTTGCTGATGGTGACGCTGTTCCCAACGCTGGTTAGTCTTGGCGTAAGCCGTTTATCCGCTGTTGCGGTCATTGCCACTTCGATGTCGATTGAATGGGGCATTCTGGAAACCAACTCTATTTTTGCCGCGCAGGTCGCGGGCATGAAAATCGCCACCTATTTCTTTCAATACCAGTTGCCCGTCGCGTCGTGTGTCATTGTCGCCGTCGCCATTGCGCATTTTTTCGTTCAGCGTCAATTTGATAAAAAAGCCGCACCGGAAAGTAACGGATTTGCGGAACAAAAGACGCTGGAAAACGTACCCCCGCTCTATTACGCCATTTTGCCGGTGATGCCGCTGATCCTGATGCTGGGCTCGCTTGCTCTTGCACAAATGGGGCTAATGAAAGCTGAGTTGAATCTGGTGGTGGTGATGTTAATGAGCATGACGCTGACTATGTTTGTTGAATTCCTGCATAAACATAATCTGCGCGAAACGATGGATGATGTGCAGGCTTTTTTTGACGGCATGGGGACGCAGTTTGCCAACGTTGTCACCCTGGTGGTCGCCGGTGAAATCTTTGCGAAAGGGTTGACGACTATCGGGACTGTCGATGCCGTAATAAAAGGCGCAGAGCATTCCGGTCTTGGCGGTATCGGCGTGATGATCATCATGGCGGTTGTCATCGCCGCCTGCGCAATCGTCATGGGGTCAGGCAACGCGCCGTTTATGTCTTTTGCCAGCCTCATTCCGGATATTGCCGCCGGGCTGCATATTCCTGCCGTAGTAATGATTATGCCGATGCATTTTGCCACTACGCTTGCCCGCGCGGTGTCACCCATAACCGCTGTAATTGTCGTGACATCGGGTATTGCCGGCGTATCGCCCTTTGAAGTGGTAAAACGTACAGCAATCCCGATGGCAGTAGGATTTGTGGTGAATATGGTAGCCACCATCGCGCTGTTTTATTGATACCAAAGCCAGAAAGCAGAACAGGCCCTAAAGGGCCTGTTTTTTATTTCACTACTTATTTCACTACGCGCAGCGCTGGACGCCCACCGCGAGGCGGTGGCGGAGTATCATCCGGATCGTTGTCGTCGCCATTATCAGGCTTATCGCCATCAATGACCGACATGACCGTTTCACTCTCAAAACCAGACGCGTCGTTGTCGTCATCATTTAAGCTGGCAACATCTTCGTCGTAGGCGGCTTCCGGTTCGAACATCGTACCGGCGCCATTTTCACGTGCATAAATTGCCAGAACGGCAGCCAACGGCACAGACACCTGACGCGGCACGCCACCGAAACGCGCGTTAAAGCGCACTTCATCGTTAGCCAGTTCCAGGTTGCCCACCGCACGCGGTGCAATATTCAGAACAATTTGCCCGTCACGCGCATATTCCATTGGAACCTGCACGTCCTGGAGCGTCACATCCACCACCAGATGCGGCGTGAGCTGGTTGTCCAGCAACCACTCATAGAACGCGCGCAGCAGATACGGACGGCGTGGTGTTAGCTGTGGCAAATCCATACAGGTTAACCCCGGCCCAGACGCATTTCACGTTCAGGCTCAGTCAGAGAAGCCAGGAAAGAGTCACGTTCGAAGACGCGAGTCATGTACCCTTTCAGTTCTTTCGAACCTGCACCGTTGAATTCAATCCCCAGCTGCGGTAAACGCCACAGCAGCGGCGCCAGGTAGCAGTCTACCAGGCTGAACTCATCGCTCAGGAAGTAAGGTTTCTGGCCAAATACTGGCGCGATTGCCAGCAGTTCTTCGCGCAGACGCTTACGCGCGACTTCGGCTTCAGAAGCAGAACCGTTCACGATGACGTTCATCAGCGTGTACCAGTCTTTTTCAATACGCTGCATGTACAGGCGGCTTTCACCACGCGCAACCGGGTAAACCGGCATCAGCGGCGGATGCGGGAAGCGCTCATCCAGGTATTCCATAATGATGCGAGATTCCCACAGGGTCAGCTCACGATCCACCAGTGTCGGTACGCTCTGATTCGGGTTGAGGTCGATCAGATCCTGAGGTGGATTGTCCTTCTCCACATGCTCAATCTCGAAACTAACACCTTTCTCAGCCAGCACAATGCGGACCTGATGGCTATAGATGTCAGTAGGACCAGAAAACAGCGTCATTACCGAACGTTTGTTGGCAGCGACAGCCATGAAAACCTCCAGGTATATTCAGAATTTTTACTGCTACCAGCCACTCAGTGGCCAGCCAGAAGTGATGTCACCCAGACTCGGGAAAGTCATTACTGTTCAAAATACAAACAAAAAATGAACGATACCGGACATTTGGGCAGAAAATTGGATGATAGTTTACCAGATTTTGTGACCTTTGTGGTGAGTCGATTCTTGAAATGGGGAAAAAGAGGTGGCAATCAGCGGATTACCGTGGATCTGAGGCGAGAAATAACGATAAAAAAACCCGCCGAAGCGGGTTTTTTCGCAAATTGTCGTCTGCCGAAGCAGAGTACAATTAACGTTTGGAGAACTGAGGACGACGACGTGCTTTACGCAGACCGACTTTCTTACGTTCAACCTGACGAGCATCACGGGTAACGAAGCCAGCTTTACGCAGTTCGCCACGCAGGGATTCGTCGTACTCCATCAGAGCGCGGGTGATACCGTGACGGATCGCACCAGCCTGACCAGAGATACCACCACCTTTAACAGTGATGTACAGATCCAGTTTCTCAACCATGTCGACCAGTTCCAGCGGCTGACGAACTACCATGCGGGCAGTTTCACGACCGAAGTACTGTTCCAGAGAACGTTGGTTGATTACGATTTTACCACTGCCCGGTTTGATGAAAACGCGAGCTGCGGAACTTTTGCGGCGACCAGTGCCGTAGTATTGATTTTCAGCCATTGCCTATAATCCCGATTAGATGTCAAGAACTTGCGGTTGCTGTGCCGCGTGGTTGTGCTCGTTGCCAGCGTAAACTTTCAGTTTACGGAACATAGCACGACCCAGCGGGCCTTTTGGCAGCATGCCTTTAACCGCGATTTCAAGCACACGCTCAGGACGGCGAGCAATCATCTCTTCAAAGGTCGCTTGTTTGATACCACCGATGTGGCCGGTGTGGTGATAGTACACTTTGTCAGTACGCTTGTTGCCGGTTACAGCAACTTTGTCAGCGTTCAGAACGATGATGTAATCACCGGTATCTACGTGCGGAGTGTATTCCGCTTTGTGCTTACCGCGCAGGCGCAGAGCCAGTTCGGAAGCCAGACGGCCCAGAGTTTTACCGGTCGCGTCAACAACATACCAGTCGCGTTTTACGGTTTCTGGTTTAGCTGTAAAAGTTTTCATTAAAAGCTTACCCAAATAAATAAGTTACACGTTGGTGAACACCCAAACGTTTTGTCAGTTGAGGTTCACACGACATTGTCCAGCAAACCTACCCCTTCGAATAGCCTATGCCGGCGCATAGAAAGTTTTGGGAAAAAAACTCTCTCGTAACGTGGGGTCGCAAGATTATAGAGAAGTCAGGGTCAAAGATCGACCCCTTTATGTGATTTGCGGCAGGTTTAACCGGCTAAATGTTCCCGCTTCAGATACTCTTCGCTTTGCATCTCCTGCAAACGCGACAAACAACGCTGAAATTCAAACTTCAGACGCTCGCCCTGATAAATTTCATAGAGGGGTGATGCCGCACTGACCACCAGCTTGACGTGGCGTTCGTAGAACTCATCCACCAATGCGATAAAGCGTCGCGCTTCACTCTCCATCAGCGGGGTCATGACCGGCACATCAGACAACAGCACCGTGTGAAACAGACGCGACAGCACAATGTAGTCATGCTGACTCCGGGCATCGACACAGAGCGTGGTAAACGACACCGCCAGCGTTTGGTTTTCGACGGCCAGCGTCTGCATCGGACGATGATTGATCTCCAGCGTTGGCGCATGTTCAACTTTGGTTCCCGCTAATGCCAGCCAAAGCTTATCCATCTGCTGGCGGGTTTCCTCATTCAATGGCGACAACCACAAATGCGCCTGCGTTAAGGTGCGCAGACGATAATCGACGCCGGCATCGACATTCATGATGTCGCAATGCTGTTTGATGGCATCAATGGCAGGAAGAAAACGCGTGCGTTGCAAACCGTTACGATATAGCTCATCTGGCGGAATATTAGAGGTCGCCACCAGCGTAATACCGCGGGCAAACAGCGCTTTCATCAGGCCGCCGAGCAGCATGGCGTCGGTGATATCAGAAACAAAAAATTCGTCGAAGCACAGCACGTCGGTTTCGGCCTTAAAGCGGTCGGCGATGATTTCCAGCGGATCGCTCTGCCCCTGTAAGGCAGTAAGCTCTTCATGCACGCGCAGCATAAAACGGTGAAAGTGCAAACGCTGTTTACGTTCGCCCGGCAGGCTATGGTAGAACAGATCCATCAGCCAGGTTTTTCCGCGCCCAACTCCGCCCCACATATATAAACCACGCACCGGCGCGTTGATCGGTGACTCACGCTTGCCCAGCAATTTACCAAAACGCGCCATCAGTCCACTCTCTTGCGGCGCAGGACGTGCTGGCGTTGTAAGCGCCTGGAAAATGGTTTCCAGTCGATTCACGGCTTCGAGTTGTACGTTGTCGGGTTGATGACTGCCGTCGTTGAGGGCTTGCTGGTAACGCGATGTAGGGGAAAAGCTTTGCATGATGTTATTGTTATTCCTTGAGAATCGATGTGCCGTCGCTCACGGTTGACGAAAAAAAGGCCGTTCTACATTACGTGATATAAACACGGGATTCCACTTCTACGGGATTAGCGGTTATAGTGGCATAATCAGGCGCAGGCATGGAGCCTAAAGCCAACACCCTACGGAAACACAAGACAACGGGAGATGTTCATGACCTGGGAATATGCGCTAATTGGGTTAGTCGTCGGTATCATTATTGGTGCTGTAGCCATGCGTTTTGGTAATCGTAAATTACGCCAACAGCAGGCATTGCAGTACGAACTGGAAAAAAATAAAGCTGAGCTGGAAGAGTACCGCGAAGAGCTGGTGAGCCACTTTGCCCGCAGCGCTGAATTGCTGGATAACATGGCGGACGATTATCGTCAGATTTACCAGCACATGGCGAAAAGCTCCAGCAACCTGCTGCCGGGTATGTCGCCGGAAAACAACCCGTTCCGTAACCGTCTGGCAGAGTCTGAAGCAGGCAACGATCAGGCGCCGGTTCAGATGCCACGTGACTATTCTGAAGGGGCATCCGGCCTGCTGCGTAGCGGCGCAAAGCGCGACTAACCGCACATCGTTAAGAAATTTATTGGGCGCAGCAATTGCGCCCTCCGCTTCTCTTCCTGTCCCAGCTATTATTTAGTCGTTAGCCGCATTGTGACCTAACCGAAAATTCAATAACATCAACCTGTTTTGAATCATCTTCCGTTTACTCAAGGTACGAGAGCAGGATCCATGAAAAAACAAACCCAGCTGTTGAGTGCATTAGCGTTAAGTGTCGGGTTAACTCTCTCGGCGCCATTCCCGGCCGCAGCGTCTATCCCCGGCCAGGTTCCCGGTCAGGCTGCGCTTCCCAGCCTCGCTCCGATGCTGGAGAAAGTGTTACCTGCCGTGGTGAGCGTAAGGGTTGAAGGTACAGCCACTCAGGGGCAGAAAGTCCCGGAAGAGTTCAAAAAGTTTTTTGGTGATGAACTTCCCGATCAACCGTCACAACCCTTTGAAGGGCTGGGCTCAGGGGTCATCATTGACGCAGCCAAAGGCTACGTTCTGACCAATAACCACGTTATTAATCAGGCGCAAAAAATCAGCGTTCAGCTTAATGATGGCCGAGAGTTCGACGCTAAGCTTATCGGCAGCGACGATCAGAGCGATATCGCACTGCTACAAATTCAGCACCCCAGCAACCTGACGCAAATTGCCATTGCTGACTCCGATAAACTCCGCGTGGGTGATTTCGCGGTGGCTGTGGGTAACCCGTTCGGTTTGGGTCAAACAGCCACCTCCGGCATTGTATCTGCCTTGGGTCGCAGTGGGTTGAACCTGGAAGGTCTGGAAAACTTTATTCAGACTGACGCCTCTATCAACCGCGGTAACTCCGGCGGCGCATTGCTCAACCTGAACGGTGAGCTGATCGGTATTAACACCGCGATTCTGGCCCCCGGCGGCGGCAGCATCGGGATTGGCTTTGCAATCCCGAGCAACATGGCGCGCACGCTGGCACAGCAGCTGATGCAGTTTGGTGAAATCAAACGCGGTCTGTTGGGTATCAAAGGCACCGAAATGACCTCGGATATCGCCAAAGCATTCAAACTGGACGTACAGCGTGGCGCGTTTGTCAGTGAGGTTCTGCCTAACTCCGGCTCCGCAAAAGCGGGAGTGAAATCTGGTGACGTCATTACCAGTCTCAACGGCAAACCGCTAAACAGCTTCGCCGAGCTGCGTTCACGCATTGCAACAACTGAACCTGGGACCAAGGTCAAACTGGGCCTGCTGCGTAACGGTAAACCGCTCGAGGTTGAAGTCACCCTCGATACCAGCACATCATCGTCCGCCAGCGCAGAGATGATTGCGCCTGCGTTGCAAGGGGCCACGCTCAGCGATGGTCAGTTAAAAGACGGCACCAAAGGCATCAGAATTGATAACGTAGAAAAAAGCAGCCCTGCAGCACAGGCCGGTCTGCATAAAGATGACGTTATCATTGGCGTTAACCGCGATCGCGTAAACTCAATCGCCGAAATGCGAAAAGTGCTGGAAGCGAAACCGTCGATCATTGCTCTGCAGGTGGTGCGCGGTAACGAGAGTATTTACCTGCTCCTGCGTTAACGCATGCAACCGGACATCAGCCCCTCGTGTGATGTCCGGTAAACTCGTGATATGCTGCTGCCGTTCCCTTTATTAATGACGCCGCCATCATGTTTGTGAAGCTTTTACGTTCGGTCGCGATTGGTTTAATCGTCGGCGCCATCCTGCTGGCCGCGATGCCCTCTCTGCGAAAAATTAATACGCTTACCGCACCGCAGTTCGACAGTGCAGATGAAACGCCCGCTAGCTATAACCCGGCGGTTCGCCGCGCAGCGCCTGCCGTCGTGAACGTTTATAACCGCAGTATGAACAGTACCGCGCACAACCAGCTTGAGATCCGCACGCTCGGCTCAGGCGTTATCATGGATCAGCGCGGCTATATCATTACCAATAAGCACGTCATTAACGATGCCGACCAAATCATCGTCGCATTGCAGGACGGCCGCGTATTTGAAGCGCTGCTTGTGGGGTCTGATACGTTAACCGACCTTGCGGTGCTGAAAATCAACGCCACTGGCGGGCTGCCAACAATCCCAATTAATAACAAACGCGTGCCGCACATTGGTGACGTAGTACTCGCCATCGGTAACCCGTACAACCTTGGGCAAACCATCACTCAGGGGATCATCAGCGCCACCGGTCGAATTGGCCTGAACCCGACAGGACGGCAAAACTTCCTGCAAACAGATGCTTCCATCAACCACGGAAACTCCGGCGGTGCGCTGGTCAACTCACTGGGTGAATTGATGGGGATTAACACGCTGTCATTTGATAAGAGCAACGATGGCGAAACCCCGGAAGGGATCGGTTTTGCCATTCCGTTTCAGTTGGCGACTAAAATCATGGATAAACTGATTCGTGACGGGCGCGTGATTCGTGGCTACATCGGTATCAGCGGTCGCGAAATTGCACCACTGCACGCTCAGGGCGGCGGGATGGATCAAATTCAGGGGATTGTGGTTAACGAAGTTTCCCCGGATGGTCCGGCAGCACAGGCAGGCATTCAGGTTAACGATCTGATTATCTCGGTCAATAACAAACCGGCGGTGTCTGCGCTGGAAACGATGGACCAGGTGGCAGAGATTCGACCAGGTTCAGTTATCTCCGTTGTCGTGATGCGTGATGACAAACAGTTGACGCTGCAGGTAACGATCCAGGAATACCCAGCCACCAATTAACGTCACGTCTGGCGGCCTACTGACCATAAAAAAACCGGAGCATGTTGGCTCCGGTTTTTATTAGGCGATATCGTAGAGAGTTAGTACGTAATGCCTGATGGCGCTACGCTTATCAGGCCTACAAATACACGCAGGCCTCTCTCGCGTTACTTAACGAACTCTTCGCCCAGAGTAATATCTTTTTTCAGCGTATCCAGCATGCCTTCCAGCGAGCTTTGTTCAAACGCGCTCAGCTTGCCGATAGACTGACGCTCTTCTACGCCGTTTTTACCCAGCAGCAGCGGCTGAGAGAAGAAACGAGCATACTGGCCGTCGCCTTCAACGTAAGCACATTCAACCACACCTTTTTCGCCGCTCAATGCGCGAACCAGGGACAGGCCGAAACGTGCAGCAGCCTGACCCATAGACAGGGTTGCAGAACCACCACCGGCTTTGGCTTCCACAACTTCAGTACCCGCATTCTGGATACGTTTAGTCAGGTCAGCTGCTTCTTGTTCGGTGAAGCTTACGCCAGGAATTTGTGACAGCAGTGGCAGGATGGTCACGCCAGAATGGCCGCCAATAACCGGAACTTCAACGTCGCCTGGTTGTTTGCCTTTCAGTTCCGCAACAAAGGTGTTGGAGCGGATGATGTCCAGCGTGGTCACGCCAAACAGTTTGTTCTTATCGTATACGCCTGCTTTTTTCAGCACTTCTGCAGCGATAGCAACGGTAGTATTCACCGGGTTGGTGATGATACCGATACACGCTTTCGGGCAGGTTTTAGCAACTTGCTGCACCAGGTTCTTCACGATTCCGGCGTTGACGTTGAACAGGTCGGAACGATCCATACCCGGTTTACGTGCGACACCCGCAGAGATCAGTACCACATCAGCACGTTCCAGTGCAGGGGTAGCATCTTCGCCGCTGAAGCCTTTGATTTTCACAGCAGTAGGGATATGGCTCAAATCAACGGCCACACCAGGTGTTACTGGAGCGATGTCGTACAGGGAGAGTTCTGAACCTGAAGGCAGTTGGGTTTTTAACAGTAATGCTAGCGCCTGACCGATACCACCAGCAGCGCCGAGGACTGCAACTTTCATCCTAAACTCCTTATTATATTGATAAGCAAAATGTCTATTGCTCCGCGGCGGCGACCTTAATTCACAAATCCAATGAATACAACAACCACGCGTCAAGAATGCGTAGTCACGCAAATTTGGCTTTTATGCATTTAACTTACGTAAAATAAAACCTAAGTTACGTAATTCAAAACCACCCACACAGTAGAGCAACTTTCCAACAGGTGCTGACAATATACCCTACCCGCCTCTCAAAACAACATCAATTTGATAACATTTAATTTACTTTTAACCTTATTTGCGAGCCGTGACACAGGCATGTTTCTTGATAACGAAATTTGATAAAATTCCGCTCTTTCATAACATTATTTCAGCCTTGAACAAGGCAGACTGTTTGCATAAAAATTCATCTGTATGCACAATAATGTTGTTTCTACCGCCATATTACGGGTGACTTATGCGAAGCTCGGCAAAACAAGAAGAATTAGTAAAGGCGTTTAAAGCGCTACTTAAAGAAGAAAAGTTCAGCTCTCAAGGCGAAATCGTCCTCGCGTTGCAGGATCAGGGCTTTGATAATATCAATCAGTCCAAGGTTTCACGCATGCTGACCAAATTTGGCGCCGTGCGTACCCGCAATGCGAAAATGGAAATGGTGTACTGCCTTCCGGCTGAGCTGGGCGTACCCACGACCTCCAGCCCGCTGAAAAATCTGGTGTTGGATATCGACTATAACGATGCGGTCGTGGTTATTCATACCAGCCCTGGCGCTGCTCAGTTGATTGCACGTCTGCTGGACTCATTGGGGAAAGCGGAAGGTATCCTGGGTACGATTGCCGGTGACGATACCATCTTCACCACCCCAGCTAAGGGTTTTACGGTAAAAGATCTGTACGAAGCCATTCTGGAACTGTTCGAACAAGAACTGTAATACCGCCTCCCCGTCGCCTCGCGGCGGGGGAAAACACTCTCTTTTCATCCCCCTCCTTCTCTTTTCCACTGCTATTGATTTAACAAATGGTGCGTTTAACCATCAAAACACATTCACATGGTGAATATGCAGCCTTAAAAACGCACATTTTGCAAAATAAAGCATCTACATGATTTAATTAAATTTATTTTGTATAAGCTGTTTGAAATGTTCTTTTTAATTCCATTGAGTTATAAAAAATCATTTTCTTAACACTCAAAACCCAGCGAAACAATTAGCGTGGTATTAATTTATTGGGTGATTAGTGTATACTTGATTTTGTGATGAGGGTCACGAAACACAGACCCCCAATAAAAGAATTCGACGAGGTAAATATCATGAAAATCAAAACTACTATTGCAACCTTAAGCCTTCTTTCTGTTCTCTCCTTCGGTGCAAGCGCCGCGGTTACTCAGGTGAACTCACAAGAAGCACAGAATCTGCAATCCATCGGTAGCGTCTCCGTCTCTCAGATCGGTAGTTCACCAATGGACATGCGTCAGGCCATCGCCGCTAAAGCTGAAAAAGCAGGCGCCAGCAGCTATCGCGTCACCGAACTCCGTGAAGGTGCTCACTGGCACGCTACTGCAGAACTCTACAAATAAACCCTCGTCGTCTAAGTCCGACGACTTGCCCCCGCCTGCCGGGGGCTTTTTTATGTCTTACATTGAGTGACGAACGTTAAAACGCAACTGCCCTTCAAGCTCTTCTTCCGCTTCATCGAACAGTAAAATCAACGCGCCGTATCGCCTGCGCAGCTTGTCCGGTAAATGGACAAATTCAATTTCCAGCGGCAGCGGCAAGACCTCCCCGATCACCACCTCCCACAGAGAATCCAAATCAACAACCTTTTCCCGGGCCAGACCGAATGTGCGCGTGAACTCGCGGTAGAAATCGCCCTGATCTTCTATCTCGTCAAAATCAAATGTATAGATGCTCATCTATAGCCACCATCCCGACGCCAGCTACTCTACAGACCGCCAATATCCAGGGGTCTCTCGCATTTTCAGGTAAGTATAGCCATAAAAAAACCGACGCTTTTAGCGTCGGTTTACAACTCTTAATTACTGACCAGCGCATGCTGGTATTTGTGCAGCATCCCACTGAGTCGTTTTACCGGCTCGGTCACCTGCGGCGGTGCTTGCCAGATAATTAATTTCTCCTGGTAGACCTCAAGCTCCTCCAGTAACTGGCTAAAGTAGCGCCGGCGCTTGTCGTCATTTCCTGCTGAAATTACGTGATCGGCAGTACGACGAAGCTGGCGATGGAATGCGGATAGATCCTCGTTTACCGGTACCGGTGCATCACGCAGGCGCTGGTGCGCGATGATCATCGTCAGCGCCAGGCGAAACTTCGCCAGATCGCCGGGAAACTTGTTCATCAGCAAAAACAGCTGCTGATAAAGTGCCGGAAGATGATTTTCTTTACGACGGACTACATTGGTGGTCATTGCTGAAACCGCCGCCGAAACAAACTGGTTGAGCAATACGCGGCCTGTTCTGTCACGAGAGTTATCACGCACCAGCAGAATGACGATAAACGCCAACACGCAGCCAACAATCTGCCCCAGCGCACTATCAAGGAACTGGCTAAAGTGGAAGGTCATCGGGTTATCCAGCACAATGATATTAATGGTGCTGGCCAGCGCCCCCATCGATCCCAGCCGTCGTTTCTGTACCTCAATCCCCAGAAAGAATCCCAGCACCGCCAGGCTCAGGCACAGTAACAGCATACTTTGTTGCGTATTAGGGATAATCACCAGGAAATAGAGCGCTCCGAGCGGTAACGCTGCCAACGTCCCATAGATAAAGTCTATCGCCACCATGCGAGGATTTGGCAAACGCATTGCCAGCGATGTGACGACCGCAATCATCACCATTGCACCGCTGCCGGAGGTCCATCCGGTCCATAGCCAGAATAAGGTCCCCAGCACACAAGAAAGCGTGGTACGCCAGAAGTTAACCATCGCATGATGACGCTCGGCAGACTCCACTTTCACCACCGGCTCACCTTGCAGGATCTCTTCTTCCGTAGTGCTAATCTTGGTATTACTCACCACACCACGTTTGAGCAGCAGGTAGCGCGTCGCCGCACCTGCCCAGCTATAAATCGTTACCGGTGTTTCACGTTCGCCAGTCCAGACAATAACCCGACGCATCCGCTTCAACTGTTTATGGACATCCTGCACCGTTTCAACCGGCGTATCGAACAACTCGCGGAAAGTATCAGTAATCAGTTCCGGTCGGGTGTTCTGAATAAGATAGGTTTCACAGGACTGCGTGATGAGCGTGAGCGACAGCGTGTTCAATGCCTTAAGCCTGCGGTTAGCACGCCCCCAGCGTGAAGACTCCATATTCAGGTTACTGCGCATACCTTCCAGCGCTGCCGTACGACGGACTAAATCGCCCCAGGCTTTATCCACAACCTCGCTGTCGCCGTGCTTAATGCACAACTGCATTAGTTGATATTGCGCCACCAGCAGGCTGTCCAGCTCAACATCAATCTCTTGTTTTATCGAACGGGGAGAGAAAAGTAGATCGGCCACAATGGCACAGACAATCCCCATCACAATTTCACTGCAACGTTCGAGCGCAAATTGTGGCGTCAGCAGCGGTTCAGCCTGAATGGTAATGACGATGATCAGCGCCGTATAGCCCGAAAGCCCCCAGGCATAGGAGTTCTCGATCTTCACCAGTGACGAGATCCAGGTACAAAATCCGGCCCAGATACAGCACACCAGGATCATCAATAACGGAGCGCGGATCATACTGATGATAATGATCAGTCCGGCAATACAACCGATAAATGTCCCGACAATACGCAGCATGCCGCGATAGCGAATAGCCCCTGAATAGGGTTCCCCACCGGCAGCAAAGGCCGGGCCTGCCGCCACAATGGCTGCAGTCAGCACCGCCCAACGCGGAGTCTCAAGTTGGAAGTGAAAACCAACGAACAGCGCCAGTACAATCGCGCACGCCAGTTTTACCGCAAAGCGGATATGCTGATTGGCAATGGAGAAAATACCCATCGCGATTAACCAAACTCGCGCAGGCGGTGCGCCATTTTACGGAAGAAGGACTCCTGGCTTGCATCACGGTCCTGCTTACCGGTAATGACAACGGTAGCCGTTGTCCCGGCAGGCCACAGAGTTCCCTTCTGCTCATCAAGGCGGATTCGCACCGGTACACGCTGCGCCAGGCGCACCCATTCCAGATTTGAATCAATGGTCGCCATACCTTTTGCATCCTGCGTACTGCTGGCATTTGTTACCCCCGCCGCCACGCTATCAACGGTACCTTTTAAGACATTATTACTGCCCAACGGGGTGATCTCAGCGCGATAACCAGGGCGAACGCCTTCTAGTTTGGTTTCTTCCATATAAGCCAGCACATAGAAAGAATGCTGTTTGACCAGTGCCACCGCTGTGGAACCACGCGTAATAAATTCGCCGCTATAAACGTTCAGGTTAGTGACCCAACCGTCTGCTGGTGCGCGAATGACGGTACGTTCCAGATCTAATTTTGCCAGGTCGCGGGTCGCTTGTGCTTTCGCAAGCTGGTGTAATACGGTTTGCAGGACGTTGTTTGACTGGTCAATCTCTTCACGAGACATGGCCTGCACGCCCAGGCGGTTACGACGGCCAGCCTCCTGGCGTTTTTCCTGGGCCAGAACCTGATAATAAGAAACATCAGCTTCGGCCTGCTCAAGGGCTTTCTTATAGCGTGGCTGATCGATGGTGAACAGAATCTGATCCTTTTTCACCAGTTGGTTATCATGGACGTTAACGTTGGAAATAAGACCCGCAACATCCGGCGCAATAGCGACAACTTCCGCGCTGAAACGCGCATCACGTGTCCATGGCGACTCGGTGTAATACACCCATGCGCGAAAAATAGCGATGAAGGCCAGAATGACCAGTACGAGAGTCGTGGCCGTACGGGAGAGTTTTTTTGTTAGTGTTTTCACTTCAACCTCAAACGAACAGGCGCGTTATTAAATAGAACAGGCAGCAATACAGCGCGGTGTTAAACAGAGCCGGATGCCAGACAAAATCATAGATGCCGGTTGGAACCAGCATCCGGCGCACCAGCCAGAAAATCGCCAGTGACAAAAGTAATTCGAAAAAAATCGGTGGGAAGGACAAACCAAACACCACGATAACGGGAAACAGACTCATGTTGACCTTGGTAACTTAAGAGAGTGCAGGTGATAGATTTTCTAGCGTATGTCACCGCAGAGAAGGGCAAGGATGAGCCAGGCGAGAGCGACATAGCTGTTATTTGAATAATAATATATTAACGTAACTGTTATGCTGTTATCTATATTATGTGATCTAAATCACTTTTAAGCCAGAGTGAACAATGGAACGATTAAAACGTATGTCGGTGTTCGCCAAAGTCGTCGAACTGGGCTCCTTCACCGCCGCCGCAAGACAGCTACAAATGAGCGTTTCATCGATAAGCCAGACGGTCTCCAAACTGGAAGATGAGCTACAGGTTAAGCTGCTAAACCGCAGTACACGCAGCATTGGGCTGACCGAAGCCGGTAAAATTTACTACCAGGGCTGCCGGAGAATGCTGCACGAAGCGCAGGATGTTCACGAGCAGCTTTATGCCTTTAACAACACGCCCATCGGCACGCTGCGCATTGGTTGTTCTTCAACCATGGCACAAAATGTCCTCGCCGGATTGACCGCGACAATGCTGAAGGAATACCCCGGTCTGACGGTAAATCTGGTAACAGGCATCCCGGCCCCGGATTTAATTGCCGATGGTCTGGACGTGGTTATCCGCGTCGGTGCGTTGCAGGACTCCAGTCTGTTCTCGCGTCGCCTGGGTGCCATGCCGATGGTAGTCTGCGCGGCTAAAAGCTATCTCGCACAGTTTGGTGCCCCGGAGAAACCCGCCGATCTCAGCAACCACTCGTGGCTGGAATACAGCGTGCGCCCGGATAATGAATTCGAGCTTATCGCTCCGGAAGGAATTTCCACCCGCCTGATCCCAGAGGGTCGTTTTGTGACTAACGATCCGATGACATTGGTGCGCTGGCTGGCTGCGGGTGCGGGCATTGCCTATGTGCCGCTGATGTGGGTGATCAATGAGATCAATCGTGGCGAAGTGGAGATCCTCCTTCCCCGCTACCAGTCGGATCCGCGTCCGGTCTATGCGCTATATACCGAAAAAGACAAACTGCCGCTCAAGGTCCAGGTGGTGATTAACTATCTGACGGAGTATTTTGTTGATGTAGCGCAGCTTTTTCAGGGGATGTACGGCCGGGGAAAAGAGAAATAAAAAGAGTATTGGCCGGATAAGGCGTTGACGCCGCGTCCGGAAAGATGCCCGATAGCGCTGGTGCTTATCGGGCATACATCATGATGTTATGCAGTACCCCCCACCGTCAGGTTATCCACCTTCAGCGTCGGCTGGCCCACGCCCACCGGCAGGCTCTGCCCTTCTTTACCGCACACACCAACCCCGTTATCCAGCTTCAGGTCGTTACCTACCATTGAAATCTGCTGCATCGCTTCGATACCAGACCCAATCAGCGTCGCGCCTTTCACCGGTTTGGTTACTTTACCGTTTTCAATCAGATACGCTTCAGACGTCGAGAACACAAATTTCCCGGAGGTGATATCCACCTGGCCGCCGCCGAAGTTAGGTGCATAAATACCGTATTCAACGGATTCGATGATTTCCTGCGGCGTGGATTTCCCCGGCAGCATGTAGGTGTTGGTCATACGTGGCATCGGCAGGTGCGCGTAAGATTCACGGCGACCGTTACCCGTTGGCGCGACGCCCATCAGGCGCGCGTTCAGTTTGTCCTGCATGTAGCCTTTCAGAATACCGTTTTCGATCAGCACGTTGTACTGACCCGGTGTGCCTTCATCATCAATAGCCACAGAGCCACGACGGTCCGCCATTGTGCCATCATCCACAACGGTACACAGTTCCGACGCCACCAGCTCACCCATGTGACCGCTGAATACCGAGGTACCACGGCGGTTAAAGTCACCTTCCAGACCATGACCGACCGCTTCATGCAGCAGAACGCCAGGCCAGCCAGCGCCGAGTACTACCGGCAGCGTACCAGCAGGCGCTGCTACCGCGGACAAATTAACTAACGCCATGCGTACGGCTTCTTTCGCCCACGCGTCAGCACGGACTTCACCATCAAGGTCGCCAAGGAAATAGTCATAGCCAAAACGACCGCCACCACCGCTGGCACCGCGCTCGCGCTTACCGTCCTCTTCGACCTGGACGCTTACGGACAGGCGTACCAGCGGGCGAACGTCAGCGGCCAACGTACCGTCGGTCGCTGCTACCAGGATCAGTTCATAAACACCGGTCAGGCTGGCGGTTACTTCCTGGACGCGTTTGTCGGCGGCACGGGCCACGCTATCAACGCGACGCAGAATATCCAGTTTCTCTTCGCGGCTCATGCTCTGTAACGGATCAACCGAAGTGTAAAGCGCCTGATGCTCAACCGCTCCTAGCGTTTTTACTTTGCCGTCACCGCTGTCACGCACGATAGTACGGGCAGCATGAGCACTTTGCTCCAGCGCCAGCAGGCTGATCTGGTCTGCATAGGCAAACCCTGTTTTTTCGCCGCTGATGGCGCGCACGCCAACACCCTGATCGATATTGTAAGAGCCGTCTTTAATGATGCGGTCTTCTAAAACCCAGGATTCGTGATAGCTCGACTGAAAATAGAGATCGCCGTAGTCAAGACGGCGTTCGGCCAGTTGGCCCAGAATGGCAAACAGATCCTGATGTTTCAGGCCATTCGCCGCTAGCAATTGTTCACTTACCAGGTTCAGACTCATCGTTTTGGTTACTCATTTAATTCTGCCGGATGGCGGCAAAAACGCCTTATCCGGCCTACGTTGTTAGGCTACTGTAGGCCGGATAAGCGCTGCTCCATCCGGCAATACTATGTACTGAGATTGGGGCAATTACTTGCCCCCGTCAAATCATTGCTGGCTTTCTTTGCGCGGCTGACGCAGAACTTCGTTAATCTGCGGTTTATCGACCGGACCGGTGATGCGATAGCGCAGAATCGAAACTTTGCTCCATAATGGCCCCAGAACCTTACTGGCAGCAAATACCGCCGCGCCGACAATCGGGTTGACAGCAAACGCAGCGGCAACCCCTACGGTGGCAGAAATTTCAGGCGCGACAATGGCTTCCATATCCAGCTCCCGACGGACCAGGTTCACTGAGCCTTTCATCGCAATGTCTGCCTCCAGACCATCCACCAGCGTGTCGTCGGTATGCATCACACCATCTTTAATCCACGCCGTGCTGCGAATCGAGTCGAAATAGAAACCTTCACTGAAGGTATCGCTAAAATCAAAACGTAGTTTACGTAGCAACGCATCAAAGCTCAGCAGTCGCAACAGTTGCCCCGCATGCCCGGTACTGAGTTCGGTAAGCTCACCTTTGCCCAACCGGGTACGCAAAATCCCATTCAGCGATGCTTCGTCCGGATCCCACGGCGGGTTACGCCAGTGCAGGTCATACTCCACGTTGAACGAAGAATTACGAATCGGGGTCGATACGCCAAAGAAACTGGCCGCAGAGTCAATTTTATTACCGCTCAGTTTACCCTTCAGTGACGTTCGCTCTTTGCCCGGCGCATTCACCCACACGCCATCGGTGGTCAGTCTGGCAAAGCCCGTATCCAACAGACCGTTGCTCAACGTTAGCGTGTCGCCTTTAATTGCTACATCGGCATCAATGCGCCCATATTTCTGTCCCCACATCCAGCACTCGGCACAGCGTAACTGAAGGTCAGGCCAGCCGCGGAAGCTGAAGTTGTCCACGGCGGAAAACGGCGAGGCTGATGTGTTGCCCGGTGACGCTTTCGCCGCGCTGGGGTTGTAATAAAGATACTTAATATTGGCCAGCCATGGCGCATTATTGCGCATCGCCAGCGTGGCATTAATTTCACGACCCTGCGCCTGCACGATGGAGCCATTGCTCGCAGGCTCAGACACAATACTCAAATTATTCCACTGCTGACCGCCCAGGGATAATGATGGCGTACGCACGGTGATGCGTTGTGGGAAGTTGGCATTAGTGCCAACGTTATCCGCTGCGCCTTTTTGGAACAACGCCAGCCATTGCGCGCCATCCATAGGGGGAAGATTAAGCTCAATGCCTTGCTGATCGGGTAACGCGGGCACAGTACGGCTTTCCGACGTCCAGATAGCGCGGTCAAGCGTCAGTTTCTGATTCAGCAACCAGCGGCTGTTAAAGTGGTTCTTACTGCCAGCATTGCCGGTCAGTTCAAAGCTGCGCAGATTACCGTTGGCCTTAACATTCACCGGCAACGCTTCACCGGGCGCTTTATTCAGCGGAGCAGGTAAGTGACTACTTACATTCTTCAGGTCACCCTTTAGCTCAATGTCGTAGGTCGGCCCGGCATGATACGGAAGATCGATACCCACCTTGCCATTCCACGCCATGCTACCGCTTAAGGCATCGTTGACCTGCGCCGGTAAAATCCCCATGCGGGTTGGCTGCCAGTCGCCTTGCAAGTTCACGGCTACCTGATAGGCTTTCGCCCCTTCGGTGGTGGAGAAGTCGACGTTCAGCGGCTGATTAAACCAGTTCGCCGTCATCGGCTCGCTCTTCAGATCGCCGTTGATAAAGCTGAATTTACCATTCAAATTCTTCAGCGTGCTGTCGAGTGGTTTAATAAACAAGCTGTTATTACGCAGGTTGACGTCGCCTTTGGCGGTAACCAGCGAGCCGTCTAGCGGAATATCAAGATGTAAGCGAGCATTCACATCACCGTCAATTTGCAACTGTTCCAGCGTGGCGCCGAGAGAATCCTTCAACGGAGTCTCATCAAAATAAGGTCCAACCGCCTTGCCTGGCCCGTTGATATCGGCATCAATCAGCAGCTTTTCTTTTGCATAGTCGGGAATATTAGCCGTCAGGTTACTGGCCTTCACGCCGCCTAGATTGACGCTATCCGTCTTCATCCACAGGCCATCGTTAATGAAGTTTAGTTCGATATTAAGATCGGTTAGCGCAGGCCAGTCGGGCTGGAAAGCAAATTTCGCATTGCGTAGCGGCACCAGGACCTGAAACTGCCCTTCATTGTGCAGATACGGGAACAGATTCGGGTTACCGCCATACACCAGCGTGGCGTTATCCGCTTCGCCGCCCTGAATAGCGCCGCTGAGGTAGTCAACCAGATCCTTACCCATCAGGTTTTCCGGGAAATAGCGCCAGGCCTGGGAGCCATCGTCGGTGCTGATACCGGCCAGAATGCCCAACCATGGCTCATCATCAGCCGGTTGCAGATAGCGAAAACCACCGCGCGCATGTACCGCTTTCGCTTTAACATCAATGTTGCGCCCGTCTAACTGGAAGCCTTTATCATTCTTCAGCCAGCTTAGCGTCGCCACGCCGTTCTCTATTTCCAGCGGCGCGCGGAAGACGGTTTCATACGGCATTTTTGCTTGTTTCATGGAGGCGGTAAGCGCCCCATTTTCAACGCTGCCCGCAAGCGTACCGGAGAAATGTTCTGCCCCCGGCAGCAGCTTCCACTGTTTCCAGGCCAAATCGGTCCACGAGGACAGGAAGCGGGTTTTTTCTGTCGCCTGTAACGGGATATCCAGCGCAAGCACATCTATTTTGCCGCTGGGTTGCGTGGCCCGCCAGATATCACCCAGCGCAGGCGATAACCTGGACGCCATCGGACGCAGTCCTTCTAACCCGGCCAATTCCAGATTACTGGCGCGAATGCGTAGCTCATCACTGCGTTTGTTATTCTCGCCACCGACTTCCTGCTCAGGGATCCAGGCCAGCGTTAATGCCCCGCTCGGCCAGGGCTTATCATCCATGGTGATACGCGTATCGGGAATAGAGAATTGCCAGCCCGGCTCTTCACGGCTGATGTGCGCCGTCAGATTATCGACGGAGAGCGTGTGCGTACGATTTTCACCCAGCCAACTTGCCCCGCCTTTTTTCAGCCAGACATCGCCACCAGAAACGACGCCTTTGCTGATCGTCATCCATGCTTCCAGGCTAAAACGCGCGGTTTGTAGCGCGACATTATCCTGCATCCATTTGCCCAGCCATGGTTTGACGTCGATGTCGTCTGCCTGCAGCCAAACTCGACCGTTATTCAACAGCCCTTCGTCATCACGCAGGTCCATACGCACCTGCATAATGCCGTGCTGTCCGGTCAGGCTGGAGAGGCTGACCTGACCCTCGGCGCGATGCCGATTTTTACCATTCAACCAGGTAAGCTGGGGGATCGCCAGTTCAGCACGTTGACCTGAGAGGGTTATAAAGCTGATATGGCTGTCGCGTAGATCGAAATGATCGAACTGACGCAGGAAGAGATCGCTGAGATGGCCGGTTTCAATCCCATCTCCGCCTTCGCTGCGCTGGATAGGCGTATTGGTGCGCAACTGCAGTTGCCAGAAGGTGAGATCGCGAAACTGCCAGCGCATGTGTAGCAAACTTTGCCAGACATCCAGCGCCAGCGTGACGCGTTTTACCGAAAATTCTCCCCCATCTTTCAGCTGCGCATGGATATTGCGCGCTTCAAGCGTAGGACCGAAATTTTGCCAGCTGGCAGAAAGCTGGCTAGCGGAAACAGGCAGACCTGTGGCGGATTCAATCTTGCCAAGAATGGCCGGACGCCAGCTATCAAGATGAGGTAACGCAAGGCGCAGTCCACTGACCAGCAGCGCTGCGATGACAACGAATGCGGCTCCAGTGAGCAGTAAAATCCCCGGCAATCGCCTCACGCGCCTCTCCTTGTCTACCAAAAAATATGACTCACACCCCTTGAGTGAATATTGCCGGATAACGGCGCTTGCGCCTTATCCGGCCTACATGCGCGGGTGCCACTACACGATTTACATCATGACGACGTCGAACTGCTCCTGGTTATACAGCGGTTCGATTTGTACTTTGACCTGTTTGCCGACAAAGATCTCAACTTCCGCCAGCGCATGTGACTCTTCACCTTTCAGGGTTTCAGCCACTGCCGGAGAGGCATAAACCAGGAAACGGTCAGAGTCATATGCATGGTGTACGCGCACGATTTCGCGCATGATTTCATAGCATACGGTTTCCACCGTTTTCACCGTACCACGCCCATGGCAGGTCGGACACTCGTTGCACAGTACATGTTCCACGCTTTCACGTGTGCGTTTGCGCGTCATCTCCACCAGGCCCAGCTGTGAAAAACCGTTAATGCTGGTTTTTACGCGATCCTTGCTCAGAGCCTGCTCCAGGGAGTGCAGCACCCGGCGACGGTGATCTTCATTATTCATGTCGATAAAATCGATAATGATAATACCGCCGAGGTTACGCAGACGCAGCTGACGAGCAATGGCCTGCGTTGCTTCAATATTAGTATTAAAGATAGTGTCGTCGAGATTACGATGCCCAACAAACGCGCCGGTATTGATATCGACGGTGGTCATCGCTTCGGTTTGATCGATGATCAGATAGCCGCCGGACTTCAGCTCAACTTTGCGTTCCAGCGCGCGCTGGATTTCATTCTCAACGTCAAAGAGATCAAAAATAGGCTGGCGCCCGCTGTAATGTTCCAGCTTGCTGGTCATCTCGGGGATATATTCCGCCGTAAATTCCAGTAACGCCTCATAGGTCAGACGGGAGTCGACGCGGATGCGGTCAAGCTGCGCATCGGCAAAGTCACGCAACACGCGCTGTGCCAGGGCCAATTCACCGTACATCTGGTAGCGCGTTTGCGGGCGCTTTTTACGCTCCATGACTTTCGTCCAGACGCGCTTCAGGTAGGCAGCATCCGAGGCCAGATCCTCTTCGCATACGCCTTCCGCAGCCGTGCGAATGATGAAGCCACCCTGCTCATCGCAGTAATCCGCCACCACTTTTTTCAGGCGTTCGCGTTCGGTTTCGCTTTCGATACGTTGGGATACGCCAACGTGCGAAGCCCCCGGCATAAAGACGAGATAACGGGAAGGAAGCGTGATGTCCGTCGTCAGGCGTGCGCCTTTAGTTCCCAACGGATCTTTTACCACTTGCACCATCAGATCCTGACCCTGGCGCACCAGTTCAGAGATGTCGCGTACGGTGAACTGTTTTTGTTCTTCACCCGCCACGCATTCGGTGTGCGGCATGATGTCAGAAGCGTGAAGAAATGCGGCTTTATCCAGTCCAATATCTACAAAAGCCGCCTGCATACCCGGAAGTACACGACTTACACGACCTTTGTAGATATTGCCTACGATTCCGCGTCGCGCCTCACGTTCAATATGAATTTCCTGCAGAATACCACCATCAATGTAAGCCACCCGAGTTTCCGATGGCGTTACGTTTACCAACAATTCAGCCGTCATGTTTATCCCTTTTCTCACGCAGTGCGTTAAAATTGGTCAGCAACTCATACGTTTCTACCAGCGGTAAGCCGACTACGGCGTGATAGCTGCCATTTATCTTCCTGACAAAACAGCCACCCAACCCTTGAATACCGTATGCACCTGCTTTATCCATTGGTTCACCGCTGGCAACATAGCCCGCGATGTCCTCATCGGTTAGTGCTCTGAACGTCACTTCCGTCACAACCAGGCAGTCCAGACTGTGCTGGCGATCGGCCAGTGCCACGGCCGTCATAACTTGATGCGTTTTGCCCGACAGTTTGCGCAGCATTGCTGCGGCATGGTCGGCGTCGTGCGGTTTTTCCAACACTTCGCCATTAAGGATAACGATGGTATCCGCACCCAATACCGGCAAATCGCGCTGTGCCAGCACTACGCCAGCCTGCGCTTTTTCGCGCGCCAGACGGGAAACGTACTGCTGCGCGCTTTCCTGCGGGTGACGCTGTTCTTCAATCCCAGGGACCAGTCGTTCAAACGTAACACCAAGCTGAGCGAGCAACTCCTGACGACGTGGAGAACCTGAAGCAAGATACAGAGTATTCATATCAACCTTATTGCACCGCAAACTGCTGACGGACTTTACGCATCAGTAAGAATAGCCATGGCCAAAGCACACCATTCACTACACTACTCCAGAACACTTCAGGTCTGAAAGAGACGTTGATCACTAAAAACTCGGCCCAGAAAACAATAATATCCACGACCAGTGATAACAACATGACCACCAGCGCCTGTTGCCAGAGCGCGAGGTTTCGGAATAGCTGGAATTTCAACGCGACCAGATAAGCAATGATACTCATCGACAATGCGCGCACGCCAAGCGTGGAGCCGCTGATGAGATCCAGTATGGCACCCACCACAAATCCCGTGCCCACATTTACGCGATGCGGCAGTGCCAGGATCCAATACAACAAGATGAGCAGCACCCAGTTTGGCCGGAAAACCAGAATGTCATCCGGCCAGGGCATGACTTGCAGCAACAGTGCAATAAGGAACGAGAGCCAAATCACCCAACGTCCCTGGCTACGATAGCTTGCCACTTACTGTCCTCCCGGCTTACGCGGAGCAGGTTGTGGCGGCGTGGTATCTGCGGGCGCTGGAGCCACGCCTGTTGCAGGTGCTGGTATTGGCGCAGGCGGTCCCATGGTATCTGGTGCAGGCAGAACTTGCGGCATCATTTGCATCAGTCGTTCATTAGCAACGCGGTGTACTTCTTCCGGCGTCATCGGGTTTGCGCCATTACGATCGGCACCCCACAACAGCAGCAGATAGCGCAGACGCTGCAGACCCGCAGTCGGGCGAGCCTGAATCACGGTATAAGCGCGCTGAGTGTCCAGCTTAACGGAAGAAACAACAGCAACCGGATAACCTTCAGGGAAACGTCCACCCAGACCCGAGGTGACCAGCACATCGCCAACGCGAATGTCGGTGTTAGCCGGCAGGTGTTCGAGCTGAAGATCGTCGGTGCAGCCGTTACCCGCAGCGATCACGCGGATATCGTTACGCAGTACCTGAATGGGCAGCGCATGCGTCGCATCGCAAATCAGTAGCACGCGGCTGGTCAATTTAGCCACCGCCACGACCTGACCTACTACGCCTTTGTCGCTAATAACCGGCTGGCCTTCGTAGACGCCGTTAACGCTCCCTTTGTCGATCACAACCTGATCGCTGTAAGGGTCATTAACCGTTGAGATGACCTGCGTCACCATCTTTTGTTCGTCCTGACGCAATGGCGATCCCAGCAGCTCACGCAAACGCGCGTTCTCCTGTTTGTATTGCCCCAGCATCAGCAGTTCGCTGTTTTTCAGCAGCAGTTCCTGACGCAACGCCCGGTTTTCAAGTTCGAGTTGGTCACGCGAAGCCAGCGTTTGCGACACGCCGTCGAGTAATTCACGAGGACCATTTGAGATAAAGTAGAAAGGACTGACGGCGGTATCCATGTACGTTCGGATTTGACTAAACGTACCCAGGCGGCTGTCGGCAATAATAACGCCGAGCGCCACCAGCACCGCCAGAATAAGGCGAATCTGTAGCGACGGGCCACGGCTAAAAATTGGCTTCATAGTCTATGCGTATTCTCGTATCAGAGCGGAAGGGCAACCCGCGGGGGCTACCCAACCTGCATCCGATTACTCTTCGCTGAACAGGTCGCCGCCGTGCATGTCGATCATTTCCAGCGCCTTGCCGCCACCGCGCGCCACGCAGGTCAGCGGATCTTCAGCAACAACAACTGGAATACCGGTTTCTTCCATTAACAGACGGTCAAGGTTACGCAGCAACGCACCGCCACCGGTCAGCACCATACCGCGTTCGGAGATGTCAGACGCCAGTTCCGGCGGGCACTGTTCCAGTGCAACCATTACTGCGCTCACGATACCGGTCAGTGGTTCCTGCAGGGCTTCCAGAATCTCGTTAGAGTTCAGGGTAAAGCCGCGCGGAACGCCTTCAGCCAGGTTACGACCGCGAACTTCGATTTCGCGCACTTCGTCGCCCGGATAAGCGGAACCGATCTCGTGTTTAATACGTTCTGCGGTCGCTTCACCGATCAGAGAACCGTAGTTACGACGAACATAATTAATGATGGCTTCATCGAAGCGGTCGCCGCCAATACGGACAGAAGAGGAGTAAACCACGCCGTTCAGGGAGATAACGGCAACTTCAGTGGTACCACCACCGATATCAACAACCATTGAACCGGTTGCTTCAGAGACTGGCAGACCCGCACCGATCGCGGCCGCCATCGGCTCTTCGATCAGGAAGACTTCACGAGCACCTGCGCCCTGAGCGGATTCACGGATCGCACGGCGTTCAACCTGAGTTGCTCCAACCGGTACACACACCAGTACGCGCGGGCTTGGGCGCATGAAGCTATTGCTGTGCACTTGCTTGATAAAGTGCTGGAGCATTTTTTCAGTCACGAAGAAGTCAGCGATAACGCCGTCTTTCATTGGGCGAATTGCAGCGATATTGCCCGGCGTACGACCCAGCATCTGCTTCGCATCATGACCTACTGCAGCCACGCTTTTCGGCGAACCGGCACGATCCTGACGAATGGCCACAACAGAAGGCTCATTCAATACGATGCCTTGTCCTTTTACATAAATAAGGGTATTCGCGGTACCCAGGTCAATGGACAGGTCATTGGAAAACATGCCACGAAATTTTTTCAACATACTAAGGGATAATCCTGAAAGCTGGGGCGGAAAACAAAATCCGCTTACTTTACCAACCACACGCAGCAGCGACAAGGCGCAAAAATCATCTGCTACGGTGAAAATTAGTGCAGTTCGTTTCCTTTGTTACAAAACCGGCCTGAGTCCATCAGGGCTGAATAAATCAGCAGCACTCCTCGCTTTTGTTTGCAACCTGTCAAAGGTCATTCACCTGCATGTTTGCTGTTACAACCTGGCGAGCAGGCAAGCACACCCCCAGAAGGCACAGCGCGCGTTATTCTACGTGAAAACAAATTAAACGGCAGGTTAAACCGAGTATCTTTGCGAATATTTTTTCACGTTAGTGTCAAGTGGTTGTGATGCGGCAAAAAAATCCCCTTGCCCACCCGCAACTCCGCGTTCTGTCAGCGTATGCCACTCACTACGCGAACGTACGCCCGTGGCGTAAACCTGCGTGGGTGTTCCCGAACAGGCCTCCACCAGGCTTTGAACCAGAAGCTGATTTTCCGTTCGCTTATCAATGTTCCTCACCAGACTTGGATGTAGCTTCAATAACTCAACGTTAAGCTCTTTGATCCAACTGGTGCTCACCAGCGTTAACCCCGCCTGCGTAACGGCAATACGCACGCCCAGCGCATTCATCAATCTGATAACGGGCTGTAACCGGCTGATATGTTGACAGACATCTGCCTCAGCAAGTTCAATAATTATGCGTTTGCGTAATGATTTTTCGCACTGCATCAGCGTATCACGCAGCCAGCGCTGAAAACGTGGACGAATAAGCGATTCAACCGTTGTCTGCATCGCCAGATTTTCCTGCGGCCAGTAGCCCAAAAGCAGGATCAGACGGCTTATCTGCAAACGGTCATATTCTTCTGCCAGACCAAATTGCAGGACCATCGGCATATATTCCGCCGAAATGACCTCTTCGTTGCCATCAAAAATACGGCACATCAACTCCCGATGATGCACCCGACCTTCGCGCGTTACTGCAGGCTTTTGATAAATTCTTGGCCCGCCCCGGCTGAGCATCTGTTCGATCAGCGTTCGCCAGCGTACGTTGCCCCGACCTTTTTCCGGCAGCGAGTCATCATAGACCGACCAGCTATTTCCGCCCTGCAATACCGAATTCCGGGTGGCGGCTTCAGCATGATCCATCACTTGCTCCGGCGACTGACCGCTGCGGCAAACGCAAATGCCAATATGAACCATATCGGCACGATCGATCATTTTATTAGCCGGAAGTGCATCTACCGCTTTTAATAATTGCCCGGCGATACTTTCCGCCTCTTTCAGAGTACGGTGCGGCAGCAGGATAGCAAAATCGCTACGGTGGTAGCGCGCCAGCAACGCGCCCGGATAGCGCGTCATAAAAGTCGACAACAAATTGATCAGCGTCGAGATTTGTTCTTCCGCGAGGGTGATTCCCCAGCTATCACGCAGCAGCGTAAAGTCCGGCAGGCGCACCATCATCACGACGCCATGCGAGCCTACTTTTTCCTGATCTTCCAGCAGCGTGGCCAGTTGGTTATCAAAAAACAAGCGGTTGCTTAGCCCGGTTTTTGTATCCTGCGCGACATAGGAACGAATCAGCGTATCCAGGCGGCTGCGTTGCTCGCGGGCATTTTGAATTTCAGTCAGCAGCATATCGAGCGCACTGCTGGTACGCGCAGGCCATTCATAGACCGTTCCCCGCACGTTCGGTCCACGTTCGCCGTTCAGAATACGCGTGGAACGAATCTCCAGCAGCTCCTGACCCGAAAGCTGGCGCTGAAGCCAGCGCACAGACAAAAAGAGCATCAGAATAATGAAAGCAATGGCTATCGTGAGCGGTGCGGTGGTCAGTAGCGAATGGAAATAGTTACCCATCGGATCCTGATAAACCAGACGCAATGACATACCCGGATGCTTGACCAACGGTACGGTAATCTCGCGGTAGAGATTGTTTGTCCCTGCCGGTCGGTAGCTGCTGGTCCGTGAGTGGTCATACACCACGTTTTCGCCCTGCAACAGTTCGATGCGAACGATATCAACAGAAACCATCAGTTCATCGATTTGCGGGGTTAACGCAACGACATCTCTGGAGACCAGATGCGTATCAATCGCCGTCGCGACCGCATGAACGCGCGTGGTGAACTTATATTGAATAGCGTTGTAGAAACTCAGCGAACAGCCGATCAGAGTCACGAAGATCGTTAACCCAGTAAGCAGCGTGACAAAAGCTGAAAATTTCGTCGTTAATCGCATCCTTGTGTTAACTCCGACAGTTATGAAACAGGCCTGAAAGTGATAAATCGACTCTAAAATGCAAAACTGACCGCAAAATCCGCCAATTTATACAAACTGTGAGGGCATACTACCAAATCAGGTATATCTGGCAATTTATTGCGCAGAATCGGCATCATGTTTTGATTAGCGAGTATAGTCTTCATTATTAATTTTCCAATCCACTATACGAATTGAGGACAGGTTATGCAGGCTTTGATCTTAGAACAGCAGGACGGAAAAACCCTCGCATCCGTTCAACCCCTCGACGAAAATCAGCTACCGGAAGGCGATGTAACGGTGGATGTCCACTGGTCAAGCCTGAACTATAAAGACGCCCTGGCTATCACCGGCAAGGGAAAAATCATTCGTAATTTTCCGATGATTCCTGGTATCGATTTCGCTGGTACCGTGCGTGCAAGCGAAGATCCCCGTTTTCATGCGGGTCAGGAGGTTTTACTGACCGGTTGGGGCGTAGGTGAAAATCATTGGGGTGGACTGGCAGAACGCGCACGCGTGAAAGGCGACTGGCTGGTTGCGCTGCCAAAAGGGCTGGATGGACGTAAAGCCATGGTCATCGGTACCGCTGGCTTTACCGCCATGCTTTGCGTCATGGCGCTTGAAGATGCAGGAATTCGTCCGCAAGACGGTGAGATTGTCGTCACTGGTGCCAGCGGAGGCGTGGGCAGCACGGCCGTTGCGTTACTGCATAAACTGGGTTATCAGGTTGCGGCGGTTTCGGGTCGTGAAAGCACCCACGACTACCTGAAAAGCCTGGGCGCTAATCGTATTCTTGGCCGCGATGAATTTGCTGAATCTCGCCCGCTGGAAAAACAGCTGTGGGCTGGCGCGGTGGATACCGTTGGCGACAAAGTTCTGGCGAAAGTCCTCGCGCAGATGAACTACGGCGGCTGTGTTGCCGCCTGCGGTCTGGCGGGCGGTTTCGCTCTGCCAACCACGGTAATGCCATTCATTCTGCGTAACGTTCGTTTGCAAGGAGTGGACTCGGTGATGACCCCGCCGACACGCCGTGCAGAAGCCTGGGCTCGTCTGGTTAAGGATCTGCCGGAATCTTTCTATGCTCAGGCGGCAACGGAAATTACGCTGGCGGATGCGCCGAAGTTCGCCGATGCCATCATCAATAACCAGGTGCAAGGCCGTACGCTGGTGAAGGTGAAGTAACAGACCCTGGCGCAGAAATTTACACTTAATTAACGAAATTTCGCGGCACATCTACAGACTCCCTGCCATATTAACTACGCGTCCCCTGTCAGTTATGACGCGTAAGCCGGGAGTCTGTTATGAAGAAATTACGTCCATTTACAGAAGCCGACGTCACTGACGAGTCGGCTTTTTTTATGCAGCGTCGCCATGTGCTGAAAGCATTAGGGATCAGCGCAGCCGCGTTGTCTTTACCCCACTCTGCGCAGGCTGACCTTCTGAGTTGGTTTAAGGGTAATGACCGCCCGCCCGCGCCCGCGGGAAAGCCGCTTGATTTCAGCAAGCCCGCCGCCTGGCAAAATTCGCTTCCTTTAACCCCAGCGGATAAAGTTTCTGGCTACAACAACTTCTATGAATTCGGTCTCGACAAAGCGGATCCGGCAGCCAACGCGGGTAGCCTGAAAACCGATCCGTGGACATTAAAAATCAGTGGTGAGGTCGCCAAACCACTCACTCTCGATCACGATACCTTGACCACCCGTTTCCCGCTGGAGCAACGGATTTACCGCATGCGCTGCGTGGAAGCCTGGTCAATGGTCGTGCCGTGGATTGGCTTTCCGTTACATAAACTGTTGGCGCAGGTAGAACCCACCAGCAATGCGAAGTATGTCGCGTTCGAAACGCTGTACGCACCGGAAGAAATGCCAGGACAAAAAGATCGCTTTATTGGCGGCGGGCTGAAGTATCCCTATGTTGAAGGGTTGCGCCTGGATGAAGCAATGCACCCACTCACACTGCTTACCGTGGGGGTTTATGGTAAGGCCCTTCCGCCACAAAATGGCGCGCCCATTCGCTTAATTGTGCCGTGGAAATATGGATTTAAAGGCATTAAGTCGATCGTGAGTATCAAACTCACGCGCGAACGCCCTCCGACAACCTGGAATCTGGCCGCGCCCAATGAATACGGGTTTTATGCCAACGTGAATCCGCATGTCGATCATCCCCGCTGGTCCCAGGCCACTGAGCGTTTTATTGGCGCTGGCGGTATTCTGGACGTACAGCGTCAGCCTACGCTGATGTTTAACGGCTATGCCGAAGAGGTTGCGTCACTGTATCGCGGACTCAATTTGCAGGAGAATTTTTAAGTGCGACTGACCGCAAAGTATATTACCGGGCTGAAAGTTTGCCTGCATCTTGCCGGTTTTTTGCCGTTTATCTGGCTATTTTGGGCGATAAATCACGGCGGCCTGAGCGCCGATCCGGTCAAAGATATCCAGCACTTTACCGGTAGGACAGCTCTGAAATTCTTGCTGGCGACCTTGCTGGTCTCTCCACTCGCGCGCTACGCTAAACAGCCATTATTGATACGCACACGTCGCCTGTTAGGGCTATGGTGTTTCGCCTGGGCAACACTGCATTTAACCAGCTACGCGTTACTGGAACTGGGCATTAATAATCTGGCGTTGTTAGGGCGGGAATTAATTACGCGACCTTATTTAACCTTGGGCATTGTCAGTTGGGTCATATTATTCGCCCTCACCTTAACGTCCACGCAGGCTGCACAGCGAAAGCTGGGTAAAAACTGGCAGTATTTGCACAACTTCGTCTATCTTGTGGCGATCCTGGCACCCATACATTATCTGTGGTCGGTAAAAATTATCTCCCCTCAACCGATTATTTATGCAGCGCTCGCTGCGGTGCTGTTAGCGTGCCGTTACAAGAAGTTTCGCCAGTGGTGGCGGTAGTTTCACGATATGTGCAGTGCGTTGCAAAACACGGACGATCCGATTTTCTTTACATGTTAACGGTTGATTATCTTCCCTGATAAGACCAGTATTTAGCTGCCAATTGCTACGAAATAGTTATAATGTGCGACTTTGCTATCCCCGGTAGCGTTTTTAAGGCGCTGAAAGGGTGACAATCGCATATTGAAGGTATATTTTGTCTTTTACCCGAAAATGGCAGAAGATAGCCGCACAATGACTAACAAGTCTGGCAATCTCACTTAATGGCAGCAGCACCCAGTGCAGCGCCTGAGATGCGTGGCATCTTGTCACTCACTGTTATAAAAATGCTATACAGACGGCGGTAAAACGCCTGTCACAATCTCACTAAACAAAGAGTACGGAACCCACTCATGGATATTCGTAAGATTAAAAAGCTGATCGAGCTGGTTGAAGAATCAGGCATCTCCGAACTGGAAATTTCTGAAGGCGAAGAATCTGTACGCATCAGCCGTGCAGCGCCAGCTGCAAGTTTTCCGATGATGCAACAGGCTTATGCTGCACCAGTGATGCAGCAACCAGCTCTGTCTAACGCTGTCGCACAAACTGCCTCTCCAAGTATGGAAGCTCCGGCAGCAGCGGAAATCAGTGGTCACATCGTACGCTCCCCAATGGTTGGTACGTTCTACCGCACCCCGAGCCCGGATGCTAAAGCGTTCATCGAAATCGGACAGAAAGTGAATGCGGGCGATACCCTGTGCATCGTTGAAGCCATGAAAATGATGAACCAGATCGAAGCCGACAAATCCGGCGTAGTTAAAGCGATCCTGGTAGAAAGTGGTCAACCGGTAGAATTTGACGAGCCGCTGGTCGTCATCGAATAACGAGGCGAACATGTTGGATAAAATTGTTATCGCCAACCGCGGCGAGATTGCCCTGCGTATTCTTCGTGCCTGTAAAGAACTGGGCATCAAGACTGTCGCTGTGCATTCAAGTGCGGATCGCGATTTAAAACACGTATTGCTGGCGGATGAGACGGTCTGTATCGGCCCGGCTCCGTCCGTAAAAAGCTATCTGAACATCCCGGCTATCATCAGCGCCGCTGAAATCACCGGCGCGGTGGCAATTCACCCGGGCTATGGCTTCCTCTCTGAGAACGCCAACTTTGCTGAGCAGGTAGAGCGTTCTGGCTTTATCTTCATCGGCCCGAAAGCCGACACCATCCGCCTGATGGGCGACAAAGTGTCTGCAATCACCGCGATGAAGAAAGCGGGCGTACCGACAGTCCCAGGCTCTGACGGCCCGCTGGGCGATGACATGGACGCTAACCGCGCTCATGCTAAACGCATCGGCTACCCGGTTATCATCAAAGCCTCCGGCGGCGGCGGCGGTCGCGGTATGCGCGTCGTGCGCAGCGATGCCGAACTGGCACAATCCATCTCCATGACCAAAGCGGAAGCAAAAGCCGCTTTCAATAACGACATGGTCTACATGGAGAAATACCTGGAAAACCCACGCCACATTGAAATTCAGGTGCTGGCTGACGGTCAGGGTAACGCAATTTATCTGGCAGAACGTGACTGCTCCATGCAGCGTCGTCACCAGAAAGTTGTCGAAGAAGCACCAGCGCCGGGCATTACCCCGGAACTGCGTCGCTACATCGGCGAGCGTTGCGCCAAAGCGTGTGTTGATATCGGCTATCGCGGGGCGGGTACTTTCGAGTTCCTGTTCGAAAACGGCGAATTCTACTTCATTGAGATGAACACCCGTATTCAGGTTGAACACCCGGTAACCGAAATGATCACCGGCGTTGATCTGATCAAAGAGCAGCTGCGCATCGCAGCGGGTCAACCGCTGTCCATCAAGCAGGACGAAGTTGTGGTTAAAGGCCATGCGGTAGAATGCCGTATCAACGCCGAAGACCCGAACACCTTCCTGCCAAGCCCGGGTAAAATCACGCGTTTCCACGCACCGGGTGGCTTTGGTGTGCGTTGGGAGTCTCATATTTACGCAGGCTACACCGTACCTCCGTACTATGACTCAATGATCGGTAAGCTGATCTGCTATGGCGAAAACCGCGACGTCGCTATCGCCCGTATGAAAAACGCATTGCAGGAACTGATCATCGACGGTATCAAAACCAACGTTGACCTGCAGATCCGTATCATGAATGACGAGCACTTCCAGCACGGTGGAACCAATATCCACTACCTGGAGAAAAAACTCGGACTTCAGGAAAAGTAAGCGTGCGTTAACCGAAAAGGCCGGAAATTCCGGCCTTTTGTTTTTCTCCCCTCCCGCACGTGCCATAAGGTACAATCCCCGCTTTCTTTATCCACAAGGGACAAAAAATGGACGCTCGTTTTGTTCAGGCCCATAAAGAGGCGCGCTGGGCGCTGTGGCTAACCCTTTTATATCTGGTCACATGGTTAGTGGCCGCTTACTTACCAGATTCAACGCTGGGTTTTACCGGCTTACCGCACTGGTTCGAAATGGCCTGCCTGCTAACGCCGCTGGTTTTTATCGTGCTGTGCTGGGCGATGGTGAAGTTTATCTATCGCGACATTCCGTTGGAGGATGACGATGCAGCTTGAAGTTATTTTTCCGCTGGTCGCCTATCTTCTGGTGGTCTTCGGTCTCTCAGTTTATGCCATGCGCAAGAGATCGACCGGTACCTTCCTGAATGAATATTTCCTCGGCAGCCGCTCCATGGGCGGCGTCGTGTTAGCGATGACGCTAACGGCAACCTACATTAGCGCCAGCTCGTTTATTGGCGGTCCTGGTGCCGCTTACAAATACGGACTGGGATGGGTGCTGCTAGCGATGATCCAGTTGCCCGCCGTATGGCTCTCATTGGGGATTCTTGGTAAGAAATTCGCCATTCTGGCACGCCGTTATAATGCTGTTACCCTCAACGATATGCTATTTGCACGCTACCAGAGCCGCCTGCTGGTATGGCTGGCAAGCCTCAGCCTGTTGGTCGCGTTTGTCGGGGCAATGACCGTACAGTTTATTGGCGGCGCACGTTTGCTGGAAACCGCAGCGGGTATCCCCTACGAAACCGGTCTGCTGATTTTTGGCGTCAGCATCGCGTTATACACGGCGTTCGGCGGCTTTCGCGCCAGCGTGTTGAACGACACCATGCAGGGCATGGTGATGCTGATTGGTACTATCGTTTTGCTGGTCGGCGTTGTTCATGCTGCCGGTGGCCTCAGCAATGCGGTGGTAACCCTGCAGACTATCGATCCTAAACTGGTTTCGCCGCAGGGCGCTGATGACATTTTGTCACCCACGTTTATGACCTCATTCTGGGTGCTGGTATGCTTTGGCGTGATTGGCCTGCCGCATACGGCGGTACGCTGTATCTCTTATAAAGACAGTAAAGCGGTACACCGCGGCATTATCATCGGCACCATCGTGGTGGCGATTCTGATGTTTGGTATGCATCTGGCGGGCGCTCTGGGACGGGCGGTAATCCCTGACCTGACGGTACCGGATCTGGTAATCCCTACGCTGATGGTCAAAGTCCTGCCGCCGGTCGCTGCCGGGATTTTCCTCGCCGCACCTATGGCTGCGATTATGTCGACGATCAATGCCCAATTGCTGCAAAGTTCCGCTACGATCATTAAGGATCTGTACCTGAACCTTCGCCCGGAACAGCTGGAAAACGAAACCCGGCTGAAACGCATGTCGGCAGTGATTACCCTGCTGTTGGGCGCATTGCTGTTGCTGGCCGCCTGGAAACCGCCAGAGATGATTATCTGGCTGAATCTGCTGGCGTTTGGCGGGCTGGAAGCCGTCTTCCTGTGGCCTCTGGTGCTGGGCCTCTATTGGGAGCGGGCAAACGCGTCAGGCGCATTGAGCGCGATGATTGTCGGCGGCGTGCTTTATGCTCTACTCGCCACCTTTAACGTTCAGTTCCTGGGCTTCCACCCAATCGTGCCCTCGTTACTGATAAGCTTGCTGGCTTTCCTGATAGGCAACCGTTTCGGTTCCGCCGTCCCGCAAGCCGCCATATTGACTACTGATAAATAAAGAGTTTTGCCATGCCATGGATCCAACTGAAACTGAACACGACCGGTGCCAACGCTGAAGAGTTGAGCGATGCACTGATGGAAGCGGGCTCCGTTTCCATTACTTTCCAGGATACGCATGATACGCCGGTATTTGAACCTCTGCCGGGCGAGACTCGCCTGTGGGGTGATACCGACGTTATCGGCTTGTTCGATGCAGAAACCGACATGAAAGAAGTAGTTGCTATCCTGGAACAGCATCCGCTGCTGGGTGAAGGCTTCGCGCATAAAATCGAACAGCTCGAAGACAAAGACTGGGAACGCGAATGGATGGATAACTTCCACCCGATGCGCTTTGGTGAACGTCTGTGGATTTGCCCAAGCTGGCGCGATGTCCCGGATGAGAATGCTGTCAACGTGATGCTGGACCCGGGTCTGGCGTTTGGTACAGGCACGCACCCCACTACCTCTCTGTGCCTGCAATGGCTGGACGGTCTTGATCTTAACGGTAAAACGGTTATCGACTTTGGCTGCGGCTCCGGCATTCTTGCTATTGCGGCACTGAAGCTGGGTGCGGCGAAAGCCATTGGCGTGGATATCGACCCGCAAGCGATTCAGGCCAGCCGTGATAACGCCCAGCGTAATGGTGTTTCTGAGCGTCTGGAGCTTTATCTGCCGAAAGACCAGCCAGAGGCGATGAAAGCCGACGTGGTGGTCGCCAACATCCTTGCTGGCCCATTACGTGAACTGGCTCCGTTAATCAGCGTACTGCCCGTTGAGGGCGGTTTGCTGGGGCTTTCTGGTATTCTTGCCAGCCAGGCGGAAAGCGTCTGTGAAGCCTATGCCGATCTCTTTACGCTCGATCCGGTTATCGAGAAAGAAGAGTGGTGTCGCATTACCGGCCAGAAAAAATAATCCCTTCCGGCGTGGTTATCTGACCACGCCATTTTCAGACAATTGACCAGCATACCGACACTTTCCTCAGCGATATAATAATCAATTGATTTTGTTATTTTTTATATTGATTTTCGTTGAGTAAACGTATGCGTTTCAACTGTTTTACAACAACTTTGCTGGCAGCATGCATGACGCCACTGACCACGCTGGCCGTACCATGGGGATATACCGAAGAAAACGGCCCAGCACGGTGGGGAGAAATCAGCAAAGCGTATGCAACGTGCCAGACAGGCATAAACCAATCCCCCATAGACATCCAGACCACCACAACCAGTAAACTCGGTCTCCCCGCGCTGAACATGCAGTACGTCGATGGCCCAACTAGATTTCGGAGCATTAACCATACGTTGCAAGCAACGATGAGTAGCTACGCATCTAATTCTATTGAAATTGATGAAACGCTTTATTATTTAAAACAATTTGATTTTCATGCCCCGAGCGAACATACCCTCAACGGTAAAACCTATCCGCTGGAGCTGCAGCTGGTCCACAAAAATCAATCCGGAGACATCGCTATCGTGGCGGTTATGTTTGATATCGGCGAACCAAACCAGGCGATTCAAAATTTGTGGGAGTCCTTTCCAACCATGGAGGACAGCAGCATGGCCATCTTCTCGCCGGTCGATATCCACCAGCTTTTACCCGACAATAAAACCTACTGGCGCTACCGTGGTTCGTTAACAACGCCTCCCTGCACCGAAGGCGTCACCTGGACTGTCCTGAAAACGCCTGTTGCTCTTTCTGCCGAACAGATGGATAAATTCCACTACATTGTTGGGACGGCAAACAATCGCCCGCTGCAGCCGTTGAATGAACGCAAGATTACGGACAGCTATTCTGGGGATACCGAGATCCTGTACTAAAATGAGGTAGCGATCACACAATGACGAGGTAATTTGCTGATTAATTCAGCAGAATATCTTGTCAGTACCGTCTGCAGCTGAAGAAAAAATGAGAAGTTACGCAAAATTATATGTGTATATAAAATCGACACATTTTTATAATGCGATGATTTATATGATTAAATATTTTCATGCGTTCACATTTACGGCAATTCATTGATCCACCTCAGTGGATTGGTCAAAGTTTGGCCTTTCATCTCGTGCGAAAAATGCGTAATATACGCCGCCTTGCAGTCACAGTATGGTCATTTCTTAACTCATGCGCATCGGACAATACCAGCTCAGAAATCGCCTGATCGCAGCACCTATGGCTGGCATCACTGACAGACCATTCAGGACGCTGTGCTATGAGATGGGAGCAGGATTGACAGTATCCGAGATGATGTCTTCTAACCCGCAGGTTTGGGAAAGTGACAAGTCTCGTTTACGGATGGTGCACGTTGATGAGCCAGGAATTCGCACGGTGCAAATTGCCGGTAGCGACCCTGTTGAGATGGCCGATGCCGCACGTATTAACGTGGAAAGCGGCGCCCAGATTATTGATATCAATATGGGGTGTCCGGCTAAAAAAGTGAATCGCAAGCTCGCAGGTTCAGCCCTCTTGCAGTACCCGGATTTAGTGAAATCGATACTAACCGAGGTCGTCAATGCAGTGGACGTTCCTGTCACACTCAAGATTCGCACCGGCTGGGCTCCGGAACACCGTAACTGCGTAGAGATTGCCCAACTGGCTGAAGACTGTGGCATTCAGGCTCTGACCATTCATGGACGCACCCGCGCCTGTTTGTTCAATGGAGATGCTGAGTACGACAGTATTCGGGCAGTTAAGCAGAAAGTTTCCATTCCGATTATCGCGAATGGCGACATTACTGACCCGCATAAAGCCAGAGCTGTACTCGACTATACGGGGGCGGATGCCCTGATGATAGGACGTGCAGCTCAGGGAAGACCCTGGATCTTTCGGGAAATCCAGCATTATCTGGACACTGGGGAGCTGCTGCCCCCGCTGCCTCTGGCAGAGGTGAAGCGCTTGCTTTGTGCGCATATTCGGGAACTGCACGACTTTTATGGTCAGGCAAAAGGGTACCGAATTGCGCGTAAACACGTATCCTGGTATCTCCAGGAACACGCTCCGGATGACCAGTTTCGGCGCACATTCAACGCCATTGAAGATTCCAGCGAACAGCTGGCGGCGTTGGAGGCATACTTCGAAAATTTTGCGTAAACAGAAATAAAGAGCTGACAGAACTATGTTCGAACAACGCGTAAATTCTGACGTACTGACCGTTTCTACCGTTAACTCTCAGGACCAGGTAACTCAAAAGCCCCTGCGTGACTCGGTTAAACAGGCACTGAAGAACTATTTTGCTCAATTGAATGGTCAGGATGTGAATGATCTCTATGAGCTGGTACTGGCTGAAGTAGAACAGCCCCTGTTGGACATGGTGATGCAATACACCCGCGGTAACCAGACCCGTGCTGCCCTGATGATGGGCATCAACCGTGGTACGCTGCGTAAAAAACTGAAAAAATACGGCATGAACTGATACTAATCAGTTAAATGTTTGTTTTAAAAGGCGCTACTCGGCATGGGGAAGCGCCTTTTTTATTGACGTCACACGGGAGGCTTTGGCGATGAACGCGAGATGTGAACCTGTCTATTTTGGCGATGAATCTAAAAAGATAATCCTGGGCGATGCGCTAACTGAACTGAAAAAACTGCCGTCTGAAAGCGTCGAACTCATTTTTGCTGACCCTCCTTATAACATCGGGAAAGACTTTGACGGGATGGTTGAATCCTGGGACGAAGAGACCTTTCTGGCGTGGTTGTTTGAGTGCATCGACGAGTGCCATCGCATCCTCAAACCACACGGCACCATGTACATCATGAACAGTACGGAGAACATGCCGTACATCGATCTCAAATGCCGCCCGCTTTTTACCATCAAGAGTCGTATCGTGTGGTCATACGATAGCTCAGGAGTACAGGCCAAAAATTACTTTGGTTCGATGTATGAACCGATCCTGATGATGGTAAAAGATCAGAAAAACTACACATTTAATCGTGACGATATTCTGGTTGAAGCCAAAACTGGCGCTAAACGCGCGCTAATAGACTACAGAAAAAACCCGCCGCAGCCCTACAATCAGAAAAAAGTGCCGGGCAATGTCTGGGAGTTCCCACGCGTACGCTATCTGATGGACGAATACGAAAACCACCCCACCCAGAAACCCAAAGCCCTCCTGGAGCGTATAATTCTGGCGTCCTCGAACCCAGATGACAAGGTACTGGATCCGTTTGCCGGCAGCTTCACCACCGGAGCTACCGCCGTGGAATTGGGTCGCAAGTTTGTCGGGATTGAGATCAATACTGAATACGTAAAAATGGGACTCAGAAGACTGAGTATCGGTTCTCATTTTTCAGAAATTGAGCTTGCCAAGGTGAAAAAACGTAAGACAAAAAACCTGTCTAAAAAGAGTCGATTGACGGCAAGGAGTGGCGATCTTTCAACAAAGTAAAGGCATTGTAAGTCTGCTTTTCAGCTTAAAAATTTCGTGTATATTCCCTGCACACTTGGGCATGAATACACAGGGTTTAGGAATGATTCGCAAGTATTGGTGGCTGGTTGTTTTTGCGGTCTTCGTTTTTCTTTTTGATGCGCTGCTCATCCAATGGATAGAGCTGATGACAACAGAGCACGACAAGTGCCGGAATATGAACTCAGTGAATCCCCTTAAGCTGGTCAACTGCGTCGACCTCGAATAGCACCTCAGATAACACTTCGACAGCCGTCAGCCCCTGGCGGTAAAAACTATCCTACCTGGTTTTCACTCTGCATTAATTGCATGACGCTACCGTCTGGGCTTAACATTTTTAGTACATTATCAACTAATACTGGAGCTTGCCCATATAGATCATAACTCACTGGATTCATTAACCAGTTTTTTATAATTCCGCTAAAACTACCGTGCAGAATAATGATGATGACATCTAAATCAAGAGTGGTGGCAATCAAATTGTCATCGACACACTTTTGCAGGGAATCACGAATGCTATGATGACTGATACCTATTTTATCGCGAATAGCCTGCTCAGATATCATATCGTTATGAAATTCACACTTATGATATAAAATCTGCATTAATGCCTGCTGACGAGGGTTCTCTGCAATATATTGTAACCCCACCACAAACTTTTCTCGCAATCGCTGTAAAGGGTTATCACCCCAACGACCAATTAGCTTGTCCTGAATAAGATCGCGTAAAGGTGGTTGTTGTAACCATAGCTCATTAAACAGTTGAGTTTTATTTTCGAAATGCCAATAGAGCGCGCCACGCGTCACGCTGGCAGCATCCGCAATGTCGTTTAGCGTCGTATTGCTTACGCCACGTGCGGCAAACTGTACAATTGCCGTTTCTATCAGGTGCTGCCGCGTTTTGAGGGCATCAGCTTTCGTTTTTCTGGCCATGGTTCCGACTGTCTGAGGTAGAGTAGAGAATGATTAACTTTCTTATCTAATATTTGCGATACGGAACAAATGTATCACTTAGCATTTATTTAAACGAGTTCTAAAAAATATTATTACGGACTTTGCACACGAATAAACAAAACGAATGCCAACAAACAATATATTCACAAACCAAATGCTTATTTCAATTTGTGTTTATGCGAATCATAGTATTGCTATTAACACCACAATGAAACAGCTGTCGATTAATCTTTTTTTGCTTTTACGTGCCGTGTATCGTGCCTATAAATAAGTATTGCTTACATCGCAAGCTAATAATTTGTAGGATAGCCAACTATTATTTTTCTTGTGCGCGTTATCGCCCCCTGCTTTACCCGGTTAATAACGAGCGTTCGGTTTTTTAAGGAATAGAAATGACGAAAAATGCCAGGTTTTCACTCCTGCCCTCATTCATCATCGTCTCCGCTGCATTACTCGCCGGTTGTAACGATCAGGGAGAAACACAAGCTCATCCCGCAGAACCGCAGGTGACTGTCCATATCGTCGAAAAGGCTCCTTTAGCCGTAACGACCGAATTACCCGGGCGCACAACGGCATTCCGAATTGCAGAAGTTCGTCCCCAGGTCAGCGGGATAGTGCTTAAACGGAATTTCACTGAGGGAAGCGATATTGAAGCCGGACAGTCACTTTATCAGATCGATCCCGCGACTTATCAGGCTGACTATGACAGCGCCAAAGGTGAACTGGCGAAGAGTGAAGCGGCGGCTGCAATCGCGCATTTAACGGTGAAACGCTATGTGCCGTTGGTTGGCACCAAGTACATCAGCCAGCAAGAGTACGATCAGGCAATTGCTGATGCTCGTCAGGCCGATGCCTCCGTGATCGCGGCAAAAGCGGCGGTCGAAAGCGCGCGTATCAATCTGGCCTACACCAAAGTGACATCGCCAATTAGCGGACGCATCGGTAAATCTAACGTCACCGAAGGTGCATTAGTCACGAATGGCCAGGCTACAGAGCTTGCTACCGTTCAACAGCTCGATCCCATTTACGTCGATGTGACACAGTCCAGTAACGACTTTATGCGCCTCAAACAGTCCGTTGAACAAGGGAGTCTGCATAAAGACAGCGCCAGCAGTACTGTCGAACTGGTGATGGAAAATGGTCAGTCATACCCGCTAAAAGGCTCTTTGCAGTTTTCTGATGTGACGGTTGATGAAAGCACCGGCTCAATCACCCTCAGAGCCGTGTTCCCTAACCCACAGCACACGCTGTTGCCGGGCATGTTTGTGCGCGCACGCATTGATGAAGGCGTCCAGCCAAATGCCATTCTCGTTCCGCAGCAGGGGGTAACGCGTACACCTCGCGGCGATGCCACCGTAATGGTCGTTAACGGCAAGAGTCAGGTTGAGTCTCGCGCAGTCGTTGCCGCACAAGCTATTGGTGACAAGTGGCTCATCAGCGAAGGCCTGCAACCGGGTGACAAAGTTATCGTGAGTGGCTTACAGAAAGCACGTCCAGGCGTTCAGGTTAAAGCAACCGCCGATACCGAAACCCCTGCCACGAAAGCCCAATAAGGTAACCGGACATGGCTAACTTTTTTATCAGGCGTCCTATCTTTGCCTGGGTATTGGCTATCATTCTGATGATGGCGGGTGCTCTGGCAATCATGCAACTGCCCGTGGCACAGTACCCGACCATTGCGCCTCCTGCGGTCGCTATTTCTGCCACCTACCCTGGTGCAGATGCACAGACGGTTCAGGATACAGTCACACAGGTTATCGAACAGAATATGAATGGTATCGATAACCTGATGTATATGTCCTCCACCAGCGACTCGGCCGGGAGTGTGACTATTACACTGACTTTCCAGTCCGGTACCGATCCCGATATCGCGCAAGTGCAGGTGCAAAATAAACTGCAGCTCGCCACTCCGCTACTGCCGCAAGAAGTTCAGCAGCAAGGGATCAGCGTCGAGAAATCCAGCAGCAGCTTTTTGATGGTTGCGGGTTTTGTTTCTGACAACCCACAAACCACACAGGATGACATTTCCGACTACGTCGCCTCGAACGTTAAAGACTCAATCAGCCGTCTGAATGGCGTGGGTGACGTGCAACTGTTTGGTGCACAGTACGCCATGCGCATCTGGCTGGATGCAAACTTATTGAACAAATATCAGCTCACGCCGGTTGATGTGATCAATCAGTTGAAGGTACAGAACGATCAGATTGCCGCAGGTCAGTTAGGGGGGACGCCTGCATTACCTAACCAGCAGCTTAACGCTTCTATCATTGCGCAAACGCGACTGAAAGACCCTGAAGAGTTCGGCAAAGTGACTTTACGCGTGAACAGCGATGGTTCGGTTGTTCACCTGAAAGACGTCGCGCGTATCGAGTTAGGCGGGGAAAACTACAACGTCGTGGCGCGTATTAACGGTAAGCCTGCATCCGGCCTTGGGATCAAGCTGGCAACTGGGGCAAACGCGCTGGATACCGCGAACGCTATTAAAGCCAAGCTGGTTGAACTGCAACCATTCTTCCCGCAGGGAATGAAGGTGGTCTACCCGTACGACACGACGCCATTTGTAACCATCTCCATTCATGAAGTGGTAAAAACACTGTTTGAAGCGATCGTGCTGGTGTTCCTGGTCATGTATTTATTCCTGCAAAACATCCGGGCAACGCTCATTCCGACCATCGCCGTACCTGTCGTATTGTTGGGCACATTTGCCGTGCTTGCTGCGTTTGGCTACTCAATAAACACCCTGACGATGTTCGGCATGGTGCTCGCCATCGGTCTATTGGTCGATGATGCGATAGTGGTGGTGGAAAACGTGGAACGCGTGATGATGGAGGATAATCTGCCGCCCAAAGAGGCGACGGAAAAATCCATGTCACAAATACAGGGAGCACTGGTTGGTATCGCCATGGTGCTGTCTGCGGTATTTATCCCGATGGCCTTCTTTGGCGGTTCAACCGGGGCTATCTATCGGCAGTTTTCCATCACCATCGTTTCCGCCATGGCGCTTTCAGTACTGGTCGCGCTGATCCTGACTCCCGCACTTTGTGCAACGTTGCTGAAGCCGGTATCAGCTGAACATCACGAGAAAAGAAGCGGTTTCTTTGGCTGGTTCAACGCCAAATTCGATCACAGCGTCAATCATTACACCAATAGCGTCAGCGGTATTGTGCGTAAAACCGGGCGTTACCTGGTCGTCTACCTGATAATCGTCATCGGGATGGCGGTGCTGTTTATGCGCCTGCCAACCTCCTTCCTGCCAGAGGAAGATCAGGGCGTCTTCCTGACGATGATTCAACTTCCTGCAGGCGCCACGCAAGAACGCACCCAGAAGGTGCTGGATCAGGTCACCCACTACTACCTGAACAATGAAAAAGCCAACGTTGAAAGCGTCTTTACGGTTAACGGCTTTAGCTTCAGCGGCCAGGGGCAAAACTCAGGGATGGCGTTCGTCAGCCTCAAGCCCTGGGAAGAACGTAGCGGTAACGAAAATAACGTTGAATCAATTATCGCCCGCGCTACCCGAGCGTTTAGTCAGATTCGTGATGGTCTGGTGTTCCCTTTCAACATGCCAGCCATCGTTGAACTGGGTACCGCGACGGGCTTCGACTTCGAGCTGATTGACCAGGGCGGGTTGGGGCATGCTGCGCTAACCCAGGCACGTAACCAACTGCTGGGCATGGTTGCCAAACACCCTGACCTGCTGGTTCGTGTGCGTCCAAACGGGCTCGAGGATACCGCACAGTTCAAGCTGGATGTCGATCAGGAGAAAGCGCAAGCGCTTGGTGTCTCACTGTCTGATATCAACGAAACTATCTCAGCTGCGCTGGGCGGCTATTACGTCAATGACTTCATTGACCGTGGACGCGTGAAAAAAGTGTACGTACAAGCCGATGCCAAGTTCCGTATGTTACCGGAGGACATCAATAATCTGTATGTTCGTAGCGCCAATGGCGAAATGGTTCCGTTCTCCACGTTCAGTTCCGCACACTGGATCTACGGCTCACCGCGCTTGGAGCGCTATAACGGTATGCCTTCTATGGAACTGCTGGGAGAAGCAGCGCCTGGCAGAAGTACCGGTGAAGCAATGGCGCTGATGGAAAGCCTGGCGGAAAAACTGCCAAACGGTATTGGTCATGACTGGACGGGGATGTCCTATCAGGAAAGGCTGTCGGGTAACCAGGCACCTGCGCTGTATGCCATCTCGCTAATCGTTGTCTTCCTTTGCCTTGCCGCATTGTATGAAAGCTGGTCTATTCCTTTCTCGGTGATGCTGGTTGTACCGCTCGGTGTTGTGGGCGCATTGTTAGCAGCATCACTGCGTGGGATGAATAACGATGTGTATTTCCAGGTTGGCTTACTAACCACAATCGGCCTCTCGGCTAAGAACGCCATCCTGATCGTCGAGTTTGCCAAAGACCTGATGGATAAAGAAGGCAAGGGGTTGATTGAAGCGACGCTGGAGGCATCGCGCATGCGTCTTCGTCCTATCCTGATGACATCCCTGGCCTTTATTCTGGGGGTTATGCCTCTGGTTATCAGTCACGGTGCAGGTAGTGGTGCGCAGAATGCGGTCGGTACAGGTGTTATGGGAGGAATGCTGACCGCAACATTGTTGGCTATCTTCTTCGTCCCCGTCTTCTTTGTTGTCGTAAGACGGCGTTTTAGTCGGCACAACGATTAATTTGTAAAATAAAGGCGTCTACGGACGCCTTTTTCACCCATGTTACGCCTCTTTATTTATTAATAAGATAGCCATTTATTTCATTTAAAGCATTCCTTTAAACGCCCCCGCGACCTTTCTTTTTATCCATTATTTTTACAATCCACATGAATTGAGATTATTCCTCATGTCAGTCCTTTTTTAAGAAGTGGTAAAATAATCGCCGAGTTCGCAGATGGCTTAGCGTTTGTCTTTGCTCGATTAGCGAAACGCTTATTTTTGAGGTAACACCATGAAAAGATTAATATCCGTTGCACTGCTTACCGCATTCCTGGCTGGCTGTGCACACGATTCTCCTTGCGTACCTGTATACGACGATCAGGGACGCCTGGTTCATACCAATACCTGTATGAAAGGCACCACCCAGGATAACTGGGAAACAGCTGGAGCCATCGCCGGTGGTGCTGCAGCCGTTGCCGGACTGACGCTTGGGATTGTCGCCCTGACCAAATAAATCATATTAAAAGCGCGGTTATTACCGCGCTTTTAGCAATAAGCATAAAATCTACATATAAGACAAAACGTTGCTTAATAGAACCTGACATGTAATAAAATTATTATAGATTTCACTCACACATCCGCGATTTGAAATTAGCATTTTTTCTGTTTTTCGTAACACCGCATTTTCTTTTCATTATTCTCACGCCATTAATATTAACGCCAGAAATCGTTATCACGCGTCCTGTCTGATTTTTAAATTTTTTGCGCCGAAATGTGGCTTACGTTTCAATTTTGCACCACTTCAGGGCGCTGCATTTATTTTTTCCTGTCTACACTCTGCATATTGCGTCGAATAATCAGGCGCAAAAAACTGGCACTACCTTTGCTTAAAAGAGTATGGCCAAAGCCACAGACAGGTAAAAGACGTTTTCAGAACGTTTCCATAACAATAATTCCTCCACACAGGATGCTCTATGAAAAAGATGATAATCGCCAGCCTGGCTGCGGCCGGTGTGCTGCTTGCTGTTGCAAATCAGGCACATGCCGGCGCAACACTTGATGCCGTAAAGAAAAAAGGGTTTGTGCAATGTGGGATCAGCGACGGCTTGCCTGGCTTTTCTTACGCCGATGCAAGCGGCAAGTTCTCGGGTATTGATGTTGATGTATGTCGTGGCGTTGCCTCCGCCGTATTTGGCGATGATAGCAAAGTAAAATATACCCCGCTCACCGCCAAGGAACGCTTTACCGCATTACAGTCTGGTGAAGTCGACATGCTCTCTCGTAATACCACGTGGACCTCTTCTCGTGATGCCGGTATGGGCATGTCCTTCACTGGTGTAACGTATTACGACGGCATTGGCTTTCTTACCCACAATAAAGCAGGCCTGAAGAGCGCTAAAGAGCTGGATGGTGCAACGGTCTGTATTCAGGCGGGAACCGATACCGAACTAAACGTGGCCGACTACTTTAAAGCCAATAAGATGAAGTACACCCCTGTCACCTTTGACCGTTCGGATGAATCAGCCAAGGCTCTGGAATCTGGACGTTGTGATACGCTGGCTTCCGACCAGTCTCAGCTGTATGCCCTACGCATCAAGCTGAGCAATCCTGCGGAATGGATCGTCCTGCCAGAAGTTATTTCTAAAGAACCGCTGGGACCTGTCGTACGTCGTGGGGACGATGAGTGGTTCTCCATTGTTCGCTGGACGCTGTTCGCCATGCTAAATGCGGAAGAAATGGGTGTTAACTCGAAAAACGTCGATGAAAAAGCGGCTAATCCAGCAACACCGGATATGGCACACCTGTTGGGTAAAGAAGGGGATTATGGCAAGGATCTGAAGCTTGATAACAAATGGGCCTACAACATTATCAAGCAGGTTGGTAACTATTCGGAGATCTTTGAACGTAACGTTGGATCGGAAAGTCCGCTGAAGATCAAACGTGGACAGAACAACCTCTGGAATAACGGTGGCATTCAGTATGCGCCACCGGTGCGCTAATGCGTAGTGATGTAACGGGCGCCGCAACTGCGGCGCTCAGCCCAGAGTCATAGTTACTGAGGTTTTCTTATGTTCCATCGCCGCTCAACCGTAAAAGGATCGTTATCCTTTTCTAACCCTGCGGTCCGCGCCTGGTTATTTCAAATACTCGCCGTCATTGCGGTTATCAGCATTGCGGTCTATCTCATTCATAACACGATAAATAACCTGAACAATAGCGGTATTACCTCGGGGTTTTCTTTTCTCGATCGCAGCGCCGGATTTGGCATTGTCCAGCATCTGATCGATTACGAGCAAGGCGATACGTATGGTCGTGTCTTTGTGGTCGGCCTGCTCAATACTCTGTTAGTTTCAGCACTGTGCATTGTTTTCGCATCAATTCTCGGTTTCTTTCTCGGACTAGCACGCCTGTCAGATAACTGGTTATTGCGAAAGCTCTCGACGATCTACATCGAAACGTTCCGCAATATACCGCCGCTGCTGCAGATCTTCTTCTGGTATTTCGCCGTATTACGTAATCTGCCCGGCCCACGCCAGGCCGTTAACGCGCTGGATTTGATGTTCCTGAGTAACCGGGGGCTCTATATTCCGGCCCCGCAAATGGGAGAAGGTTTTTTTGCCTTTTGCACCGCTGTCGTTATCGCTATCGTCGTCACCATCGGATTATTTCGCTTCAACAGAATGCATCAGACCAAAACCGGTCAGCTACGTCGGACCTGGCCCACAGCTCTGGCGTTGATCGTACTTTTACCGGTGATTTCACAGTGGATGTTTGGCGCTGCGCTTCACTGGGATATTCCCGCGCTCCGTGGTTTTAACTTCCGTGGCGGTATGGTGCTTATTCCTGAACTGGCGGCATTGACTCTGGCGCTTTCGGTATATACCTCGGCATTTATTGCAGAAATTATTCGGGCGGGCATTCAGGCCGTTCCTTACGGCCAACATGAAGCCGCACGCTCGCTGGGTCTGCCAAATCCGGTGACGCTACGCCAGGTAATCATCCCACAGGCGCTACGCGTCATCATTCCCCCACTGACCAGCCAGTACCTGAATATCGTCAAGAACTCTTCTCTTGCGGCCGCCATTGGTTATCCGGACATGGTTTCACTGTTTGCCGGCACGGTACTCAATCAAACAGGGCAAGCCATTGAAACGATCGCCATCACCATGTCGGTATACCTGATCATCAGTCTGAGTATTTCTTTGCTGATGAATATTTATAACCGCCGTATTGCACTGATTGAGCGCTAAGGAGCCATGATGACAAAAGCACTGCTGTCTCACCCCTCGCGCCAGCGCAGTAATCCGGCAAGCCGCAGTCTACTCTGGGTGCGTAAAAACCTGTTCTCCAGTTGGTCAAATAGCCTGCTCACCCTGCTATGCGTATGGCTGATTTGGTCATTTCTCCCGCCACTGTTGAACTGGGTATTCTTTCAGGCCAACTGGGTCGGTTCTACCCGGGCAGACTGTACCAAAGCGGGAGCCTGCTGGGTGTTTATCCATGAACGCTTCGGGCAATTCATGTATGGGCTTTATCCACACGATCAGCGTTGGCGTGTAAATCTGGCCCTGATAATTGGTCTGGTTTCTATTGTTCCGATGTTCTGGAAAACCATTCCCCACCGAGGCCGTTATATCGCCATCTGGGCAGTCATATATCCGCTTGTCGTCTGGTGGCTGATGTACGGTGGTTTTTTCGGGATTGAACGCGTAGAAACCCGGCAGTGGGGTGGATTAACACTGACGCTTATTATTGCATCCGTGGGGATTGCAGGCGCGCTTCCATGGGGCATTTTACTGGCGTTGGGACGTCGTTCCCATATGCCAGTCGTGCGGGTTTTATCCGTCATTTTCATTGAGTTCTGGCGCGGTGTACCGTTGATTACCGTTCTGTTTATGTCCTCGGTCATGCTTCCTCTGTTTATGTCCGAAGGAACCAGTATCGACAAGCTTATCCGGGCGCTGGTCGGCGTTATTCTTTTCCAGTCGGCCTATGTCGCAGAAGTGGTTCGCGGAGGGTTACAGGCCCTACCGAAAGGTCAGTATGAGGCCGCGGAATCACTGGCGCTAGGGTACTGGAAAACTCAGGGGCTGGTCATTCTTCCGCAAGCCCTCAAGCTGGTTATCCCGGGTCTGGTTAACACGATTATCGCCCTGTTCAAGGATACCAGCCTGGTCATCATCATCGGTCTGTTTGATCTCTTCAGTAGCGTGCAGCAGGCAACTGTGGACCCTGCGTGGCTGGGTATGTCGACAGAAGGATATGTTTTCGCTGCACTGATTTACTGGATCTTCTGTTTCAGTATGTCGCGTTACAGCCAGCATCTGGAAAAACGTTTTAACACCGGGCGTACACCGCACTGAGGAATTTATGAGCCAATTATTAATGCCGTCTACCGACGCGATGATTACGCTGGAAAACGTCAACAAATGGTACGGACAGTTTCATGTCCTGAAAAACATCAACCTGAAGGTAAAACAGGGAGAGCGCATCGTATTATGCGGGCCTTCCGGTTCGGGTAAATCGACAACTATCCGCTGTATTAACCATCTGGAAGAACATCAGCAAGGACGCATAATAGTGGATGGGATTGAGCTCAATGAAGACATCCGCAATATTGAGCGCGTCCGACAAGAAGTTGGCATGGTCTTTCAGCACTTTAATCTCTTTCCTCATTTAACTGTCTTGCAAAACTGCACGCTGGCGCCTATCTGGGTGCAAAAGATGCCGAAAAAAGAGGCTGAAGTACTGGCAATGCACTACCTTGAGCGGGTCCGCATTGCCGAACATGCACATAAATATCCCGGGCAAATCTCTGGTGGACAACAACAGCGCGTGGCCATTGCACGCTCGCTGTGTATGAAACCCAAAATCATGTTATTTGATGAACCCACATCAGCGTTGGATCCTGAAATGGTAAAAGAAGTGCTGGATACCATGATAGGTCTGGCGCAATCGGGCATGACCATGCTATGTGTAACCCATGAAATGGGCTTTGCCCGCACAGTAGCTGACCGGGTGATCTTTATGGATCTTGGCGAGATTGTGGAACAGGCACCACCGGATGAGTTTTTTGCTCACCCCAAATCGGAACGCACTCGCGCGTTTTTATCGCAGGTTATCCATTAAATATATATATGCCGGATACAGTTCCGGTTGATTTCCGCGTATAAATGCAAAAAGGCCATCCTTTCGGATGGCCTTTTCACTTATTTGATGTCTGGCAGTTCCCTACTCTCGCATGGGGAGACCCCACACTACCATCGGCGCTACGGCGTTTCACTTCTGAGTTCGGCATGG